>JABIHL010000053.1 GCA_018649665.1 Chloroflexota bacterium | reverse complement strand
GCCAATGCTGAGACCACTGCCATTTACGGTTAGTGTCATAAGTTCTGGAATGTTCTTGATGTCGACAACGGCATCTAGCTCCCAGACGTTGGCTCGTGCCTTGACCAGCAGGTCTGTTCCACCTGCAAGTGGTCGGGCTCGATCGCCATGTTTGTTTAGCTCGGCAACTGCTTCAGCTACCGTGCTTGGGGCAACGTATGCAAACGGGTGCAAGCGCCCTCTCCTTTCGTGTGTTTATTCAGATAGTTCAAGCTGGCAACACAGAAATAACAGCTAGAAACCCCGGGCTTATTTTTAATATCCGGGCTGGCCATTCGGGCACAGTACAACTTTGTACCCGAGGTGAGCGCGCTCATTATGCCCACAGAGGGGGCTAGCCGCAACTAACAATTTAGGAAATTTGGTCAGAGAGAACTATGCGATAAAGCCTGAACAGTGATGCGTTAGTATCAACGACGGTTGAGTCAGGTCGAGCTTTTCTCTGTCGAGCCAGTTTCTTGCCTTGGTTTTGACCCGATTCCGAAGCTGCGGACAAGACGTTGACCGACCAGTAGCGTGGCGAGGATGGCTATTGCTCCGCCGAGGGTCATGGCGGTTGGCGCGTCGAATTCTTGCGCCATGTAGCCCATGAACAGGCCGCCGAGTGCCGAGGCTCCCCATGTGAGCTGGTTGATGCTCATCACCCGACCGCGGAACTCTTCGTCGACCAGGGTTTGAACCACTGTGGTGTTCATTGTTCCTAGTACGACTTTGAATCCGCCGATAAACCCAGCGGCTATCACGGCGATTGCGATTGCATCGATTTGAGCAAATATAAGTTGAGCTGCTCCGAGCCCCGTTCCGGCGATGATGAGATAGAGCGCAGGTCTGACTCGCTTGCCGATCAGAGTGATCGCAGTGGTGGCGATTAACCCGCCAATGCCAGCTCCGAGCAGTAGACGCCCACCAACATCGAGGCCAGTTTCGTAAATCTCGTCGGCAAATACGGGCAGAAGCGTGTCGAACGAACTTCCGAACAAGCCCATGGTGACACCGAGCAGAATTACGGATGAAATCGAGCGTTGTTTTTTTAGATAACTGAATCCTTGAAGCAAGCCTTGTATTGCTGTTCGGCTCGTTGAGGCTACTTTGTGGCCTTCAGTTTTCATCATCATCAGCGTGCCGACGGTGAGCACGTAGGAAGTTCCGATGATGTAGAACAACCCTTCGTAACCCCAGCTTGATACGAGAGGTTCGATCAAGATAGGCCCGACGATTGCAGCCGCTCCGAATACGATCGAGTAGAGCGCTATCGCTCCGGCAAGATGTTCTTTTGGAACTATGGTTGCGACCATTGCAGATCGTGACGGTATGTCGAACGCCAGGAGCGTGCCGGTGACTGCCGATATCGTCAGGATGTGCCAAGGTTCGATCGAGCCGCTTTGGATAAGTACGCCTGTTCCAAGCGTGACCACGGCGAACATGAGCCGAGTAAATCGAACGATTTTCAGGCGATTGAAGCGATCGGCGAGGACGCCGCCCCACATGGAAAAGATCAACACCGGCAATAAGTTTGCTGTGGCAACGAGTCCGAGCATTAGCTCAGAACCGGTTAGCGATCGCATTAGAAACAGACGACCGTAGACCAGCGACCACATGCCGATGTTGGAAAATGCTGCGGCTATCCAGAACAGTCGATATTCACGGAATCTAAATGCCGAGTAACTGGTACCCGACAAAATAGACGGGAGTCCGACTTTCACTAACTCTTCAGCCCCTTAAACAATCTTGGCAATCTTGGCGAACAAGGCGAACCTGTTTCGAGCTAGAAGTTTGTGCGTTTCCCGCGCTTGTTAGGAAGGACCGAGAGGTGTGCCTAGCTTGTCGAGAAGTCCGCCACCTAGTACGTGTAGGTGTAGGTGATCGACTATTTGACCGGCGTCGACTCCCTGGTTCACTGCAAGACGGTAGCCGCCTTCGGAAATGCCAGTTAGTCGTGCTACTCGTGCACCAACTCGCATGAGGTGACCAAGTAGCTGTTCGTGCTGCTCAGTAGACCCGGTTAGATAGGTGACGTGGTCACGAGGGACGATGAGCACATGAACATTTGCGACAGGGTTGATGTCGTTGAATGCCATGCACTGATCGTCGGAGTAGATTTCAGTCGACTGCTCTTCACCATGGACGATCTTGCAAAACAGGCAGTCGTCGTGTCGTAGTTGGTTTTTTTCTTCTTCTGCGGTCCACCACATAAGTAGTAATTTCCTTATAGACCCATAGCGCTAGCTAATTTTGATTTATGAAACGCTGAATCACCGTAGTCAGTTTTCCAAGCTAGTGCTCTTCGAGTGTACAGGTGAAGGTCGTGTTCCCAAGTGAAACCGATAGCACCGTGGCACTGATGAGCTGTCCAACATAGTTCAGCAATTTTATCGCTTGCTGCAATTTTCGCCTGTGCTGCAGCTATTACGGAATAACCTTCTTGTGAGAAAGTCCATGCCGCTGAATATGCGAGATGGTTGACTTGCTTTGCTGCAATTGCCATTTCGGCGAGGTGATGTTGAACTGCTTGGAACGTTCCCACAGGTCGCCCAAATTGTTCTCGATTGGCTGTGTATTCGACGGTGGCGTCGACAACGGTTCTGCCTAGCCCGGCGAGCTGTGCCGCACGGGCGACTCCTCCGGCAGCCGTAAGTTCTTCAACTGCTTCGATCGCTTCGTTGCCAGTGGCGACGATGTTGCCTACTGGTACTTCTAGCTCGTTGAACGTTAGTGACGAAACGGGAACGCCTGATGCATGAGCGACGGGAGTTTGCTCGAAGCCATCGGCTTTCCATATTGGGATAGCGACTAAGACTGGTTCTTCATTGTCGATCCGAACGAGAGTAAGCGCATGGGTTGCCTGTTCAGCGAAGGCAACGAATCGTTTTTCTCCGGTTATTACGAGGCTTGAGCCTGAACGAGTGGCGGCGACTTTTGTCGATTCGGGATCCCATGAGGCATCTTGTTCGACTATCGCCGGGGTGATGAGAATGTCGCCGTTGGCGATTTGGGGCAGCATGTCGGATTTGAGCGAGTCTGGGGCAAAGCGTTCGATAATCCATGAGCTAATCGATGATTCGACTAACGGCGTGGGGGCGAGGCTCGCACCAAGCTCTTCGAGTAGTACCGCTAAGTCGCTAAACGACATTCCTGCTCCGCCATGATCTTCGGAGATGGTAAGTGACGGCCACCCGAGAGCGACGATGTCTTTCCAAAGCGAGGAGATAGCTTCGTTATCGCCTTCAGCAACGGCACGAACGATGTCGGATTTCGAACGGTCTTCGAGGAATTCTCTAGCCGAGGCTCGAATTAGTTCTTGAGTTTCTGTGAGTCCAAAATCCAACTGGTGTTCCTATTTACCTATTTACGAGGAAGGCCGAGTCCACGTTGAGCGATGATGTTCTTCTGGATTTCGTTTGTTCCCGCAAGAATTGGGCCTGATGTGTAAAACAGGCGCATTTTGAAAAATCTGCCTTGAAGTTCAGCCTGATCAGAGCCCGGTTCGAGAACGCCGTACATACCTAGTATTTCTACACCGTAGTCGAGAACCTTTAGGTAAACCTCAGATGCGGCGACTTTGCTCATTGAGGCTTCCGAGGAAGGTATTTCGCCCTTGCCTTGGCGATAGGAAACGTCGTAGCACATGAGTCGTGCTGCTTCGACTTCCATGTGAAGCTCGGCGAGCTTGATCCGAACGGTTGAGTCGGTCTTTGCCGATGTCACGGCCGCTTCATCACTATTTACATAGTCGACCATCTCTTCGAGGGCTGCTCGTGCCCACGCGGCGTAGTCGATTCCTGAGCGTTCGAAGTTGAGCACGGTCATTCCGGCTCGCCAGCCGTCGTTTAGATCGCCGACGAGATTCGATTTAGGCACGCGAACGTTATCGAACACGACTTGGTTGAAGCTGTGCACGCCTGCCATGTTGACGATCGGAAGTACCTCGACACCGGGCGATTTCATGTCGACCAGTATTAGGCTAATTCCTTTGTGGGGAGCGGCTTCGGGATCGGTGCGAACGAGCATGAACATCATGTCGGCACGGTGTGCGAGCGATGTCCAAATCTTGGCGCCGGTAACTAGGAAATCATTGCCGTCTTCGATGGCACGTGTTTGGAGCGAGGCGAGATCGGAACCTGAGTTCGGTTCTGAGTAGCCCTGGCACCACTGGATTTCTCCTCGTGCTATCGAGCCGAGATGCCTTTTGCGCTGTTCTTCGGTGCCAAACCGCATCAGAGTTGGTCCGAACATGCGAGTGCCAAAACGATCGTGACCGGGAGCCCGCCTGTACGCCATCTCTTCGGCGAAGATCGTGTTCATCATTGGTGATGAATCAGCGCCGCCGTACTCTTTTGGCCAGCTCATAACGAGCCAACCGCGCTCAGCTAGGCCTTTTTTGATGTCCTGATTCAGCGTCCAGTGATCGTCGCGCGATTCGTCGGCTGGGCCATGCCAATCGGTAGGCAGCACATCATCGAGAAATGAGCTTAGCTGTCGTTTGAAATCTTTTTCTTCAGGGGTGAAGTCGAAGCGCAATATTTGAATGTCCGCACGCTGAATTGCGATAGGACTCTCGGTGCGTCAGCTTCTAACCGACAGACACGTAATGGTTTTTACGATGCCCGAAATGCCATGCATTCCGTCGCTGATCAGATCGCCAATACTCGAGAGGTCGTCGGCTTCTACGACTGCGATGATGTCGAACGGACCAGTTACGGTATCGACAGCTTTCATCATCGGCATTTCTTTCAGCGCGTTCGAAACCGCATTGGTTTCTCCCACTGCTGTTTCGATGAGAATGTATGCACGCGTTGCCAAGCGATCTCTCCGTTGATCAGTGGCGCAATCCTATTCGTACCGGAGCCGGAGTGTCAAAGCCGAAATCGGTGTGATGCCTAGCCCGCGAAAATCTTAGGAAGCTAGCGGGCTTTGATTGCGACTACTGGTTACATAGGTACTTCGAGGCGACGAACCGTAGCTGACGGTGGTGTCTCAAAGTATGTCGAGTTGTAAGTACCGGTTCGTCGATCTGTTTGGGCGGCCTTAGCTGCTTCAAACGTCAATCGCTGGGCTGGTGCTGGTTGTCGAGATCGCGCAGACACTGGACCGGAATCCGCCAGTCGGCGTGGTGCGAGACCTTGTGATGGGCGTGCCGGTTTCTCGGTGAGCAGTGGTCGAATTTTATCTTCGTCCTGAGTTTCAGATTCGAACTGGAAATTCGAACTGACTGCTAGCAAGGTGAGGATCGTGACAGAGGCTCCCCGAGGTGCGTACATCGCGGTCTCCCACTCACTGATCGTCTGCTGCCGAATGCCAATTTCTCGGGAGAGCGCAGTTTGTGAAAGTCCAAGGTGTGTTCGCAGAGCACGGATGTTGTCTGCTTGCCACTTGAAGTCGGTTGGAGGTGCTTGTCTTGTCAACATGACTAGAAAGCTACGCCGGTTTATTTTCCGACCCCTAGCGTTTTTTTTACGCGCTTAACCGATTTTTCATTATTTTGAAAATCCGATGATTACCGAATGAACGCGACTCGGTTACGTTTAGAGCAGTGCGTTGGACGAACCCGGTCGAAGGATTAGTCGAACGTGAGCATCTCTTCGAAGTGGCTTGCGTCGTCGAACGGCCCGACGACCGACAAAACGAGATTCTCGGATTTGATGACACGGTTTGCGGCTCGTTTGATGTCTTCGCGAGTTACGGCAGAAATCTTGGCAATGATTTCGTCGACGGTGTCGATTTTGTTCCGTAGAAGCTCTTGGATACCCAGAAAGCTCGAAACGGCTCTACTTTCTTCCATGCGAAGCATCATTCGGCCCTTGGTGAGTTCGAGAGCTTGCTTCCACTCTGCTTCAGTGACTCCGTCGCGCATTTTTCCGAGTTCGTTGAGTATCACTGGGATCGCTTCGTCGATACGTGCGGGATCGATTCCCGATTCGACAACCAATGCGCCACAGTCGCTCAAAAAGTGTGCGCCGCTGTGGATGTCGTAGGCGAGGCCGCGTTGCTCTCGTACTTCTTCGAACAGGCGGCTGCTCATGGTTTCACCAAGAATGACCGACATGATTGAAAGTGCGTGACGATCTGGATCGCTGCTAGAGACACCAGCGAGTCCGAACGCTATGTGGGCTTGTTCTGTAGGGCGGTGTTCAAGCGCAACCCGTTTCGTTAGAGGCTTCGACTCATGCGGGAACATGGGAAGTATTTCGCCATCGTGAAGTCCGCCGAGTGCGTCGGTGATCTGCTCGACTACGTCGGCGTGTTCGATGTTGCCGGCTACCGCGATGACTGTGTTGGAGCCAACGTATTGGGTTTTGAGATATTCGAGCATTTGCTCTCGGGTGATTGCACCAACTGACTCGATGGAGCCAGCGATGTCACGTCCTAGAGGCTGGTCTGGCCACAGTAGGTCATCGAGGAGCATCGAAACACGGGCTCCTGGTGAATCGTTCGACGCACGGATTTCTTCGTAAACGACTTGTTTCTCTTTGGCGATGTCTTCGTCTTTGAAGAACGAGTTCAACGTCATATCTGCAAGAAGATCGATGCTGTCTCGGTAGTTAGGCTGTGCGACTCGGCACCAGTAGCCAGTAACTTCTCGATCTGTGAACGCGTTGAGCGTTCCGCCTACGCCTTCTACCACTTCTGAAATCTCTTTTGGAGTTGGTCGGGTTGGCGTTCCTTTAAAGAGCATGTGCTCGAAAAGGTGTGAAGCTCCAGCAAGTTCGGGAGTTTCGTAGCGGGAACCAGCGCCGAATAGGAAAATAATGCTTACGGCATTTGTGTGACGAAAAGTGCTGGTGAGAATCCTAAGACCATTGGGGAGTTGTGTTCGATCGAACGCACTAGAGACGAGCGGCTGAGTTTCAGATGTGGCCAAGTGGGATTGCTGACTTTCCGTTATTAATTTTCGCGGTTATGTAAACGACCGAATCAAGCGTAGATGCGGGTGCGTCGGTGGTCAAACCGGAGAATCGTTGGGATTTTCCCGAAGGAATGAGTCGATAATGTCGCTGCTTGCGTATCGACTGGTACGAAATATGCTGCGCTGATCTAATGCACACCGATAGAATTCCTCTTCATGCGTGAAGATAAGAATGTCGATTCGAAAAATCTGAACAATGTCGCCGCGAGTGATATCGCAGCTAGTTCAAATCCTGAATCTGGCTTTGTCATCAACAATTTAGCTGCTGAGAACTCTCAGGCAACCGCGATCGCGAAGAGCGGTCGGATGCCGAGGATTTCGACGCGCTATGCGCTAGCGGCGATCTTGTTGCTGGCTCTGGCATTGCGCTTGTACGGAATCAATTGGGATCAAGGCGGGCTGTTTCATCCTGACGAACGGGCGTTCCTTTCTCAGGTGTACGACCTGCAGTTTCCTGAAGGCGACGAATGGGCGAATCTCACTGATCCACAACTGAGCACGCTGAACCCGGGATCGTTCAACTGGGGTAGCTTGCCGCACTACGCGCTCAAGTCCGTTCAGTGGGCCGTTGCTCCGTTCAAGCACATGAGCTTGTTCGATTTGCGCTACGCCGGACGGGCTCTTTCAGCGATATCAGATACAGCGACCGTGTTCTTCATTTTCCTTATTGGTCGTGCTGTATTCGGTAATCGCGTTGGTGTTTTGGCAGCGTTGCTATCGGCGCTCGCTGTTCAACAGATTCAGTTAAGCCATTTCTTCGCGGTCGATACGTTCATGACGACATTCATTGTCGCCACGATTTACTACTCGATTCGAGTTGCGGAGCATGGGCGAAGACGTGATTCCGTTTTAGCCGGTGTCATGTTCGGGCTTGCAGTAGCGACCAAATTCTCGGTGCTTCCGCTTGGTTTGGCTTTAGTGCTTGCTCATTTGATTTATGCGACATCGAGCAGCGGTGATCGGCTCGATACGAACGGCGCTGGATCGGGTGAGGCTGCGATAAGACAGTGGCTTGCGTTCAAGAACGTGGTAATTGCGGGAATCGTGATTTTGGTTGTTTTGGTTGTAACGCAGCCGTATATGTTCATCGATTTTGCGACTTACATAGAGAACATTTCGACGCAAGGGAAGATGGTTCGGCGTGAAGTCGATTTTCCTTTCACGAGACAGTACGCAGATACCTCCAAATACGTCTACCAGATGGTCCAGATAGGCACATGGGGGCTTGGTCCGGTACTTGGAATTACCGTTTGGTTGGGTCTTTTAGGCGCGCTGATTGCTGGGGTGCTTGCGCAGCGCAAAGCCGATCTGGTGATCTTGGCTTGGGTTATTCCGTACTTGTTGCTTACCGGTTGGTTCGACGTGAAGTTCATGCGTTACATGATGCCGATCACGCCGTTCCTGATTCTGTATGGAGCGCGAGTTTTATGGTGGGCTTTCGAGGTAATTAGATCGCTACAGCCGAACAGGCGCTGGCTGCAGGCGTTGCCGATTGCTTTGGTATTGATATTCACTGTCCATTACTCGCTCTCGTTCATGAATGTGTACTCAGGGCAGCATCCGCTGAACGACGTTTCGACCTATCTTCGTGAGAATGCCGAGCCCGGTTCAAAGGTAGTTCAAGAGCATTGGGAAGAGGGAATTCCTGGTGTGATCGGTCTTGATATGCACGAGCGGGCTGAGTTGTATAACGACGAAGGCGGTAACAAGTTCGACAAGCTCAGCGTTTTGCTTGCGAAGTCAGATTATTTTGTTCTTTTGAGCAACCGTCTTTACGCAACAATTCCTCGTTTGCCAGATAGGTATCCAGTCACCTCCGAGTTCTATCAGAAGATGTTCTCGGGCGAACTAGGTTATGAACTGGCGTATTCAGGAAGTCGCTATATCGGCGGATTAGGTGTCGACTACTACGAAGATCCTTTCGCACGACTGGATTTCGGCCCTCCTGAGGGATTCGAGCCTCCATCTAGCGGACTATTCACCGCTGGATTCGGCTGGGCCGACGAAAGCTTCTCGGTTTACGAGCATCCGCAAACGTTCGTGTTCGAAAATACAGAAGGCTACTCGGCGCAGCGTCTGAAATTCGAAATGGGAGCTACCGGACCTGCTATGAGAGAGGTTTCGAGACCCGAAGTCGGTTTACTGCTTTCGGAAGAAGGCGCTGAGATTCAACAATCGGGGGGTACTTGGAGTTCGATTACCTTCCTGCGCTGGATGCCTGACTGGTTTACTCCGGCTGTTTGGTATTTGGCAGCACAGCTATTTGCATTTGTCGTTCTACCGATAGCGTTCGTTGTGTTCAGGCCGTGGCCAGACGGCGGTTACTTGTTCGCAAAGCCGTTGGGATTGGTGTTAGTCGCGACCACGGCGTGGCTTCTGGTGAGCGTGAACGTATTGCAGTTCAGTTTCTTTGCCGTTTTGCTTGCGGTGGTTCTGTTGGGTGTGGTCTCGTATTTGGCGATGCGATCGACAGGCAGCGATCTCATCAACCATTTGCGTTCTAATAAGCGGCGATTCATCAGGATGGAATTGCTGCTTTTGGTTGGGTATGTTGCGTTCTTGCTGATTCGAGCGGCGAATCCCGATCTTTGGCACCCGTGGAAGGGTGGCGAGAAGCCGATGGACTTCGCTTACCTGAACGCCGTGGTGAAATCTTCGACGATACCGCCGTACGATCCTTGGTACGCCGGCGGGTATTTGAACTACTACTACTTTGGTCAGTTCATGATCGCTACGTTGATTCGGTTCACGGGTATCGTTCCATCGGTCGCCTACAACCTCGCGGTTCCACTGTTGTTCATGTTCACGATTGGTGGCGTCTACGCCATAGTTAGCGGACTAGCCGAGCTCACACTAAGGGCACGACGAATCCCTGCCTGGTCACGAAAATCTCCGGTATTTGCAGGGTTGACTGCCGTCATATTTGTGGCTGTTGCCGGGAATATCGACGGTCTGCTGCAAGTGCTTGAGGGCGCTTCTCGAACGTTGTTTCAAGATGGGCAGTTCGGGTTCTTCGATTTCTGGCGTAGTTCGAGAATGATGGCTCCAGGATCACCGGGTAACGAGATCACCGAGTTCCCATTCTTCACGTTCTTGTTCGCTGACTTGCACGCACATTTGATTGCGATTCCTATCGCTATAACGGCGTTCGCTGCGACGATTGCTGCATATCTGAGGATTGGTCGAAAGCGTCACTGGGCAGAGTCGCTGGCAGGTCTGTTCGTGATTGGCGTCTTGATCGGATCGCTCAGGGCTATTAATGCTTGGGATTTTCCGACTCAACTCCTATTAGCAGGTGGTTTCCTAGTCGGCGGGCAGTTGTTGGCGAGCAATAAATCCCTCATTGGAAAACTTGTCGCTGGTGGCGTGAGTGCGGTATTTGTAGCGGTTGTCGGGCACGTTGTATTCCTGCCGTTCCATTCGAATTTCGAACTGTTCAACAACGGCGTGATAAAAAGCCAGTTCACTACCGATCTCTGGCGATACATCGTTATCCACTCGTTGTTCCTACTGGTGATTCTGAGCTGGTTGGTGTTTATGTGGCGAGAGAAACTCGTCGATGCTTTGGCAAGGGTGACGAGTGCTCCACTTCCGGGATCAGGCGCGAGCGGTTGGACATGGCACATCGTGCTCGTACTGGTTGCCGTATCGGTCTCAACGCTTGCGCTTACTGGCTTCGCTACGATCTCATTCGTAATTATCGTTGGTGCTTCTGTCCTTGGCGCAGGTGTGGTCGCTTACGGTTCCCGAATGCCCGGCTCGCGATATTCGCTTGTGGCGGTTGGCATGGTCGTGATGGCTATGGCACTCGCAGCCGGGGTCGATATGTTCACGGTAAAAGACGACATCGGTCGGATGAATACAGTGTTCAAGTTCTATCTACAGGCATGGATACTGCTTGCGATGGCTTCGGCTTATTTCCTGTGGTTCCTAGCCGTCGCCGGAAAGTTTTCACTCAGCAATGTTCGGGCGCCGCGTGGCGTTTGGATGGCTGGACTTGCTGTATTGGTGATCGGCGTGATGATTTATCCGGTTCTTGGAACCCGAGATAGAAACTCCGAGAGATTTGAGTTCAGCGGTCTGGCTCTCGACGGTATGGCGTACATGGAATCGGTTACTTATAACGACCATGAAGGCCCTCTAACGTTGAAGTACGATTTTGATGCAATAACGTGGATGCAGGAGAATATCGAAGGCTCGCCAGTGATTATCGAGGGCCTCAGCGATCAGTATCGATGGGGCAATCGAGTTTCGATCTACACCGGTCTACCGTCAGTTATTGGCTGGGACTGGCATCAGAGACAACAGCGAGTTGGCTACGCTTCGACGGTTTCTAACCGTCGTGTAGAGGTCGATAGATTCTTCGACACGCCGCTACGCCAGACTGCGATTTCTACTCTCGATAAATACGGTGTGAAGTACGTTTACATCGGCGAGATGGAACGGGCGAAGTATCCAGAAAATGGGTTGGTGAAGTTCGAGAAGATGGATATCAACGGGCTTACCCAGGTGTACCCGACCTCAGAGATGATCGCAGACGGAATTGATACACCGGTCGTGATCTACGAATATACGCCGACAGGTAAAAGCACCGTCTTCAACAAATAAGCCGACTACTAGAGTCGGCTTATTCCATTGCGCAAACTTGGCTTGTTCTAGGCTTCCACGTCTTCGGGAACGATCAGGCCGTAGTCTTCATCGTGTCGACGATACACCACGTTGATTTCGTCGGTTTCCTTGTTTCGGAACACGTAGAAATTGTGACCAAGAAGCTCCATTTGACCGGCTGCGTCCTCGACCGTTTCAGATGCCATCTTGTGGCGTTTTGTTCGTACGAGCTGGCCGTGTTCGAGAGTTGTAATGCCACTATTATCAACTTCAGATACTGACTCTTGCGCTAATTGCTCGGCGATTGCTAAACCGAGTCCGCCTTCACTGGCGCGTCGTGTCTTGTCGGAATAGCGATTTTTGTACCGGCTTATTTGCCGAGTAACAGTGTCGGAAACGTGATCGACGGCGGTGTAAGGCGAGTCGCCCCGCATCTCGCCTCGAATTACACCACGAGTCAGTCTGATCGTTACTTCAGCTATGTATCGATCTTCTTCCTTCTTGGTCTGTTCTTTACGTATTTGTAGGAACACAGGCACCGGATCACGGAATCTACGATCAAGGATGCTGAGTCGCTTCTCTGCATATGCCCTGATGGCTTCAGTTACAGTCGTGTTGTTGGCGGTGATTGTAAGTTCCACGTATCCCCCAATTCGAACCGGAAATATGTTCATTAACCAGGCACCAGCCCGGTACTCCGCTATTCTAGTGAGTCTACGGTCTGTTGGCACGTTTTGAATGTGATTTTTATCTGATGATGCCCAATTGATAACAACACTAAGAGAATTAGCGTCAGGCGCGTTGGATCTGGTCTTCCCGCCCACTTGCGTGCATTGCGGTCGTGACGGATCACTGCTGTGCAGCGCCTGTCTGGTTGACTCTCCTGCTGTGTCAAAGGACGTTTGCAAGAAATGTGCCGAACCACTGGCGAAACCCGGAACCTGCACACGATGCGTAATCGAAGGATCATCGCTCGATCGGCTATACGGTTCGTATCTTTACGAATCACCTATGGGATCGGCTGTTCGAGCGTTCAAGTTCGATGATGTGAGAGCGCTCGGTTCAGTGCTGGGCGGAATGTTCAACACGGAACAGATGAGCCGCGCTGAACTCGACATCGTGGTGCCAGTGCCGATGCATAAGTCACGCATCCGAGAACGCGGATACAACCAATCGGCGATATTGGCGCAAAAACTTGCCGAGAGTCTGGGTGTTGAATATCGTGGCGACTTGTTGATTCGTTCGACGAATACTGTTCCACAGTCGGAGCAGCCAACTGCCGTTGCAAGGCGCGGTGCTCTTTCGGGAGCGTTCGAAGTGGATTTGGACTCGGTCGGTGTAATTGCAGATCGTCGAATTTTGGTAGTAGACGACGTGTTTACTACGGGAAGTACTTTGAATGCGGTAGCTGCCACGTTGAAATCTGCAGGGGCACGTTGGGTCGGCGGTTGTGCGCTGACCGTTCAACCGATTGGTTCATTGAAGTAGATGAAACATATTTGCTCCAAAGACCAAAGCTACGAAGTGAGCGATGAATGTCTGAACTAAAGGCAGTTTTGTTCGATGTGTACGGCACTCTGGCAGGGTTTGATCCTCCGAGAGAGCAAATACAGGCTCAGGCCCTTGAGCGCTTTGGGCTAGAAGTTACTGCATCGGGAATCGACACTGGGTATCACATGGCAGATGAGTTCATGACTCGCCAAAATGCGACCAAACCCGTGCGAACGATGAACGGGAACGAACAATGGGCGTTTTTCGCTAGGTTCGAGCAACTGGTGCTTCAGGGAGCGGGTCATGAAGTTGATCTCGCACTTTCCGGAGAAATTTGGTCTGAGGTGAGGAAGCAGGAATATCGAATAGCCTTGTTTCCTGACGTCATAGAGGGCCTGAACAGGATAAGAGCGTCGGGTTTGGGCGTAGGTGTAGTGTCGAACATGAACTCGACCAGCCAACGATTGTGCGACGACATGGGCCTGACTGGTCACGTCGATTTCGCAGTTACTTCGGGCGAAACGGGGGTGGAAAAACCTGACAGGCGAATATTTGAAGCTGCGCTTGTGAAAGCTGATGTCTCAGCAGGCGAGGCAGTTTTTGTTGGAGATCAGATTGAATCCGATATTTTTGGAGCAGAACAAGCTGGGCTTCGACCTATCTTGATTGATCGATACAACGGTCACCCTGACTACCAATCTCATCCACGGGTCACCGATATGGAGTCAACAATCGCTCTAATTGCCGAGATTCGGTCGAAATAGTCAGTATGATCGTCGCCGTACAGAATCTTCCGCATGCCGAATTGTCCGAAGCGTGGAAAAACCGCTAGAGAGTAAAAAATGAAAATCGAACGTGTTGAATCGATCCTCGCCGGTAACAGCCAGATCGTCAGGATATTCACAGACAACGGTCTTGTTGGCGTCGGCCAGTCGGCTTGCTGGGGTTATCTCGAAGCAACAGACGCTGTAGTGAAGAAGTTCGCCGACTATCTTGTCGGCAAAGACCCACTTGATATCGAGCACCATTGGCAGTACATGTACCGAATGGGGCCTTTCCGTGGCTCGGTTTTATCGGGTGCAGTGAGCGCAGTTGATATTGCTTTGTGGGACATCAAGGGCAAGCACCTTGATGCTCCGGTGTGGCAGCTTCTCGGAGGCAAAGTTCGTAATAAGATTCGCCTTCACTTGTTGATGGGCGGAGTTCGACCTGACGCTTCTGATCAGGGAACAACGTCCCAGGGATTAATGCTGAATGCGCGTGAGGCGGTTGACCAGGGTTTCACTGCGATCAAGACAGATCCGCTTCCTGACGGCTTCCAGTCGATGACGTTGCCACGACTGATTCACGACACTCGTGAGAACGTTGCTGCGATGCGAGAGGGTGGTGGACTAGATTGCGACATCATCCTCGAAATGCACAGAAAACTAACTCCTATGGTGGCTATCGCGCTTGCCGAGCAGTTGGTCGAATTCCAGCCGATGTTCTACGAAGATCCAGTGCAGATCGACTCGATCAAATCGCAGGCCGAAGTCGCTCAGCGAACGACACTTCCGGTCGCAAACGGCGAGCGCATGCATTCGATCTGGGAATTCCGAGAAATGTTCGAACTGGGCGGAAGCCAATATGCACGCCCTGATCTTGGTCTAGCTGGCGGTTTTACAGCTGTGAAGAAAATCGCTGCAATTGCGGAGTCGTATCACTCAGCAGTCGTTACTCATAATTTCCTTGGACCAGTGTTGACCGCTGCGGCTTGTGGTCTCGATACGTCGATTCCGAACTTCCTTACGCAGGAGTATTCCAAAGAAGATGAACAGCCGTTCAACGCGATGTTCAACTCGGCGTGGCAGCGTGATGGCGGATACATCCCAGTTCCCGACGCCGTTGGAATCGGTATTGATTTGGAAGTCGAGGGCTTCCAGTCGCAGCCGTACAAGCCGCGAAACTTACAGGTCATTCCAATGCGAGAAGACGGATCAGTCGGCTACTCGGTGTGAGTGCCGGCGGCACGTTTTCTTTAGGACGGATTCGATTCATATGAACGTTGAAGCTAGCGAAGGTATTTCGCTGAAGTTGCAGGCGGCGATATATCGCGAGTCGGTTGCTTTGGTTGAGGCGGGGATCGCTGATGCGGGTGATGTCGACAGAGTGATTACTAACTCGATAGGCCGTCGTTGGTCTGTTGGAGGTCCGTTCGAGATATGGGAGCAGATCGGTTGGGATCTGGTTCAGGTTATTGCTGGCGAGTTGTTCGCTGATATTTCGGTGGCAACTTCGGCTTCAGAGATTGCTGTGCCGGGCGTGAGCGATGGTCAAATCGTTACTAGTGAAAGTTCGAGTACCGATTCAAAATTTCAGAATGTTGCCGTTGTCGGTGCAGGACTACTAGGGCATGGCATCGCGCTTGAATTGGCCGTTCACGGCAAGCAGGTATTTTTGAACGATGTTTCAGAAAACTTGTTGAGCGACGCTATATCGAGAGCTCGTGTGGGACTACGCGCACTCGCCTCTGTCGGTCGCATCTCTGAAGAGCAGATCGAGCAAGCTCTTGCACGTATTTCTTCATCGACCGAATTGGGCGAATCGGTGAAAAATGCTGACCTTGTAATCGAAGCAGCATCGGAAAATCTCGAACTAAAGAAGAAGATATTTACTGATATCGATGCTTCAGCACCTAACCACGCTGTACTCGCTTCGAATAGTTCGACATTTGTTCCGAGCGCTTATGGTTCGGTTACCAATCGCACGTCGCGAGTTGTTGGCATTCACTACTTCAACCCCCCGCATTTGTTGCCGGGTATCGAGATTATTACGGGTCCTGATACGGCGAGCGGTGTTGTTGCGTTGGTCAAAGACGAGTACGAGCTGATTGGCAAGAAACCCGCGGTAGTTCGTACTGAAATTCAGGGGTTTATCAGCAATCGATTGCAGGTATCGCTGCTGCGTGAGGCGATGGCGACAGTTGAGAACGGTGAGGCGACTGCATCGGAAGTTGACGAACTGGTTCGAGACGGCTTTGGTCGGCAATTCGCGACCACAGGTGTATTCGGGTCATTCACTTCTGAAAATAGTTCGATCACTCATTCGACTTTGGTTGACGCATTTACTGAGCTCAACAATGACCAAAAACTTCCACAACTGTTACTCAACAAGATCGAATCAGGCGATCTTGGCGTGAAGACCGGCAAGGGCTTTTACGAATGGACGCCCGAATCGGTTGAAGCCTGGCGAGCCAATATGGCCAATTCGTTACTCCATATGGATTGAATTTGACCAGTCGCGAACAGTAGCGCAGGGCTAGTTGGCGCGGTAGTCTCCGGAGATACGTTTTTATGAACCGGAGAGAAACTTGCCAGACGCCTCGACTAATCCGCATCGCTTACCCTCG
Source organism: Chloroflexota bacterium (assembly GCA_018649665.1). Lineage (GTDB taxonomy): Bacteria > Chloroflexota > Dehalococcoidia > Lucifugimonadales > Lucifugimonadaceae > Lucifugimonas. Next base: position 35,324 of record JABIHL010000053.1, on the reverse strand, counting down.
TTCGTCGTTCCTTCGCACTACCGAATAAACCTCGAACCCAATCTCGATGAAGCCACGTTTGCTGGCACTGTCGAAATCGAAGTAGAGGTCGGTCAGCGAACCGATAATATCCAGATCAACTCTGCTGATCTGATCATTTCTTCAGCAGTCGTACTCGACGCGGTTGGCGGCGAGACGATCGCTTCAGGCATCGAGCACGACGAAAAAATGGAGCGGGCGACTCTGAGGTTCGACTCAGAACTTGCCACCGGGCCGTACACGATCGTTGCCAAGTTCACTGGAGTTCTGAACGACCTGCTTCACGGCTTCTACCGGTCGGTGTTTACCGACGATGATGGCGTTGAGCACACGATTGCCACGACTCAGTTCGAGAGCACCCACGCTCGACGTGCGTTCCCGTGCTTCGACGAACCTGCGTTCAAGGCTTCTTTTGGCGTGACTCTTGTCGTTCCAGAAAATGAGTTCGCTGTTTCGAACGGTCCTGATATTGCAACTACCGATCTTGGCGACGGACGAAAGTCGATTTTGTTCGAAGACACCATGGTGATGTCGACTTACTTGGTCGCATTCATCGTTGGTCCGTTCGAAGCTACCGATCCGGTCGACGTCGATGGCGTTCCGCTGCGAATCGTTCACCCGATAGGCAAAGGGCACCTCACCGACTACTCGCTTGAGGCTGGTGCGTTCGCCCTGAAGTTCTTCTCTAAATACTACGGAATTCCATATCCGGGCCAAAAACTCGACATGGTCGCCGTGCCTGACTTTGCCTTTGGGGCGATGGAAAACCTCGGTTGTATTACCTACCGAGAAGTGCTGCTACTCGTCGACAAGTCACGCTCGACCGAGCCTGAATTGCTTCGGGTCGCCGACGTTATTGCTCACGAAATCGCTCACATGTGGTTTGGCGACCTCGTGACGATGGAGTGGTGGAACGGAATTTGGTTGAACGAGGCGTTTGCAACGTTCATGGCAACTATGTGTTCCGATAACTTCAACGCCGAATGGGGCCGATGGAACCAGTTCAGTCTTGAACGTTCGATGGCGTTCGATGTCGACTCACTTGCGAACACACGTCCTATCGAGATCGAAGTGAACTCGCCAGAAGATGCTGAAGGCATGTTCGATCTTTTGACCTACGAAAAAGGCGGATCGGTTCTGAGAATGCTCGAGCAGTACTTGGGCGAGGACGAGTTCAAGGACGGAATTTCCTACTACCTGAACAAGCACAAGTACGGAAACACCGAAACCAACGACCTGTGGGATGCGATTGAGCACGTTACTCAGCAGCCAGCACGTCGGATTATGGATTCGTGGATTTTCCAGAAGGGCTACCCGCTGGTAAGCGCTTCGATTTCGGAAGATGGCTCGACGATTTCACTTTCACAGGATCGATTCCTGTACACCGAAGGCGAAGAAGCCGACACCACGATCTGGTCAGTTCCAGTAGTGCTGAAGGTTGGTACTGCTTCGGGAGTCGAAGAAATTCGGTTCTTGCTCGAAGATAAATCGGCCGATATTGCATTGGAATCGCCAGCAGAGTGGGCGACTGCGAACGCAGGCGGAAGTGGATTCTTCCGGGCTCGCTACTCGCCTGAGATGCTCAAAGCTCTTTCGGGCAGCATGTTCGAAAACCTCACTCCTATCGAACGATACGGATTGGTCGATGACACATGGTCGTCGGTTATGGCAGGGCGTACTTCGGCTACCGACTTCTTGGATTTCGCTCGAAGCTTCCAGCCTGAGACTGATCTCGACGTGTGGACGGTTCTTTCCGGCTGCTTGAGCGGTCTCGACAAGTTGGTCGAAGGCGAAGCGAAGTTGCAGTACAAGGCTGCGGTTCGTGATTTGGCTCAGCCAGCTTTGGATCGACTTGGATGGGAGCCTTCCGACAGCAACTCATCCCGTGATCTCGAACTACGCGGTTTGTTCATTCGATTGCTGGCTAACGTCGGTGACGATGACCTTGCGCTTAAGAACGCTGGCGATTTGCACGATTCTTACTTGGTCGATGCCGGTTCGGTTGAGCCGAACATTGCCGCCGCTGCGACAGGCATTGTTGCCTCTAAGGGCGATTCGGCACAGTACGAAGTGTTCTTGGACAAGCACCACAATCCAAGCACGCCACAGGAAGAACGACGATACCAGTCGGCTCTATCGGCGTTCCCGGGCGAAGCCGAGATAGATCGAACTATGGCGATGACGCTGGATGGCACGATTCGAACTCAGGATGCTCCGTACCTGTTGGCTGTTTGCATGCGAAACAAGGAACAGGGCTTCCGGGCTTGGGAGTTTGTGAAGTCGAACTGGGAGAAGATCAACAAGGACTTCCCTGCGAACTCGATCGTTCGAATGCTTTCGGGTGTGACTTCGCTGAGCAAGCCTGAGCAGGCCGCTGATGTGATTGCGTTCTTTGACGATCACGAGGTTCCGCAAGGGCAATTGACGCTTCAGCAGACGCTAGAGAAGCTTCGCGTGAACGTTGCATTGCGAGAGCGCGAGAGTGGACGCTTTGGCGAAAGTTTGACGAGTTAGAGGGGGTTCGATCTAGGCGAGTTAGCAAATCAATGCCAAACATCCAATACACAAAGTCATTGCCTGTTGTTGCTGAGCCTGATGTTCTGGTTTGCGGAACTGGGCTGGCTGGCATCGGGGCTGCCGTCGGTGCGGCTCGGAACGGCGCATCGGTTATGGCTGTCGATCGGATGGGATTCGCCGGTGGGTTCTTTACGAACATCATCGGATCGGCATTCGACGGATTCGTCTATGAAGAGACCGGAAGACCAGTTGTTGGCGGTCTAGTTTTCGAGATGCTCGAACGTATGGGCGTTGCCGAGCCGGGACAGGCTCCGAATCTCATTTACAACGTGAACGGCGATTTCACCGAAGTCGAAAAGCATCCTGATCGTGTGATTCCTCGGACTGACCCGGAGCTTTTCAAAAAGGCTTCGGACGATGTGCTGATCGAGTCGGGCGTAACGCCGCTGTTTCACACGCAGGTCTCCGACGTAATCATGGACGGTGATCGAATCGACACCTTGGTCGTTAGCAACAAAGACGGTCTCGTTGCGATCAGACCAAAGAACATTATCGATTCAACTGGCGATGCCGACGTTGCCGCTTGGGCGGGTGCTCCATACGAAGTTGCGGAGTCGTTGCAACCGATGAGTCTCCACTTCCGAATCGGATTTGTGGAACTCACTTTCGAGCTTCGTCGCAAGTGTGCGGCTGTTCTGGAAAAGGCACGTGCGGAAGGCAAGATCGGACTCTATGGAGGTCCGTGGCCCGCAACTTTTTCGGGTAGAGATATCTACTTCAACGTGATCCGTACTCCCGGTGATGCGACCAAACCGAACGACTGGACCAACGCCGAAATTCAAGGCCGTAAAGACGCTTGGACCATGTTCGAACTTTGGAAAGAGGCGTTGCCAGAGTTCAAAGACGCCTACTTCTTCACCAGTGGTCCGACTGCGGGTTCTAGGGAATCGCGCAGGATAGTTGGCGACTACATGCTGACTGGCGACGATATTCGAACTGCGAAACGTCAGGACGACGTTGTGGTGTTGGGTGCATGGCGAATAGATCGCCATCCCGAGGACACTGCTGGATATCACGAGCAACCTGTCGTGCCACCGTACGATATTTCCTATCGAACATTGCTTCCTCAAGGAGTCGAGAATCTTTGGGTGGCGGGTCGCTGTCACTCAGCTACTTCTGAAGCCTTGGCATCGAGTCGGGTCACGGCGAATTCGATGGGCATGGGACAGGCTGCGGGCGTCGCAGCGGCGATGGCTTCCTCGACAGGCGGCAACAACCGAAGCGTATCGATCCAAGAGCTGCAAGACCGTTTAGTGGCGGCCGATGTCATACTTGATCCTGCGTCTGCGATGCAGGGGCTGTAGTGCGTTTGAGTTCTGGCAGAGGAGCAACTGTTGGCTGGTAACGGAAATAGGCAAGACGATGACGGCCAAGACCGAGCGTGGGGCAAGGCTGAGCTAAAACTCCCGACGTTGCCTCCTGTAATTTTCTTCACGCCCGTATTTCTTGGTGCACTGATTCATGTGTTCATCTGGCGCGGCGAAGTCATTGGCGGGACGATCGGTCTCGTTATTGGTTTGATACTGATTTCGGTCGGAGTCCTATTGATTTACTGGTCGTGGGTCACGATGCGACGACACGGCGAGCATCCTGAACCGGGGGAGCCTACGGAAACGCTAGTTACTTCGGGTCCGTTCAAGCGCACTCGAAATCCGATCTATTCAGGATTTCTATTGATCGCTGCGGGATTGGCGATTGCGTTGAACGGTATGGCGATACTGGTTTCGGTGTTCTTCGGCGTCGCTTTGTTGACCGCCTTGGTCATTCGTCGTGAAGAGGCGTATCTTCTGCGTGAGTTTGGTGAAATTTATACCAAGTACGAGAACCGCACAGGACGCTGGATTTAGTTCTGACAGAACCGTTGGAGACATTAAGGCCGACGCTAAAGAAAACGCTGAACGGTTGAAGCGGCGAATCGAAGAAGACGAATACCTGTTTGGGTTAACTGGCTACTGATTCGGGCGATGAATAACTTTTTCAAACTAGCGAGTTAGCGCGCGACGGAGGGCAAATATTGCTGCGGTGAGGAGGACAAACGCGTATGCGAGGAGTACACCGATCTCGTCTATGACATCCTGGAAGGATCCCCCTCGTTGCAGTAATTCGGCGAAAGCGTCATTGCCCCAGGCATGAGGTGTCACATGAGCAATCTTTCTGAATGTTTCCGGGAATATTTCTAGCGGGACCATCGAGCCACCAATCGCCGCCATACCCAACCCAAGGCCTAGACCGATCGAACTAGCTTGCTGATCGTTGCTTGCAATGGATCCGATCAACATGCCGGCCCCTGCACCGACAAGAGAGAATGACGCCATCACGGCAGCAGCAGCGATCGGGTTTCCCCATGTGACACCGAACAGTAGAGCAGACCCGAGCATGATGATCAGACCCTGCATGATCGCTATGGCGAATCTTCCTGTTGCCTCACCGAGCAGTATTGTCGATATTCGAGTGGGTGTCGAGAGCATACGTCGAGATACACCGAACCGTCTTGTTTCAACGAGAGCCGCCGAGCCCGTCAACGAAGCCAGGAAAATGAACAGAAGCAATTGAGATGAGCTACCAAGGTCGAACTGACTGATGTCATCTCCAAACACCGCTTCCCCTTCGGTCCGTGATCTTACCTCGACCCTCGAAACCGTGGCGGCAACGTCTCGGACGATGACCACTGTGTCTTCCGGTGAAATATCGAGCTCTCGCGCAACAAAGATTTCAGCACGGATTATCTCGGTCTGTCCTGAGATTGCCCTGTTTACCGAAGCTAGGAGCTGCGTCCCTCCGGTGTCGGGTCTCGCGATAAACCTGACGGATACAGAATTACCAGATTTAAGCTCTTTGTCGTAATTCGATGGGATGATCAGTCCAGCGGAGGCGCGACCTTTGCTTACAGCGTTGACAAGAGAATCCTCATCATCGAACGCTTCTATAGTCAATTCATCGTCGGGGTTGATCCGCTCGAGCATGTCGGCGGACAACACGCCGTTGCTGCCATCTACAACACCTATCCGCGGCGACGAGGTACCACCGAACATCGATCCGAGAAGCAAGATCAGCATCATCGGCATGATAATGACGAAGAAGATATTCGAGCGGACTCTAAACATTCGTCGTAGATTGAGTCCCGCTATCGTCAATGCCTTCATGGTGCAACCAACCTTCGAGCTCGAGCAAACCCGATAGCGCCTGTCACCAGCGCGAATATCAAGATGGCCGCGGCCTCTTGCCAAACATCGCCAAGATTTCCTCCGCTTTGCAAACCAGACAACCCCCTCATGAACCATGCATGCGGGGTCAACAGGCTTACCTTTTCTATGAGACCGCCTATCTGTGCGACAGGGAAGAATGTGCCTCCCAGCATGCCCATCGCTACGGCAACAATCGCCTGGGCGTTTCCGGCTTGTTCCGCAGTCCTGACCACTGTGGCGACCAACGTCATGATTCCCATAGCAGACAACACTGCCAAGAGCACGAGTACAGTCACTCCTACCAAATCACCCCATTCAGCGCCGACTATAAACGTGCTGGCAACGACCAGCACTGCCATGCTCATCACTCCGACAACGAACGTTGAGAGCACCTTCCCGGCAAGGATCGACCATGTGGGAATCGGTGCGGCAATTAGCCTCGGCATAGTTCCACGGTTACGTTCTTCGATCAGGCTGGTGATGCCGAACTGAACTGAGAAGAAAACAAAGAAAATAGCCATCCCCGCCGAATAGAACGTTGTTGCATCCAACTCTTTTCGTGAAGCGCTGAAATCGTCGATGGTGACAATCCCTTTTGTCAGAGCGATTTCACCGGCGATCCTACCGAGAGCACCAGCATCGGCAAGGTCTACTCCGGCCGCTGCTGCAGAAATGATCAACGTGTTTAGCTCTGATGCAAACGAGTCGGCGATAGCCTTCGCTACCAGGGGGCTTAGGAACGCATCGGCATGGCCGATCACCTGGATTGCGTCGGGAGAACCCGAATATATCGATTCCTCGAAGCCAGATGGAATAACGATGGCCGCGCCCGCATCGCCCGCAGCGATGGCCCCCGATGCCTCTTCTTCGGTGACTGCCAGCGACAGCGTAATCAGTCCGTCAGCTTCGAGAGTCTTCAGAACCTGGTCATGGAACACGGTGCCGATTTCAGATTTATCGGGATCCGCAAAGACGAATTTTAGTTCAGATGGCGATCCGGTAACACCTGCAAGTGCCTGGCTAAAAATCAGCACAAGAGCGAGCGGAATGACGAAGACCATCAGCAAAGCAGATCGATCTCTTGCTCGTTGCTTCAAGTCCTTTATCGTGATGATGAATGCGGAACGCAATTCTCTAGTCCCTTAGCGCTCGGCCAGTGAGATGCAGAAACACGGTTTCCAGATCGGGTTCTGTAACCGCAACATTGGTGATCACGGCACCAGATTCGGCGACTTTAGCGATGATCTGCGGCAAGAGGCTCCTCGCATCATCGACTATCAGACTGAGCCCCTCATTCTCCACGGCAGCTTCGACGATGCCGTTGAGTCCCCGCAACGCCGTTGACGCTGACTCAAGCCCGCTCGCCGATTCGAGTCTGATTTTATCTCGTTCTCCAACAAGGCTCACCAGTTCTCGTTGTGAGCCTTCTGCCCTGAGTTCACCACGGTCGATGATCCCGATCCTATCGCAGAGTCGCTGAGCTTCTTCCATGTAGTGGGTTGTGTAAAGCACCGCCATCCCCTCAGAGCTGAGTCGCTGTATGCTCTCGAGAATAGCGTTTCGACTTTGCGGATCGACGCCCACAGTCGGTTCATCCAGAATTAACAGCTTAGGCTCATGGAGAAGGCCGATACCGATATTGAGGCGACGCTTCATTCCGCCTGAGTACTCGGTCGCTTGGTCGTCGGCGCGTTCGGTCAGACCAACCAATTCAATAACTTCGTCAACTCGTCTACGCAGCGTCGTCTTTGACAGTCCGTACAACCTCGCGAAAAACATCATGTTTTCACGGGCAGATAGGTCCGGATAAAGTGCCAAATCTTGAGGAACGAATCCAATGGACGATTTGGCCGTAACCGATCCGATGTCCAACGGCTCTCCGCAAACCGTAATATCACCGGAGTCGCGTTGAAGAATTCCACAGATCATTGAAATGCAGGTGGTCTTGCCTGCCCCGTTGGGACCCAAGAGTCCGTACGTCTCACCAGCGTCGATATGGAAACCGACATCCTTGACCGCAACATTGCCATTGAACGTCTTTTGCAAACCAGAGCATTCAAGCACATTCGAAGTCGATATATGATTACTCATACCGGGAATATTTGCACACACGGTATTGCGTTACGAGTCGAATACGTGAGGTCTACACAAGGTTTTCGTTAACCGGCCGTCACTGAATCACTCAGGTGTTCAGCCACTACCCGACTCTCCTCGAACTCCACCAAGCATGCCGTGCAGTCGCTAGTTTGGAATAGCCTACTCAGCCTGTGGCGTTTGTGGCCAGAGCTTTTTTGAGATGCCGGTGCTTGGCATGGCGATTGCGGTGGCTGCTATTAGAGCCATACCGAGGCTGATCCACATGGCGAGATCATAGTTGCCGTTTGTGTCGTAAATCTTGCCTGCGAGCCAGACTGCGCTTGAAGCTCCGAACGGCATGACCATGAACATCGTTCCGTATATCGTGCCAAGACGGCGAAGTCCGAATTCATCAGACGTAACCGTGCCCGTGAGAGAAATTACTGATGTCCACGAGCTGCCGATAATCACGACTCCAAGAATCGCCATCGGAAGACTGGTCGCCATCAGCAGAACGATGTAGCCGAGCGCTCGCATTCCATACGAAATGGCGAGAAAAGGTCGGCGTCCGAATCTATCGGCGAGATATCCGAAGCTCAGTCCACCGGCGAGTCCGGCTATTCCGACAGTCGCAAGTGCACCCGCACCTTGAACTGCCGTAGCGCCTAAATCTGTCGTGTAGGCAACGAAGTGGGCATTCACGAAGCCCATTGTGTAGCCTCATATGAAGAAGCCAATCGTGAGTCGCCAGAAGAGTCCTGTTCGACATGCCTGACCGAGCGACATTCCGACGTTGGGGTCAGCAGATCCTTTGCTGAAGTCTGCCCCGTCGGCGATGACTTCGCCTTCAACGTATCCATCGGCGTGTTGACCTGGGCCGGGTCTGCTTTTCAGTAGAAAAAATACAAGAGGCAATATCATCACGAGCAGAATCGCACCGAGGATCATGTAACCCTCTCGCCAGCCGATGTAGGCGACTGATACGGCTGCGATTGGGACGAGTGCTGTTTCGCCGGCGGCCGAGCCGGTTCCGGCAATCGACATTGCGAGTCCACGTCGTTTGGTGAACCATGCTCCGATGATTTTCGCCACGGCTCCGGGCGATGCGAGGGTGAACCCGATTCCCATGACGATAAACGTTAGGTAGACCTGCCAGAGTTCCTGAACCTGCGACATTGCAAAGAGTGCTAGTCCGCCGATGAGCACGCCAATTGAAGCGATTATTTTGGGATCGTATTTGTCGGCTAGTAGACCTGCTACTGGGCGCAAGCCGCCTGTTGCTAATCCTGCAATCGCAAGCGCACCTGCGAGAGAGCCACGGCTCCAGTCGAATTCTTCTGTGACTGGTTTGAGAAATACGCCAAACGAGAATCGTGAGCCTGCGCCACCGAAGAGCATGAGCGCGGTGCCGAGAACGACTATCCAGCCGTAGTGAATATTGCGAATTTTGGAGATTATTGCGGTTACCGGATGAACGTTCGAATGATGGGGATGGTCGATATGGCGCCGAGGATATCTGATCCCCTAGTGAGTTGGGACGGTTTGTTGGAGGTTAGAGCGTTCTGCATTGTCATTGCGAGAAGTGAGGCACGAACGACGTGGCAATCACGGTGGAGCCTTGTTGAATGGTTGATCTCTTGTGAATGAGCGCGTCGCATCCCCGCCCCAGATCCCTCGGATGCACTCGGGAAGTCGGTTGTTGGCTCTTGAGCGTTATCTGTCGACTCCGCGTTCCCCCTCAACCTAACCTTCTCCCGCGGGGAGAAGGAACTAGGCTGGAACCGCACCTAATATCCCGACCCCCGATTTACATCGGGGTAAATTCCGCGGTAGCGAAGTGGAGGGATCTTCGGCGGATGGGCCGGTCATGGCGAGCCCCGTCAACCGGCCGAAGCACTCGACCTCGCCCCAGATCCCTCGACTCCGATGACCACGCTCGGGAAGTCACGAGTTGGCTATCGAACGACAAACAAAAAAAGGGGACGGCCGAAGCCATCCCCTTTTTGTAGTTCGCTTTTGCGATTAGTCGATTACGACTTGGCTGCTGTGCAGACGGTGTCGATGATCAACTGGCTAACCACGTATGGGTCAACGTTGGCGTTTGGTCGTCGGTCTTCGATGTAACCCTTGCCGGCCTTTTCAACCTGCCAAGGAATTCGAATCGAAGCGCCACGGTCGGATACGCCGAATGAGAATTCGTCGAAACGCTGTGTCTCGTGAGCACCGGTGAGTCGAAGTTCAACGCCAGGGCCGTAGTTGGCGATGTGAAGTTCCGGCTTTCCGGGTGCGCCGAGTGATTCGGCAGCTTCTACACATTTGTCGAAAGATTCACGCATCTCGTTTGTCGAGAAGTTGGTGTGGCAACCTGCGCCGTTCCAGTCACCTGCTACAGGCTTAGGATCGAGGGTTGCAGAAATCGGGATGCCCTTAGGACCGAGGTAGTCTTCAGCGATTCGGTAGAGCAACCATCGAGCGAGCCACATTTCGTCACCGATAAGTGGAGCACCGATTGGGCCGATCTGGAACTCCCACTGTCCGGGCATTACTTCAGCATTGATTCCAGAAATGTGAAGCCCTGCTTCGATACATGCTTCGAGGTGAGCGTTTACAACTTCACGCCCGAAAATTTCGTCGGAGCCAACACCACAGTAGTATCCGCCCTGAGGAGCAGGGAAGCCGTTGTCAGGCCAGCCGAGAGGAGCGATGCCTTCGAAGAAGGTGTATTCCTGTTCAAGACCAAACCAAGTGTCGAGATCGGCGTGCTGTTCAGCAGATGCCGCACACTTTGCTCGGGTGTTGGTTGGGTGCGGCGTCATGTCGGTGAGCAAGGTTTCGCACATGACGAGCTTGTTTTTGCCCTTGCGAATCGGGTCAGGGACAACTAGGACAGGGTTCAGAACTACGTCAGACTGATCGCCTGCTGCCTGGTTGGTCGATGAACCATCGAATCCCCAGATTCCTGGCTCTTTATTATCTGCGAGCACCTGTGCCTTTGATCGCAACTTAGCGGTCGGCTCGGTGCCATCGATCCAAATATATTCGGCTATGTAAGGCATTTATTACTTCCTCGTGCATTTTTTCTTGCTGGCACCGTGATGGTCAGATTCGTTGATTCTGACAATCAGTCGTTCATTAGCGCAGCGAGCATTTTACGTGCGAACTGCGCTGACGGATAGCGGAGGCATAGCCTCTAACCAAACGATCTCAATATAAGTTAACCGAAACGTGTTTCAAAGGTGTTTCAAAATCTCGCACATTGAGCGCTTCATCAGAAAAACGATGAAATCTTCACGATCAAATTCGACTCAGGGCGAGTATGCCCACATAATCGTCGGATGAATCAGGAACATTTTGATGTGCTTAACGGATCAGCCGAAGATTTGAGCGCATGGCATCGTGCGAATTCTCCAGAGCAGCTGGATCTGAGGGGTGCCGATCTCTCGGGGCGCGATCTGCGAGGCCGAAATTTCTCTCGGGCTTTGTTAGAGCGAACTGATTTTTCCAGTGCGAATCTCGATGAGGCAGTGTTTTCCGAGGCGAGTCTTAGAAGGGCTAATCTTTCTGGCGCGTCGATGAAGAAGGCGACGCTCTACCGCACGAATTGCACTGGGGCGGATTTATCGAACGCTGATCTATCGGGTGCAAACATGTACCGATGCGTTCTTCGCGAGGCGACGATTGAAGGTGCCATCTTCAAGACGGCTGCCATTTTCAAAGTCGCTTGGCCCGAAGGTGTCGACGTTCGCGCCCACGGGTAGCGTTTTGCGTTAGCTCCGGGCGTCGTCGAACGACTTGGTCGCGCGTCGCAATTCTCCTACCCCTAACCCCTTCCATCTGGAAGGGGGACCGTTGGTCGCGCTCGTCATCGGATGACTCGGCTCCGCGTTGGCGTTTGGTTCCATCGTCGTCTGACGACTCAGTCACGCGTCGCAGTCTCCCACCCACTAACTCTCTCCCACTCTGGGAGGGAGAACCGTTGTATAGGTTTGAGCGTCTACCCGGCTAGGCCACCGGTGGCACGCATTAGGGTCTCTTGTACTAGGAGTTCATGATCGAGGGTGCGGAGCTGCTCAGATTCGCCTTTGATGTTTCGCACGAGTTCGGCGAACGTATCGACGTAGCGTGCACGATCTTCGATCTTGATCACGTTGATGCCCTTTTTGTACTCGCCCTGATCTTCTTCGAGAGTGAGGTTGATCGTATCGGCAGGCTCGAACGGCTCCATGATTGCGGTGCCTTTCGTTCCGTAAACCTCGAATCGACGTGCCATCGGCTTTACTTCGATCGCGGCGATATCGACTGTTGCAATCGCGTTGCTGTATTCGAACACGCCGAGCGTGTTGTCCATCATTTCGCGGGTTTCTGAGGCGGAATTCTGGAAGAATCGAGAGACTTTATTGGGTCGACCGAGTATCCACACGACCTGATCGAGCATGTGCCCACCGAGGTCGTACATTACGCCGGCTTTGAAGTGAGAAACCCCTTCTTTGCCGGTTTGAATTCCCTCTGGGTTTTTCTCTGGGAGCGAGGTCGACATGTGGGCTCGAACTTGGAATATGTGACCGAGAAAGCCTGAACGTGCCCAGTTGGCGATTCGTTCGAAGCCATCGTGCTTGCGGAACATGTAGCCCATTTGGAGCATCGTGTCTTGGGCACGGGCGATTTCAACGATATTTTCGAATCGGCTGTAGTCGTTGCCAGCGGGTTTGTCGTAGAACACGTGCTTTCCGGCTGAAACGATTTCTTCGGTGAATCCGAGGCTTTCTTTGTTTGTTCCTTCGGATGTTACGCACACCACCGATGGGTCATCGAGGAACTCATATGGGTCGTCCACGAACTCGACTTTGCCAAATGCGCTGTCGCTGTTTTCGACCTGTGATCGCCGTGCTTCATCTGGCTCGAAAACGCTTACTACTTCGACTTCTGGGTGGTCGAGCATAACCTGTAAAACGCCTTCAGCGTGTCCGTGCTTCGTTCCGTACTGAGCCATTCGCAGTTTGTCGGCCATTGAGATCGGTACTCCAGAATTTTGTATTGCCCGACATGTGTGTGATCGGGCGTGAGAGTTTCGAATGCCGCAGCAGTCTACGCCGGGCAGTTGGAAATTAGCCAGTCGAATGGACCCGTTTCAGGGGACTAGGCGTTTCGACGGATTCACGAATTTAGGCGTTACGTGCCTCTTCAATGAACGCTCGAATGCGATCGGGATCTTTCACGCCGTCGGTTTCTACGCCGCTCGCAACGTCTACGCCCCAAGGTGCCAGCTGTTCGATTGCGCTCTGGACGTTTTCGGGATTGAGCCCGCCTGCGAGGAAAACTTTCTCACGATTGGCTACCCTTTCGGCACTGGCCCAGTCGAACGATTTTCCTGATCCACCGAGTGCGCCTTTGGTGAAACTATCGAGGACGATTCCGTGACCGTCTGAAAGAAAAGGCGAAACCATTTCATCGACGTCCGATGGAGTGCTTCCCTGTTTGACAAATAATTGCTTGAAAACGGGGAGTTCTACTTTCGAGATGTACTCATCGTCTTCATCGCCGCACAGCTGGAGATAGTCGAGTTGGAGATTACGAGCTGTTTCGTTCACTTCGTAGACGTCCTGATCCCTAAACAGACCCACTAACCCGGGACGGTTCGGTGTATTTCTGCCTTCTCGGTAGTCCGTCAGTATTTGCGTAGCATCGGCAAGTTGAATCTGGCGACGTACTCCCTCAACAAAGTTGAATCCGAGAAAATCCGCTCCGGCATCAGACGCCACAATTGAGGCTTCTGCGCTGCGTAGACCACAAATTTTGATTTTTGTTGAGCTCGACACTGAGCTACCCGACTTCCACGGCGGCCATTGCCTCGGCTAGTTCGCTTACGTCGTTTCCGGCTTTCATCAACGACTCGCCAACCAGCACGGCTTTCGCGCCGGCGTAGCCCATGCGCTCAACGTCGCCAGAATCCTTCATTCCGCTCTCTGCGACTCGAATCCGATCGTCCGGTATTTTCCGGGCAAGAGTTTCGAACACTGAGAGCGAGGTTTTCAGTGTTTTGAGATTGCGATTGTTTATTCCGACGATGTGAGGGTCGACTTCAGTTAGCGCTATATCGAGTTCGGGCTCGTCGAAAACTTCGACTAATACGTCCATTCCCATCGCTGTCGAAACTGCAAATAGATCGGCGTACTGTTTTGGGTCGAGGCAGGCGATTATCAGGAGGATGCAGTCGGCTCCGGCGGCTCTTGCTTCGTGAATTTGGTATTCGTCGACGATGAAGTCTTTTCTCAACACAGGCACACGAGAGGCGCGAGCGATTATCGAAACAGCGGCCAGATCCTCGATAGAACCTGAGAAGTAATCGGGTTCAGTTAGAACTGAGATCGCAGCTGCACCAGCGTTGCTGTAGAGTCCGGCTCGATGCGCTGGGTCGAGATCGGGATCGAGCGATCCTGCCGATGGTGAAGATCTTTTCATTTCAGCGATTAGAGATATTCCGCTCTTCGAAGCGATGCTTCGCTGCAACGACAGTGGAACGCTCGCATTTTCGGCAATTAATCGCAATTCCGACTCGGGGCGTTTTTTCTTGGCTTGCTGGATCGAGACAAGTCGCTTTTCTACGATCTCACCGAGAATGCCTGGTATTTCGATCAAGACTGTGCCTGACTTACTTTGACTAACGAAGTTAGTTTTTCTTGAGCCGCACCTGAGTCGATTGAATCCTGAGCCATCGCTGCTGCTTCTTGGAACGCAACTGCTTTTCCAGCCGCCATAAGAGCGGCTGCTGAGTTGAGAACGACGACGTTTCGGCGTGAAGTCTCGGGTGCGATAGGCGGGTTGTGACCGCTTCCTGCCCCGGCGAAGATGTCTTTGATGATCTGAGCAGATTCTGCTGTAGATTCGACCGTCAAGTGTTCTCGAAGACCTTCTTGGAGTCCGAAGTCAGCGGGTCGGGTTCGGCGACGTTTTAGGCCGTCTTTGTTCACTTGGTAAAGCAGCGTTTGTCCTTCGATATCGATTTCGTCAGCACCTGATTCGGCGTTCACCACGAATGCATACTCAGTGCCGAGAATTTCAAGAGTTTTGGCTATTTTCTCGGCGAACGCAGCATCGGACACACCGATCACCTGTCGCTTTACTCCGGCAGGGTTCGTTAGTGGACCCAGAAAGTTGAATATCGTCCGTATCCCAAGCTGCGGTCGAAGAGGACCTGCGAACTTCATTGCAGGGTGAAACGCCTGGGCGAACATGAATCCGACTTCAGATTTGGTGAAGCAGTTTTTAACGCCTTCCGGACCGAGAGTGATGTTCACTCCTAGAGCTTCAAGAACGTCGGCACTGCCTGTCGAACCCGACATCGCTCGGTTGCCATGCTTGGCGACCGGCACACCCGCTCCGACGACTACAAATGCGGAGGCTGTTGAGATGTTGAACCAGTTGAGTCCGCTGCCGCCCGTGCCGCACGTGTCGATCATGTCGACATCAGTATCGACGTGGAGCGAAACCTCTCGCATAACGCTTGCCATGCCAGCAATTTCGGAAGGGGTTTCGCCTTTCATCCGCATAGCAGTGACGAACGCACCGAACTGAGCCGGGGTGGCTTCGCCAGCCATAATTTCACGCATGGCGTCGGCCGCCTGATCTTGCTCAAGATCAGTACCTTCGACCGCCGCCTGTATAGCCTGTTGAATATTCATCTTTTTAACTTCAGTTTGGTTCTTTGGGTCTGAATTGATTGTTGTTGGGAGTCGGGATTGTGGGCTGTGTGAAAACTGGCTATTGGCCGGTTACGGGTGATGGCTTGTCGAGGAAGTTTTGGAGTAGTTCTTTCCCTGCTTCAGTCATGATCGACTCGGGATGGAACTGCACGCCTTCGACGTCGAGTTCCTTGTGCTTGATTCCCATGATTATGCCGTTCTCGGTGCTGGCGGTGACTTCGAACACGTCGGGGACAGTCTCTTGTTCTACCGCCAATGAGTGATATCTAACAGCCTCGAACGGCTGAGGAAGTCCGGCGAACACGCCTTGTCCAGAGTGGTTGATAGGAGATGTTTTTCCATGTCGAATTTCACCTGCACCTGTCACTACGCCACCGAACGCCTGGGCGATGCACTGGTGACCTAGGCAAACACCAAGAACCGGAACTTTTCCGGCGAAGTGCTTGATGACATCGACCGAAATACCGGCATTGTCAGGCGTTGAAGGTCCCGGTGAGACGACGACTCGTTCGGGATTAAGTGCCGCAAGCTGCTCGATGGTTGCTTTGTCGTTGCGGACCACTTCGACCTCGGCTCCAAGTTCGGAAAGGTACTGGAAGAGGTTGTATGTGAAGCTGTCGTAGTTATCGATTAGTAGAAGCATTTGAATTAGTCGCCAATGAACTGCATTGTCGCAGGCTGTGGTATTTCGGGTGAAGACTGATCGTCGCTTCGCCAATAATGATCTTGAGTTGTTTCGGCACGTGCTATCGCCAACAATGGCGCTTTCGCCTTCTGGATTGATTCGAGATTTTCGGCGTCGGGATCGGAATCGAATACGATTCCCGCTCCGCCTTGAACATGGGCTGTGCCATTGCGTAGAACGACCGATCTGATGATCGTTCCGGTATCGACATCGCCGTTCGGTGCGAACCAGCCGATGCCTCCGCAGTAGGGTCCACGTCCTTCAGGCTCGAGTTCGGCGATTAGCTGTATCGATCGAATCTTAGGAGCACCCGACAGCGTTCCAATCGGAAACCCTGATTCGAACGCATCGATGCCGTCTTTATCGTCGACCAACTCGCCTTCGACTCGTGAAACAAGGTGCATCACGTGCGAGTAGCGCTCGACGTGTTTTAGGGATGTGACCTTTACGGTTCCGGGCTTGGATACTCTGCCGAGATCGTTGCGAGCGAGATCGACCAGCATCACGTGCTCGGCAGATTCTTTTTCGTTCGATAGTAGATCGGCTTCGTTTTGAAGATCTTCTTCCTCAGTTGCACCCCGTGGTCGAGTACCAGCTATTGGATGAACGGCTGCCGTTCCGTTCGTCGAGCGAAGAAGCAGTTCGGGAGAAGCACCGATTAGTTGCATGTCTACGAGATCAATCATGTACATGTACGGCGATGGGTTCATCGAAGAAAGCTGTTCGTATATGTCGATTGCATCTGCTTTGGTTTCAATCGTCACACGCTGACCGAGAACGACCTGAATTAATTCGCCATCGATGATCGCTTCACGTGCTTGCCTCACCATTTCGGTGTACTGCGTACGCTTTGGGGAGGACGGTTCGGGTGCTGTCTCGAATTGAGGGCTACGGGACGTTTCGCGTGATATTTCGCTTGGCGTTGGTTCGGCTAAAGATTCAGCAATTTGAGAAATTCGAGTTTGTGCAGATTCGAACGACTGTGACTTCGACGCAAACACGATGATGTGCAGCTGATTAAGGGCGTTGTCGAAAACTAGGAGTTCGCTCGGGATTGCCATTGCTGAAACTGGAGATTCTGTTGGGTCGGAAGGCAACTCACCCACTGACGGCTCGAAGTGCCGAACCGCTTCATACGACACAAATCCGAACGCACCAGTCACTAACGCTGGCAGTTCATCAAGGGGGGCAACGTTGCGATTCGCAAACTGTGATCGCAAATTCGATAGAGGATTCACGTCACCTAAGAATTCTGATTTTCCGGTGCGAATGATGTTCTCGACTGAGGGGCATACGTACGAGTAGCGGGATGCGCCGATTTCTGAAGAAACCGATTCGGAAATGAACGAAGATTCACCTTCCGTTCGCAGCCTGCGAAGAGCGTCTACAGGAGTAATCAGAGGCGATTCGATCACGGCACGAACCGGCACAACATCGTAGGTCAACGATGCGTGGGCGAAACCTTCACTTGTTGTGGTGAAGACTGGGCTAGACACCAGCCGACTCCTCGGCGTGGTCGATTGCTCGCATCAGTGCGCCCATCTTGTGAAGTGTTTCTTCGTACTCGGTCTGGGTATCGCTGTCGGCAACGATTCCGCCGCCGGCCTGAAGATATGCAACTCCGTCTTTCATAATCATGGTTCGGAGAGAAATAGCGGTATCCATGTTCCCTGTGAAACTGAAGTAGCCGACGGCTCCTGAGTAGGGTCCACGTTTGTCGGGTTCTAGCTCCGCGATCAATTGCATCGCTCGTACTTTAGCCGCGCCAGAAACAGTTCCTGCTGGGAACGCTGCCTTCATCGCATCGAACATGTCGTACTTGTCGGATAGATCACCCGTTACGTGCGACACGATGTGCATCACGTGCGAGTATTTTTCGATCTCGAAGCTCTGTTCAACGTCGACGCTTCCGGGGTTCGAAACACGCCCGACATCGTTACGTCCGAGGTCCAAAAGCATTACGTGTTCTGCAACCTCTTTTTCATCGCTGATGAGCTCTTTTTCGAGTTCGTCATCGTGTTCAGGCGTTGTGCCTCTTGGACGTGTTCCGGCGATTGGGTGAACCGCCATCTTGCCGTCGATTACCTGAGTTAGAAGTTCAGGCGATGCGCCAACGATTTCAAAACCGTCCAGTTCGAGGAAGAACATGTACGGCGATGGGTTGATTGCGCGGAGCGAGCGATACATATCGAACGGTTTCACTGGCGTCCGTCTTGAAAGTCGTTGTGAGAAGACGACCTGAATGACTTCACCGTCCTGAATCGCCTGCTTGCACTTGGCGATCGCCTCACCGTAGTACTCGCGCGTCATGTTTGGCACGTACGGCTGACCTGTGATTTCGCCATGATCGAGCGGCGACTGGTCGGGATGACCAACCGAACCGTAGTCGAGATTAGGGTCGCGGGAAGTGAACCCTGACGTTGGCAGGAAGTTTCGTCGTGCGCCGCTTGCAGGAACAGGTTTATCGAGTCGGGCGATGACCTCTTCGATCTTCGCAGTCGCTCGTTCGTAAGATGCCTCTGTATCACCGTTTATCGCTGCATGAGCCACTACGAAAATCGTGTGCCTTACATGGTCGAAGATGAGGATCGAGTCGGTGAGCATGAACACGGCTTCAGGGACGTCGAGACCAGACTTTTCGTCTGAGATCGGCGGAACCGACGGCTCGAAGTAGCGGATCGTGTCGTAGGCGAGGTAGCCGACTGCGCCGCCATGAAACTTTGGAAGCCCTTCGACCGTTGCGTACTTGATGTTCTCCATTCGATCTCGAATGAGTTCAAGTGGGTCGACCTCGCCGTACTCGGTTCCGACTCCGGTTGTGAGAATTTCCGACGGCTCGGTGCCTAGCATGCTGTAGCGCGCTAAATTCTCACCACCTTCGACAGATTCGAAGAGGAACGAGTGCTTGCCGGTCGCTGTTTTTAGGTATGCGGAGACGGGTGTTTCAAGATCGGCACTGATTTCGCGGTAGACCGGAATCAGATTGTGATCAGAAGCGAGGTTTTTGAATGTCGAAAGATCGGGTGTGTAGTTGGGCATGACGAATATTTCCTGGTTATTTAAGTCGAAATTTTTCTTGATTGAGCTTTCAACTTCGCCAGGAATCACAAATATTAATGTTGCTACGAATGGTCATTAGTCTGATCGGTTCTAAAAAAAACGTAACTCGTTACCAGTTCTTTGTGTAGCTCGAAATACGCATAGCGTCTCGAACTTGTTCCATCGTTTCGGCGGCGACTTTTCGCATGCGCCCGACACCGTCCATAATCGCCTCTTCAACGAGGTTCATGTTCGCTTCGTAGTAAGCGCGCTTCTCACGAATGGGGTCTAGGAAGTTGTTTAGAGCTTCGGCTAGGGCCATCTTTACTTCGACATCGCCAATCGTTCCCTTGCGGTAGCGAGCTTTGAACTCGTCAATCTGTTCGATGTTTGGGTTGAAAGCATCGTGGTATTGGAATACGGGATTGCCCTCGACCTTGCCGGGAGTATCGGCTCGGATTCGATTCGGATCGGTGAACATGCTGCGAACTTTCTTGGTGACCGTCTTCGCATCGTCAGACAACATGATTACGTTGCCCTTCGACTTGCTCATCTTGCCTTGCCCGTCGGTGCCTGAAAGTCGTGGGACCTTGCCTACGAGTGAATCGGCTTCTGGGAATACCGGCTTGAACATTCGGTTGAACTTGCGGGCAACCTCACGAGTCATTTCGATGTGAGGTAGCTGATCGTCGCCAACCGGAACTAGATGCGCCTGCGGCAGTAGAATGTCGGCAACCTGGCTCATTGGGTAGTTGTAGAAACCAACGGTGCGTCGTTCGACAGCGAGATCGTCGAGCTCACCCTTTAGTGTTGGGTTGCGTTCGAGCATGCCGAGCGGCGTGATGAAGCTGAGCAACATCGTGAGTTCT
The DNA here is from genome assembly GCA_018649665.1 of Chloroflexota bacterium. Classification (GTDB taxonomy): domain Bacteria; phylum Chloroflexota; class Dehalococcoidia; order Lucifugimonadales; family Lucifugimonadaceae; genus Lucifugimonas. The sequence continues at coordinate 15,175 of JABIHL010000053.1, read as the reverse complement.
GCAAACTCTGGAACGTAGCTCTGGATTACAAAGGATGATTTATTCGGATCGAGACCGACTGACAACCAGTCGAGTGTGACCTGAAGTACGGAATCACGAATGAGATCGATATCGTGGAAGTGGTCGCCGAGTGCCTGGTAGTCGGCGATCAGGAAGTAGCAGTCGTACTGGTCCTGTAGATCGATCCAGTTGTGGAGCGCACCTACGTAGTGACCCAGATGAAGGGCTCCGGTGGGTCGGATACCAGTAAGAATTCGCTTTTTAGTATTTTTGCTAGATACCGCTGCCATGATGTCGGTCGACTCTCGATTTGATTTCTAGCGGTGTTCGCTAGTACTTCGTCGAGGTTTTTTATCGCCCGAAAATCGGGCATAAAAAAACCTCACTCCCAAATGAAATAATGCGTTATTTCTAAAGGGGCGAGGTATGTATCCCGCGGTGCCACCCTAATTCACCGTCCCGATTCATCGGAACAGTATCTCTGTCGGACACACGATCAAGGCTATCTAAGATCGTAGGCCCTGGGCTCTGATAACGGTGCCCACTCCGTCGGAGGCTACTTGCCTAAGCTTTTGCTCCGAAGCTCACGGGTCCATTCGGTTCCGGTCGTGATATCGGGCTTCCAGCTGCCCCGACTCTCTTTGATCCGTAACGAAACTTACTAGTCCCGATCAACGCCAATATGAAATTCGAACTATCTTCAAGATTATCCCCCAAAGGTGTGCTGAGTCAATTTTGGTTAGGATTCGACGTGTGAACGTATTCGGTTTAGTGCGCTCGAAAGCAGAAACTAGAAATTAGTGAAACTCGATGGAACAAATCGGAAGTAGTTAGCGTCTTAGCTATAACAGGCAGTCTAAATAGGCGTCTGACTAAGCCAAGATCGATGGCCCCAGAATTTGAATACGGGCCTAAACCGAAAGATATAGACGGAAACAAAATGTTTAGCGGAACTAAAAATAAGTGGCTCGTACTGGTGGCTATTGCAGCCCTCGCAGCGTTCGTTATTGCCTGCGGTACAGATGAGACCAAGCTTGTTTCAAATGACGGTAGCGGCGGAGTTGGTGCACAGCCCACTGCGCCTGCTGAAGGCGATGAGCAGCCAGGCGGCCTCGGTTACGAGGTAGTTGAAGCACTCGCCCCAATTGAGAGTGTTGAGATTCTAGTTCTGGAATCGTATCCAGAACAGTACGTCGTCCAGATTATTTCTGGCATACCGGGTGGATGCGCAACGTTTGACCGGGCTGATGTAGCTCAAAGTGGAACCGATATTCACATTACTGTGTACAACATGGTGCCTGCTCCTGATCAGATGATCGCTTGCACGGCGATCTACGGAATTCACGACGAGAACGTTTCTCTCGGCAGTGATTTTGAACGTGGAACGGTGTACTCCGTCTACGTGAACGATCAACCTGCAGTGACATTGGAGACTGGTTCGTCACCGATTCAGGATGACCCTCCATACAGAGACCCTGGTTTTGGAATCATTCCGGCTCCGGTTGAAGCAATCGAAATCATCATTGGTGAAGACAGCCGCGGACCAGTCACTTACTACGCCAACGTAATTATCGGACTGACCAACGGTTGTAATGAGGCGGTAGATCCGAACGTTGTTCAGACCAGTGAATTGGTGTTTGAAGTCTTCCCTGTGGTCAAAGTTCCAACAGGTGATGTGGCGTGCACTGACGATTACCGACTCGCAGCCGTTGAGGTTGAGTTCGGCGTAGTCGGAGAAGAGCTAATCTCTTGCGCCGTATACACAGTCAAGGCTGGCGACAAATCTACTACGTTCCAGGCAATTGCTCCGAACGTTCGATGCGCCGACCCTGATGCTGCAACACCAACTCCTGCTCCCATAACCGGTGGCGGAAGCATCATTGCCGATAGTCAGGCTCTAGAGCTGGCGCTCAGGTCACTAGGTGCGGACGTTTCATACGGTGGTCAGAAGAATGATTCGAAACAGTTCGGACTTTTCCCGACTGAGATGAAAGTGAATGGACAGCAAGTTCTGGTTTACAGTTTTGCCCCAGGCACTTCAGCTGAGAAGGCTTCTGAGACGGTTTCGAACAATGGTTCTTCGTTCACTCTTGACGACGGATCGGTAATGACGGTCCACTGGATCGCTAACCCTCACTTCTACCTATCGGGTAACGCCATCATTCTGTACATCGGAGACGATGCAGAAATTGGCAAGTTGCTCGGTTCTATCGGCGATCAGTTCGCCGGTAACGATTACGAAGCTAGCGATAGTGGCGACGATGATGGTCTAAACGCCGAGTTCACATCGAAGCTTGGAACAATCGAGCGAGTAAGCATTGCTTCAACTCGATCTATTCCCGCACAGCACATGATTGGCGTGACGATTGCTCTCGGCGGAAGCTGCGAGACGTTCAAGTCGATTACCAAGACTGTTGAAGGTCGTGAGGTTCACATCGAAGTATTGACTGAAGTTCCTACGGCTCCTGTGCCTTGCACGTTGGCGATCATCTACGACGATCAGTCGATCAACATTGGCTCCGACTTCGAAGCTGGTGTCGAGTACGACGTCATCGTCAACGGTGAACGACAGGGATCGTTCTTCGGAGGCTAATCGTTTAGTTCTTCGGAACTGATGTTTCGGCAGGTAACTGCCAATTGAAATGCCCCGCTTACTTATCCACCTCGCCCGTTGGATCCAGTAGGCGGGGCGTTTCGCGTTGGTTGATATTTTGCCGGATGACGCTGTTGCCTTGTTGGCGTTCTTCTGCGAGCCTTTTGCGCATTCGAGTTTCAGCAACATGTTGAACGCTTCACGACGAGGAAAAATCACCCAATGCCAGCTAAGCAAACATCTCCGTATGGATCGTGGGAATCGCCGATTTCGGCCGATCTGATCACTCAGGGCGGATTGCGTCTTGGTGAAGTGCGAGTCGATGGCGATGACGTGTACTGGCATGAGGGTCGACCGGAAGAGGCGGGTCGATACGTGATCGTGAAGCGATCGGCCGACGGCTCGACTGCCGACGTGAACCCTGCGCCGTTCAATTCCCGAAACGCTGTTCACGAATACGGCGGCAGTGCTTACGCCGTTCGAGATGGCGCTGTTTATTTCGCCAATTGGGACGACCAGCGAATCTACAAGGCATCGACTTCTGGCGAGCCCGAAGCGATTACCGATGCGCCTTCGATTGAGCGCGGAGTTCGATTCGCTGATCTGAAGCTGACCAACGATTCCAATTGGATTTTGGCGGTGAACGAAACCCATCACGAAGATCGCGAGGCTGACAACTCGATCGTCGCTGTTCCAACGAACGGATCGGGCGATGTACGTGTGTTGGCGAGCGGGCACGATTTCTATTCGTCTCCACGCCAGAACGCTGTGGGCGATCAGATTTGCTGGCTGTCTTGGGATCACCCAAACATGCCGTGGGATGGATGCGAATTGTGGGTCGCCGATTTTGATTCGACTTCTGGTTCGGTCAGAAACGAAAAGAAAGTATCCGGTGGAATCGACACGAGCATTGTTCAGCCAGAGTGGGCTCCAGACGGCACACTCGTTTTCATCACCGACGAATCAGGCTGGTGGAATATTACGAAGTGGTCGGGCGGCAAAGTCACGCCGATTCTTACTGAAGAAAAGGATCACGGTGGTCCTGCTTGGGCGTTCGGGTTCAGCACGTATTCGTTCTTGGAAGACGGAGCGATATTGCTGAAGGGCACTAAGAACGGTAAGGGTCTGCTGAGAATGGTGATGCTGAACGGTCGAGAAGTGGCTGAGACGGCAGTCGCACACACCTCGATCTCCGAAGTGAACGTTATTGGAGATGAGGTTGCGTACATCGGCGCTTCGCCAACTTCGGCAGCCGAGGTGGTTCGTGCTTCTTTGAGCAGAGGGTCGTCAACGACTCTGAAGTCATCTAGCGATATCGAACTTGACGACGCCTATCTTTCGATTCCCGAAGCGATTACGTTCCCTTCGACAGATAACGGAGAAGCGCACGCCTTCTATTACCCACCGTCCAATCCAGATTTTGAATCTGACAGTAGCGAAAAGCCGCCACTGTTGGTGATTAGTCACGGTGGTCCGACCAGTGCGACAAGTTCGGCGTTGAGCCTTCCTATTCAGTTTTGGTCAAGCCGTGGATTTGCCGTTGTCGATGTGAACTACCGAGGCTCTACGGGGCATGGTAAGGCGTTCCGGGATGCGCTCAAGGGCAACTGGGGCATCTACGATACCGACGACTGTATTGCTGCTGCCGACTATCTGGTTTCGAAGGGTCTTGCCGACACGAATCGACTTGCGATCAAGGGCGGATCTGCTGGTGGATATACGACGATCAACGCACTTACGTTCGAAGATCGGTTTGCGGTTGGTGCGACGTACTACGGCATCGCCGATTTGAGCGTGTTCATCGGCGACACTCACAAATATGAATCACGCTACATGGACACTTTGATTGGTCCGTATCCCGAGGCGAAGCAGCTGTACCACGACCGATCTGCGATCAACTTCATGGATCTTTTGTCGTGCCCGATGATCATTTTGCAGGGACTGGAAGACAAGATCGTTCCTCCTTCTCAGGCTGAAATCATGGCTAAGGCACTCCGTGAAAAAGGCTTGCCGTTCTCTCTGATGATGTTCGAGGGCGAGCAGCACGGATTCCGACAAGCGAAAAACATTAAGGCATCGCTGGAAGGCGAACTGTATTTCTATGGTCGAGTGATGAAGTTCACTCCGGCGGGTGACTTGCCGGGCGTGGAAATTGAGAATGAATCGGCACTCTAAATCGGTGTGAACGGGTTGGTCATCGACGAATGTTCGATGTAATTCACAAGGAAATAATTTGGCAGAAGCAACGAACGAACAAGACTCAATACTCGTAATCACTCCGCATCCTGATGATTCAGAATCGGCTTCGGGTGGAACGATTGCGAAATGGTGTGCCGAGGGCAAGAAGGTCGTTTTGGTCGTTTGTACCAACGGCGATAAAGGCACCAGCGATCGTGCGGTAAAGCCGGCCGATCTCGCTGCGACTCGCGAAATTGAAACTTTGAACGCTGCCGAGGCATATGGACTTGCCGATGTTGTGTTCCTGCGAATGAAAGATCAGGGCCTTGAAGATAACGATGAGTTTCGGGAGAAGCTTGTTCGCCAGATCCGTATTCACAAGCCTCGATTACTGCTCACTATTGATCCGAACCGACCATACATCCGTCACCGTGACCACTCGATGACGGGTCGTGTCGCACTGGACGCCGTGTTCCCATACGCACGAGATCACGTTGCGTACCCGGAGCATCTGGAAGAGGGCATCGACCCGCACAAGGTGGAAGAAGTTTGGTTATTTAGACCCGAGCAGCCGAACATTCACGTCGATGTAACAGAGCATTTCGAAACACGACAAAACGCCCTGCATTCTCACGTAAGCCAGGTGGGCGAACGCAGTGACGAGCGCGACGAGCGTTCACGAAAACGCTTAGCCGAAACCGGCAAGAAGTACGACGTTGAGCTAGCCGAGCAGTTCATGAAGATTGAGATCGGGTATTAGGAACTCAAAGCGTAGTTTTTCGGACTCCGACTTCCCTCGGTTCGAAATTACCGTACTTATTGAAAGAGACTTATGGACTTCGTAGCGATTGACGTTGAAACCGCGAACTCGGCGAGGGCATCAATCTGTCAGATTGGTGTGGCACGTTACGTTGGTGGGGTGCTCACGGACGAGTGGGTCTCGTACATCGATCCTGAGGGCGAGTTTGGGGTCTGGCAAGTTGGGGTTCACGGTATTCAACCTTCAACAGTCGAAGGGTCGCCAACCTATTCAGATGTAGTCGACAAGCTGTACACATTTCTCGATGATTCGATTGTTGTGAGCCATTCGCCATTCGACCAGCAGGCAATCACAAAATCGGCCGTTCGCTACGGGGTTCGACCACCTCGGGCAAAGTGGGTCGATTCAATAGTTGTCGCAAAGCGAACTTGGCCCGAGCACATGAACCGAGGCTACAAGCTGGACCAGTTGTGCGATCAGCTTGATTACGAATTTGAACATCACGACGCGCTTGAAGATGCCAAAGCGGCGGGGCATATAGCCATTTCGGCTGTGAAGTACAGCGGCAACAGTCTGAGTAAATGGATCGGCGGCTCAAGGGCGTAGAAATCTACTCCGCTAGAGCCACACCCTGCCAGAGCTACCCGGCGCCTTCGCCGCCGTCGATTGGGAGTTCTACTCCGTTGATGAAGTTGGAATTTTCCGATGCTAGGTAAAGCACAACGTCGGCGACTTCTTCTGGCTCTGCGAATCGACCCGTAGGAATCTTTGCGAGCTTGGCGTCACGTCGAGGGCTTGGCGGCCATGCGTTGTCGCCCATCGGTGTCATCGTGACAGTCGGCGCAACGCTGTTGGTTTGAATATTGTGCGGTCCGAACTCGACAGCCATCGATTGTGTAAGCAGTTGAAGTGCGCCTTTAGATGCGCTGTAAACACTGCCGGTGGGGAACGCCCTGATCGCTGCTCGTGAAGTCACATTGACGATCTTGCCTTTCTTTTTCGCAATCATGCTGGGTGCGAAAATTTGAGTAAGCAAGAAAGGGGCGAGAACGTTCACATTGATGATCGTGTGGAAGTTTTCGAGCGTGGTTTCTAAGATCGGCTGAGGAATCGTGACCCCAGCGTTGTTTACGAGAATGTCGACGTGCCCGAACTCGGCAAGAGCCGCATTACCAACTGCTTTCACCTCATCGGCATCGGCCATTTCAGCAGTTTGAGTCCAAACCTTTACGCCTGCTTTGCGAGCGTTCTCAGCTGTCTGTTCGAGTTCTTTCTCGTTACGAGCGGTGAGGGCAATATCGCAACCTGCAGCCGCGAATAGTTCAGCGATCGATACGCCGATGCCTTTGGATGCACCGCTGATGAAGGCGACTTTGCCTTTGAGCGAGATGTTTGGATTTGGAGTCATATTGTGTCGGATTCCTGTCGAAATTTATGAAAGCTAATATTGCCTGAAATTATTTGTCGGTGACTTCGCTGAGGAACCAGAAAAAACTTTCTTTTCGTTGGGTGTTGATTGTCCAGTTGATTGGCGGGTTCTGGTAGCCGACTTCGTAATCACCATATGCAGCCGCGCCACCGGCTCCCGGACCGGGATCGAAATAGCCCCAGCCTGCACGGTTTTCCAACGCCGCCGCGAAGTTGTTATCTTCGTTTTCAAAGTCGAAGTGATCGTCTTCGTTGAAAACTAACGGTTGTCCTCGATAGGCGCTTGAAGCCCTCGTGTCCACGATCCGCTTTTTGAGTTGTGCGGTGTCGTGCATTCCGTTTCCATGGAGGAGAACGTAATCAGACGTAGCGATCACTGCGTCGGTCGGAACCATGCGTCGTGTGAAGCTCGTGCTGATCAGAAGGCGTTTGCCATTACGCTCTATTTTGGCGGCTCGTTCTATCAGTTCGTGAATACGAGGCGGACAGAGTATTTCGTGCTCGTAGCGCGGAACGTCGGCTTCGTTGTTGATTTCGATAATGACGTTTGTGTAGCCTTTTTCGAGCACCCATTTAGTGGCGTTATCTACAGCGGTTTTTACTGCTTCTTCGTCTTCTAGTCGTTCGTCCTGCCCGAAATAGAAGTAACCCAGGCACACGACCATGCCTATTGAATCGCACGCTTCGATGATTCGTGCGGTGCGATCCATGAACTCCGGTTTCAGGTCGCCAGATTCGGTGAAAGCGCCAGATATCCACGGTTGTGATTCAACGTTAGGCACTCCAGCCCAGATTTGTTCGTCGGTGGCTTCAGGATGTACTGCATGAATTCGCTTGCGAAGATCGGTGAGACCTTCTTCGTTGGAGCGGTAGTAGCTGAGAGGCGAAGCTCCCTGCAAGTTGATATCGATGCAGGTCAGCCCCTTTTCAAGGTAGATCGGCAACATGTCGATCAACTCGTTCGTATTGCGATCAGCCTGCCATAGGTCGTTATCGGGGTATGCCCATAGGTGTTTGGTGAACTCGTTCTCGTCGTCCCACATGGCGTTTGCCATGCGGCTGTTCATGAGAAGACCTTCGATAGATGTGCCCCTGAATGTTCGACCCTGTTGAGTCGGTACGCCGTTAATCAGAAAGTTGTCGCCGTCGATAGAAATAGCGGTTTTCGGCGTGAATTCGGAAGAAGAATCAGGCATTGAAAGTTTGAAGCCTTTATTTATTGCGTGAGGCGGGTGACCAGGCGTTTGCACGGTCGATTCGGTGCTGGATCGATGGGTGGGAGTGGAACAAGAATTCAACGATAGCGTTTGGACTCTTCTGGGAGAGATTTTGATCGCCGAGTTTGTTCATGGCAGAAATGAATTCGTCACGCATGCCGGTGAGATTGAGCGCGTAGAGATCGGCGGCAGTTTCTGCTTTGCGAGATAGCCAGTTGGAGATCGGCAGGGCAACCAACGAGACGCCCGCGCCGACGATAAGAACGAGCGGAAGCCCGGCGATATCAGCGATTCCACGTAGTCCGAGCGAGTCGATCCAAGCAGTAAGTGCGAGATCGATGACGAAGAAGCTGATGAATATTAGAGCGGTCGATACGGCAAGCATCTTCCAAACGTCCCATCGAACATGGTGACCAAGTTCGTGGGCCATGACGACTTCGATTTCTTCGATTGTGTTCGATTCGATTAGCGTGTCGGAAATGATGATCCGGCGGGTTCGCCCCCATCCAGTAACGGCGGCGTTTGCCTTCGATGTTTTATCGCCAAGATGCCAAACGTAGATGCCCTGAACGTGAGTGCCAATTTGGTCGGCGAGGGCGAATAAACGGTCTTTGAGTTCGCCTTCCGGGATTGGTTCGAACTTGTAGAACAGCGGCAGCAGCAGCACCGGAACCAGCGCCATGAGGACGATGACAAGGATGGTCGCTCCGATCGCTGCCCACAGCCACCAGAGTTCGGGTTGTGATCTTAATAACCAGTACATGCCGGATATCAGCACGACTAGTAGCACCGACTGAAGCAGCGTTCCTTTGAACCAGTCGTAGAGCCAGCTACCTATCGAGACTTTGCTGAGCCCGAACTGCTTTTCTACGATGAACCCTGAGTACACCTCGAAAGGAAATTCAATTAGTTGAAAACCAATACCAGTCACCAGCAGAAACAACACGACTATTAGGGCTGAGTTGGAAGTCCAGCCCTCGGCTAGATTCCGAATCGCTTCGGAACCGCCTGACAGCAAGAAGACCAGCGGGACTACCACGTTCAACGCCATCGAGACGACCGACATCGTTAGCTTTACGCGTTGGTAGCGTGCGGCGTTCGGCAGACTGACTGCGTCTGACGGATTTTTCGCTGGGGAATCTGTTGGTTCGGGTAGGTTCATATTTTTGGCGATTAGGAAACGATGGCGATCTTGTTACGTTCGATAAGTGCGAAGTCGATGTCGGCACCGAGTCCGGGCTTGTTGAACGCGTGAACGTTGCCTTCGGAATCGACTTCAATGTCGGTTTCAAGTCCGTATTTTTGAGCGCCCGACGGCAACAACACTTCGAAGAATTCGCAGTTCTTCATTGCCATGATTGTGTGAAGATTCGCAACATTGTTCAGCGAGTTGCCCCCGTGATGAACCTCGTAGTTCATATGAAACGCCTCGGCGAGGTGGGCTGTTTTCATGATCGAGGTAATTCCACCCTTGATCGCTACGTCGCCTCGCAGATAGTCGGTTGCCTTTGCGACTAACCACGGCGCGTATGCAGTGAAGCCTCCGGGCGAATATTCGGTCGCCATCAGAGGAATGTGGAGCTGCTGTTTCAGCTTGGTGTAGTTGTAGATATCGTCATCGGCGAGCGGGTCTTCGTACCAGTAGTAGTCGAGCTCTTCTATTGCTTTGCCAACTCTAATGGCCTGTGGATAGTCGTACGCCCAAGTTGAATCGAGCATAAGGGTGTGATGGTCGCCAACTGCTTCGCGAATTTGAATGCAGCATTCGATATCGAGTTCTGGGTTCGTCGGTGGGTGGATTTTGTAAGCGGTCCAGCCTTCGCTTTTCATCTGCGCAGCTTCGTCGGCGTACGCTTCAGGCTCTTGGTAAACAGTCGATGAGGCGTATGCCTTCACCGTTGTTCGGTAAGTTCCGAGTAGCTGATGAATCGGCATGTTTGCCGCTTTGCCTGCGATGTCCCACAAGGCGATGTCGCAGGCTCCGACGACTCGGATTCCGGCTTTACGAGTGAGTTGGCTGAGCAGCTGCCATAGACGTTCGCGGTCGAGTGGATTTTGCCCAATCAATATCGGCTTTAGGTATTTGATAAGCGACTGGACGTCGAGGCTCGCCGGTTGGCTCGAGCTTCCAAGAAATGCGTGACCTTCGATTCCTTCGTCGGTCGATATCGTGACCAGCCCAAGATCCGATTCGCCGCCAATTTTGCCCGAGAGCGGACTGTAGTTGGTGGTTGGGATGTCTTCCCACTTGAACAGTGTCACGGTTACGTCGGTGATTTTCATGATGCGTTTGTTCCGGGCTTGTCTTTAATCGCGCTTGTCGTTTGGTTCCATCGTCGTCGGACGACTCAGTCACTCGCTGCAGTCTACCCATCCCCTAACCCCTTCCCAAAGGAAGGGGGACTGTTGTAACGAGCTTACAGATTGATTCGTATTTAGAAGAACGGCTGTGAATCTACTGCGGTGTCGACGATAGCTGGTTCGCCTTTGGTGAACCTTGCTAGTACGGCTTCGTCGATTTCGATTCCTAGTCCGGGTGCCGTTGGCACTTCGACTCGGCTGTTCGATTGAGTGAAGAACGGGGTTGTTAGATTTTCTCGAACCGGGTGCGGCGTTTGATCGAACTCCAATACCGATTCGTTCTGGTACGGAATGTTCGTTTGACCGATCTGCCCTATTGGTTGCAATGCCAACGCGTGAAGCGCGGCAGCAAAGCTGATTCCTGTGCCCCAGAAGTGCGGATTGAACTTGATACCGAACGCCTGCGCCATGAGTCCGACTCGGTGCATTTCCGATGGGCCGCCGACTCCGCAAATGTCGGGTTGAATGATGTCGAACGTCCGCTCGGCGAGTCGAGGGGCGAACTCCCAGCGAGTCGAAAGGCTTTCACCGCCAGAAACAGGGATTGGCGACTTTTCTTGCACCATCTTGTTGGCAACGAAATCGCGCGATGCGCATGGCTCTTCGAACCAAGTGATGTCTTGATCGGCAACCATGTTGGCGAAAGTTAGTGCGCTCGATGGATCGTACGATTCGTTCGCATCGAACATTAGGCGAACATCAGAGCCGATTGCTTTACGTGTCGCTCGAACTCGTTCGGCATCTTCTTTTAGAGACAGTGCCCCAACCTTCATTTTCATTCCGGTGAAGCCTTGCTCGACGTATCCAGCGGCTTCTTCGAGTTGAGGAGGTAGCGCGTAGTTATCGACGTAGTAAAGACCGGTGGCGTAGACCGCTATCGAATTGTGCAGCCTGCCGCCCATGACTTCAGCCACTGGCTTTCCTGTTGATTTGCCAACGATGTCGTGTAGTGCCGTGTCTATCGCACTTGCTGCCATCACCGCTGCACCTGCGTATGAATGGCTCTGGAACGTGGCTCGGTGGATCTTGTGCCAGATCTGTGAGATGTTTTCCGGGTTTTCTCCGATCGCCAATCGTGCGATAGAAGAGATCTCCGCTACTGTTTCCGAAGAACCGTATGTCTCACCCCAGCCAATCACACCGTCGTCGGTGAATACCTTGAGAACGACGACGCTGCGAGTGTTGGTCCATCGTTGCGACCATCCGAATGGCTGATCGAGTTCGGCTTCGACGAATCGGACTTCGATGCGATCTATCTTCATTGTTGAATAACGAACTTTCTAACGGAATGGATGGTCGTCACTGGAGTAGACGAATAGAAAACGTGCCTATGGCAACTCTGGCGCCTATGTGCGTTGCGCCCAGTCGGTGTCGAGCTTCTCGAATCGGGATTTCAGTTCTTCAATGACTGATTCAGGAATCGGTAGGTCGTTGTCGATTTGCTTGATGTTGGTAGCCATGTGAGCTGGATTTGTGGTTCCAACAATCGCCACGTTAGCGTCCGTATCGCCGAGTGTGTATCCGAGTGCCGTGAGAATTCCGTCCTCAGGCTCGTTTTCGATTGCGCCTAGCGTTCGCATCTCTTTGGCACGCAGGAGATAAGGAGTGTTGTATCGACCTGCGTCGTCGATTCCGGCTTCCGGACGTGACTTGCCCCATACGCCACCGGCGATAGGTCGCTTGATGATAGTTCCCATGCCCTGCGCTGTTGCCTTTTCGAGAAGGCCAGATGTTCGAGCACGCTGTTCGACTAGGTTGTAGCTAGTTTGGAGAGTAGCGAACAATCCTGAATCGACCGCCCAGTGAGCGGCCTCGTTATCACCCGAGTAGCCGAAGAAACGAGTCTTTCCAGCATCCTGTGCTTCTTGGAGCGCACGAATTACGTCTCCGCGCTCTAGGACATCGATCCCGCACGAGTGGAGTTGAACTAGGTCGACATGGTCGGTCTGGAGCAATCGCAAGCTGCGTTCGATCGAATCGACGACAGTTTGGTATGTCCATTCTTCTCCGGCGGCGCCTAGTGCGATGTGCCCAGCTTTAGTAGCGAGGAAATAGTCATCACGCCGTTCGGCAACGCCCTTGCCGACCATCATTTCAGATATGCCGTAACAAGCCGAGGTATCGAGAAAGTTGATGCCGCTATCGAGAGCGGTGTTCATCATAGTGGTGGCTTGATCTTGATCAGAAACAGATAGCTGCGATCCGATCTCTGATAAACCGATTCCGAGGCGACTGACGTTGAATCCTGTTTTTCCGAATGGGACTGTTTGCATATGGCTGGTTTCTCGTAGGGTGATGGCTTGAGAGACCGAATCTTACCCTCGGTTAAGGGGTGTTGACCGAAATGTCGCTTGAAATTTGGCAAAAAAAGACCCGTGCCGAAGCACGGGTCAATTAATTCAGTAGCAGAAAGCTTACGAAGCTTTACCGATCTTGAACATCTTGGTGCCAGAGACCGGGCATGTACCCTGAGTCGCAGGTCGACCGTTCTTCATTGTGATCTGCTCTGGGTTCTGCATCTCACGCTTCGTCTTACACTTCATGCAGTAGGCTTCCATATTGGACCCCCCGTTAATTCGGATATTTGTTGTACCGCATCTCAATGTACACATCGTGCGTACTGCGGCTGATCATCGATCGTAGCTCGACCCTACTACAACTTTTTGAACTTGTCGCTAGTTCGAAAGGGCATGCCTGAGCGTGATGGCTGTTACCGCCGTTCACGTAAGTAGGCGCATGTGATGGAATCGTAACGCCCTGTGTGTCGATCTTTACGAAAAACGTAGTGTGTATCTAATAATGTGTTGAGATACGTAAATATGTCTAAATAATGAAATTCACACCTATATTTACCTTAATATTGCTATTAGAAGCCAAATTGGCTGTTTCCCAGTATTAGTCGAGATTGCGGCAAGAGTGAGCGATGCGCTCATAATCGACTATAATTTCGAATCGGAAAACCCCGTTGGCAAACTACTTCATTGATCATTTGCCTTCGGTTCACAAGTATTTATGTCAGGTAAGTGTCGTTGCCAAAAGATCAGGGTGTTCAAGCAACTCAGGCCGGTGAGTCGGTCGAGGAACTGAAAGCTGCCGCTATTTCCGCCTTAGATTCTACTGAATCTGGCGAACAGCTCGAAGCGTGGCGAGTGGGCTTCCTTGGTCGAAAAGGTCGGCTGACGGGGCTGCTACGTGGACTCGGCTCACTGGATATCGAGCAGCGCAAGGTGGTCGGTGCTGCGGCGAACAGTCTTCGCGGGCAGCTTGAAACGCTTTACGAAGAACGCGCTAGCCAGTCGAAGTCATCCCAAGCACCTGTTGGGTCGATCGATATCACGTTACCTGGTCGACGACCGGCATTGGGCGGTCTGCACCCTTCGACGCAGATGATTCGAGAGATTACTCAAGCGTTCAACGAAATGGGATTCCAGACCATTGAAGGTCCTGAAGTTGAGCTTGAGAAGTACAACTTCGACATGCTCAACATTCCTGCCAATCACCCGGCCCGAGATCAGTGGGACACTATTTGGGTCGATTCCGATACCCATAACGATGTTTTGCTGCGGACGCACACTTCGCCCATGCAGGCTCGAACGATGGAGGCTAACGATCCTCCGATTCGAGTCGTCGTTCCCGGCAAGTGCTACCGATATGAATCGACCGACGCCACGCACGAATGGCACTTCAACCAAGTTGAAGGTCTGGCAGTGGACGAAGGTATTACGTTTGCCGATCTAAAAGGCACTCTCTACGAATTTGCACGTCGAATATTTGGGCCACAGCGCAAGGTTCGGTTCCGTTGCGACTTCTTTCCGTTCGTTGAACCGGGTGTAGATATGTCGATCGAGTGGAACGGGAATTGGATCGAAATATTAGGTGCCGGAATGGTTCACCCTAAGGTGTTGGAAAACGCGGGCTACGACTCGACCAAGTACACCGGGTTCGCCTTTGGATTGGGGCCTGAGCGGATATCGATGTTGCGGAATGAAATCACCGATATTCGACACTTCTTTTCGAACGACCTTCGGTTCTTGACTCAGTTTTAGGAGCGGCGAACACGCCGACTCCATCAAAGTGATTCGTCACAACTAATTCCATTTGTAATTCGATAAGTAACTGAGAAAACGCATGAAGGTTCCTGTTTCCTGGCTGAAAGAGTACGTAGACATCGAGATGAATCTCGATGATCTGGCGCATCGCCTGACGATGGCCGGTAACGAAGTTGAAGATATTGAACGCACTGGTTGGATCGACAACGTTGTAGTTGGGCATGTGAAAAACATCGCCCAGCACCCCGATGCCGATCGCTTGAGGCTTGTAACTGTCGACCATGGCACAGGTGAAGCCGAGGTTGTGTGCGGTGCTCCTAACGTAGCTGAAGGCCAGAAGATCGCATACGCCTCTATCGGTGCGGTGCTTCACGACGCGTACGCAGATGAGTCCGGGAAGACAAAGAAACTCAAACGATCGAAGATTCGTGGAGTCGTGTCCGAAGGCATGGTTTGTTCAGTACGTGAGCTCGGTATTGGGGACGATCATGACGGCATTCTCGTGTTGGACGACGATCTCAAGATTGGAACCCCGATCGGAGAGGTTCTTGGCGAGTCGGTTCTCGACATTGAACTCACGCCGAACCGT
>JABIHL010000052.1 GCA_018649665.1 Chloroflexota bacterium | reverse complement strand
GACCCGGCGCTTCTTATTTAACTCAATATTACGAACCAACTAACCCGGGTTTACCAGGTTGGCTTACCCGAACTCCACGCCCAGTTATCGGGCGGCCATACGTTTCGACCAACCCGAGCACCGCCATCACGGCTGGTGTCGTACATGTCTTTCACATCTTCAACCCACTGCTTAATGTGTGGTGTGCCTTTGTGATACTCGAAAGCATCAGGGTTGGCGTAAACCTCATACAAATACAGTTCCGTCGGGTCGTTCACGTTCTGATACACATCGAAACGCAAGCAACCCTGCTCTTCGTGGGTAGAACCAACACCATCGGCAGAAACCGATTCGATAAATGCTTCGACGTTCTCTTCTTTGACGAACTTAGGTGCGTGGATCACGTGCAGGCTTGAAGCAAAGTACGGATCGTCCACGATGTGCGAGCGGTACGAATCCCAGTTGCCGTCGCCACGAGGGAATACAGGCTTGCAGAACGAAACTCCAACTTCGCCGTCGAACATATCGCCAACAGCTTCCTGCCACACTTTGAAGTGAGGCATTTCACCGTGAGCAGCGAACGCTGCTTCGTCGTTGTACACCTCGCAGAATGCAAACGACGTAGGGTCGTCGGCAGCCTGAACGATGTCGAACCGGCGGCAACCGGGCTCGTTCATCACTGAACCCTTGGCATCACCAATCGATGCCTCAATAAAATCATCTATTCGGTCTTCTTTGACCTTTAGTCGCACCATCAGGATGTACATCACAACTCCAAATTTACGGCCCGGTGAGAAATCGCTGCCCTCGTTGCCCGGCCTACTTCATATGCTGGCGGGCGGAGTATACGCTTGGTGAGCTCGCAAGTGCAGCGATTATGTAGTACATCGACCGAAGGCAACGATAGTTTAAATGGTTTCCGAATCACGAATTAAGAGTGATGTAGAAACGCTTAGTGCGTCGCCTCGAAATTCGATACAGAACAAACAGCAACACGCAACCGCTGCCGAATGGATCGCTAACCAATTCACTAAGATCGGTCTTTCCATCAATCGCACAGTGTTCGACATTCCGATGCAATCGCCCGAACGATCCGGATTGAACATCATCGGAACGCTCAATCCTGATTCAACAGAGCGTCCTGTCTTGATTGGCGCCCACTACGACACGGTGGCGGGTTCGCCCGGAGCCGACGACAACGCGAGCGGCGTGGCAGCGATGCTCGAATGCGCTCGAATACTGGTGGAAGCGGAAAGTTCACGAAAAATAGTATTCGCTGCATTCGATGCCGAAGAGCTTCAGTCCCCTGCTGAAGGGCTTCACGGATCAACCGCCTATGTCGTAACACTGCGAACGGAAGAACACCCATCGGCAGCGGTCATTCTTGAGACGATCGGGTTCAGCTCGTCCACGATCAAACAAAAACTACCCGGCTCGTTTCGATTCCTTTTTCGCCGTGCGTACAAAGCCCTCAGGCGACAAAACTTCGAAGCGAATTCGTTGTTGATCCTGTCCAATAATTCGAGTCGTCGAATCTCACGATCACTCGAACAAGCCGCATCAATCCAACAAATCGGTCTACCAATACTTCCTCTCGAAGTTCCATGGTGGATGCCCCTCGTAAGAAATCTACGTAGGAGCGACCACGCTCCGTTCTGGCAAGCAGGAATTCCAGCGGTGATGATTAGCGACACCGCCAACTTCCGTAACCCTAATTACCACAAACCGACCGACACAGCCGAGACAATCGACCCTTCGATGATCGCAAAAGCGACGTCGATGATTCTCGAAGCGATTACGCACGGCAGCATTTAGTTCACAACGAACTAGCAACCACCAAGCGTTCTCTACCTATCAAGCAGTTGCAGGCGGTTTATCGTCAGAATCAGCTTCGGACGTCTCAGTTTCGCCAGATGACGACTCTTGTTCTGAATCAACCACTTCGGATTTATCGGATTCGATCTTGGAATCTTCCAAGTCTTCTTCCTTCTCGTCACCCCAATCCTTTGGAATCGAGAATGCCTCCGAACTAGCAGCCGACGATGCCGAACCCTTGTAGGCAGTACCTTTGCCCATCGAAACCGTCTTCTTCGAACCTGTGATCGACAGAACAGTCCCAGCCGCAAATACGACAAGTCCGCCGATGATCCATGGCATCGTCTGGTTGCGCCAGCCCTGCTGCCAGGAATCGACAGCTAACTCGAATCGGTTGGTCAGCTCGTCACTCTCTAGTTCTGCACTCAATCTTGGATAATCAGCCCTAAACTCGGGGCTAACTTCAGCCCCATAATCAGGCACGTAGTCCTGAGCGATATCGTTCATCGACCACGCAACGGCTATTCCGCCATAAACAAGCACTGCGCAGACAGCGGCGACTCCACCGGCCCACTTCATTCGTCCTGCCCAGTCTCCTCCACCTATAAATGCAATTACGGCCAACGGAATTAGAACCAGTACCCACAACATCCATCGAACACTGAGCGCGATCCCCGCGTAATTACGTACGTCGTTGAATAGCTGGAGATCTTCGCCTTCGAGATTATCGGTGATGTTCTTCTCGGTAATAAGAATTCCATCAGCCAAAATTCTGAGAGTTTCCTCAGCATCGGCAAGGCTCTGAGCATTATTCTCATCAGCCATAGCTTCGATCAAATCTTGATCTGAGAAACTAACTCCCTCGACGATCCGGTCTCTTATGTCGTCGATAGTGTCGAAATCACCGCCTACCTGAGCCTCGATATCCGCCTGAGTGTATGAAATTTCGCCCGGCACTTGGTTTGCAACGAAGGAAGCAACCTGTGCATCGATGAGCGGGCCAAACGAGCCTAATGCCAAGTTGATCGTTGTCTGACCACCGGCAATACATCGTGGCAACGTAAGCGAAGCTAAGTCTTGTCCTGCACCGAGCGCATCCAAAGGTGAAGAACAGTTCGGAATATTTGCAATTGTCGACTCAAGTTTTGTCCGTGCCAAATCTTGTAAAGCCGTCGTTGCAGTGGCCTTCTGGTCGCTAAGTTCGACCGTGTATTCAAGCGAGTTGTTATTGCCAACCAGGTAAGCGATCAGGGCATCGATAACACCTTCGCCCTGTTCCGCTACCCAAGCTCGCGGAGCAATTACCTCGAAAGTATCGACAACCTCCTTCTCGGTCAACGAAATACCGAATCCAATGTCAGTTGTCTGGGCAACTGTCTGTTGAATCAGTGGGTCAACCACTTGGTCGAAAACTAAGTCGTACAGAGTGTCTTCGTCGATCAATTTATCTTTGAGAATATCTCCGATTATCACCGCACGGTCTTCAAAATGGAGAACTATGTTGAATGAGTCAGAGTCGCCCGAGAAGAACGGCGTAACCTCGTCAATTGCCCCAAAGATCTGACCTTCCATCCACACAGGTTCAAAGACCAATCTTGCGCTGGATTCAACTTCCTCGGGAGTGAATTCAATACCAAGACCTTGGGCCGACACTTGGTTTATGAACTCGTCCATTTGAGGTAGCAATAAATCTTCGATGACCCTCTCGGTCAATTCCAAATCTTGGGCGATCTTCCGTACGTCAGCCGGAACCGCCCGCACGCGCTCTTGAACTTCTAGATCGATCGTAAATTCGTCAGTCTGTCCTTGTGCGTAAGGAATAACACCGTTCAGGCTGGCTTCAAGTTTTTCTTGCACATATTCACGCGGCACAAGAGTCTCGATCAGGTCCGTAATAGCGAGAGCTGCCAGATCAGGGTCTTCGAATTTCAAAACCGACGGGGCGCCGCTATCGAGCCCAGTATCAACCTCGATACCCTGCTCGACTATATCGGCGACAAGATTCCCAATGATGTTGTCGTAGACATAGTCATACGCACCGGCATCGTCGAGCATCCCGGTAATTACGTCGGGATCGGACGCCGTATCAACTATCTGATTCACCGTGGTGGCGACAAAAAACAGAATCAAGAATAGTCCAGCCAGCAGCACTGCGAGTAGTTTTCGCATCGAAGTTCTCCAAGCAGATATCTAATTTGATCTGCGAAATTCAAGCGAGTCTAGCAACCCCCACATTACGATTTCATTGAAAAAGGTGTGAGTTAGGAACAAGTTCCGGTGCTACCAGACGAGATTAGCCCCGGCCTAGATACGCCTGACCAAGAGGAAGCACGATAGCTTCCAACATGTTCGATCCCGGCGGTAAGGTAGCCATGAGAAGCGCCGTTCGCCCCATATCTTCAGTCGAAATCAACGGCTCGGGACCTTCGTCACGACCCGTTGCAGACTTGCCATCACCACGTCGTTCAACCATCACGTTTCCGGGGTGAAGTGCGCTCACGGCGATTCCGTGGTCACGACCCTCAAGTGCCAGCGACTGAGTCAGTCCCCAAACAGCGTGCTTGCTGGTTGTGTAAGGCGAAGAGCTGTGGCGTGGCTTCTGAGCAGCGATGCTACCGATGTTGATTATTCGGCCGCCGTCCTGCTTCTTCATAATTTTGAAAGCTTCACGTGATCCCAAGAACGGACCCGTGACGTTGACGTCGATAACCTTCTGCCACTGTTCCATCGTCAGTTCTTCAACCGGGCCGCCATCGAACGCACCCGAATTGTTCACGAGAACGTCGAGCTTGCCGAACTGATCCATCGTCTTAGCGAACAGACTAATCATTTGGTCTTCGCTAGTGACATCAGTCGGAATAGAGATAACCGTCGCACCACCGGCTGAAAGTTCAGCCGCAGCAGCATCGAGCCGTTCTGCGTTTCGTGCGGCGATAACGACTGAACAACCCTCATCGGCAAATGCCTTAGCAATGCCCTTGCCGATTCCCGATCCACCACCGGTAATGATCGCTACTTTTCCGTCGAGTTGTCCCATGCTGTATCTCCTGTATGTCCGTTCATCGAACTACACGTACTAGTTGAATCAAGCGATTATCGCAGTGTTCAGTTGTTGTCTTCAGATTTATATACGCGGGTTTTGATAGCAGTAAATAGTGCCACACCAACAAACCCAGAAAGCACCCAGAACGTTATGCGCCAACCCGTTAGGAAGGCATCTGTCACGTTCAGATCCGTCGTATCAGCCAGTTCATTCAGCTGCACCTCAGCGCCCCGGCTAAGCATAACGCCCGCAATTATCGCTGTAGCCAATGCCTGACCAATCACACTACCGACGTTTCGCACCAAGTTCAGAAACGCACTCATCGAACCATAATCGCCTCGCCCGACTGTCGATAGCGTAGCGCTCATATTCGGAGCCATCCACATACCCATCGCCGCACCGTTTATGAACAATACCGGCATGACAATCCACAGCGGCGTGTCGTTCACAAAGAACGACATCAGCAAGTTCATCACCAGCAGAAGCCCAACTCCCGTAATGGTGAACACCCGGAATCCGTACTTGTCGGAATATCGACCCGACAACTGCGATGAAATGCCCATCCCCAACGCGCCAACAAACATAACCAATCCGGCCGAACGCTGATCGTAACCCATGAAGCTCTGAACAAATATCGGCATCAGAAAGAACATCGCCGAACCGCCCAAAAAGGCAAGGAATCGAGTCGATGTCGACCATGCGAACGTAGAGTTCTGGAAAAAGTGCAGATTCAGCATTGGCGATTCGACCCGCAGTTCCCACCACACCAGCAGCGCAAAAAGCGTAATACTCAGTGCGAACCCGCCAATGATCTGAAATGAAATCCAATCGAACGCGAACGGATTCGAAATCGTGAGAATGATGAGAATCAGCGCTGAAGCCGAGAATATAGCTCCCAACCAGTCGTACTTTTCTCGTACTCGCCCCACCACGGAACCAATACGTACATCGTCAAGCACGATGAATGCAGCAAAAATTCCTATCGTCGTCGGAATCATCGTCACAAGGAACACTGCTCGCCACTCAAACGCCTGAATGATCGGACCAGCAACGATAGGACCAGCAGCCGCGCCAATCGCAACCATCGTTGTAATCATGCCAAGGGCTTTGCCCCGCTCGTTATCAGGGAACGTACCGACGATGATCGCAAAAACCACCGCCTGCCCCATCGAAGCACCAATCGCCATCACCACTCGGGCGACAATCAACATCTCCAGGTTCTGAGCCGAAAACGCCAGTAGCGCCCCAGCCACGAAGAAGAACATTCCAGCAATATGGAATTTCTTCCGCCCCGTAATGTCGGATACCCGACCCAGCGGCAGCATTATTGCGCTGGTCACAAGCGATGTTGAAATGGCAACCCAAGTTACGGCACGAAGTGTTACGCCAAATTCATCGGCGATCGACGAGAGTGCCAAGAATACGATCGAGAAGTCCAGAACCATCGCGAATAACGCAATGCCGACAGTCCAAAACACCTTCCAGTGGTAGTTGTCAGACACGTTCTCGGGCGGAGTGCTGGATTCGGTTGTCAATTGTGTGTGTTGATCTCGATCTAGGTATCGGTGTGTATGAGCAGCGAAAATTATAGACCTGTCCATGCCTATTTTGAGAAGCGAACATAATGATTCGTGGTAGTCTCTCGGCGCTTGGCTTCTGAATCAGATGCCCTACCCACCAATTACGACCTCCGGAGTGAACCTTGTCGACAGAATCACAGCGCCCACTACGGGTAGTTATCCCTCCAGTTCCGCAGGGAACGCCTGCCGGTGAATGGTGGCCAGTAACCGTAGATGTCGATTGGATCGAAGCTCCCTACATCGACAACAAACCCGACCCCGCCGTTCTCGCCGATGCCGACATATACATCGGTACCGATTTCAACACCGATATGGGCAACGCCGCAAAGTCACTCAGGGCAATATTGATCGCAGCAGCAGGTTACGACCGAATAGAACCCGCAGCGGTTCCGCAAGGAGTCGTGGTCGCTAATGCCTATCACCACGAAGCACCAATTGCTGAATGGGTAATGGCAGTCGCCGTCGCGCTGGATCACAACCTTATCGCCAACGATCGAGATTTTCGAAATGGCGACTGGTCGGGTTGGCCCTCAAGGTACGGTTCGTATCGAGAGTTGTACGGCAGAACATTCGGAATCATCGGCTACGGCGCAATCGGCAAAAGAGTCGCTAAGCTCGCCAACGCGTATG
>JABIHL010000051.1 GCA_018649665.1 Chloroflexota bacterium | reverse complement strand
GGCTGCCACAACATGCCCGGTGCAGGTGGTGGTGGCGATAACGTGGCTAACGTATTTGTACGTGGGCAGGAGTTCGATTTCGTAGATTTCGACAACCAACTTGATGATAGAAACGAAGTCGAATTCGAAGACGCTGTAGTCGATTTCCGAAACGTCGCCAACGAGCGGAACACGCTTGGTATGTTCGGTTCTGGATTGATCGAACTGTTGGCGAGAGAGATGACAGTCGATCTTCATGCTATTCGTGACGAAGCTCTTGAAACAGCGAAAACATCTGACCAGCCTGTACCTGCTGAACTGATGACGAAAGGCGTTAGCTTCGGCTCGATTACTGCGCATGCATCAGGATTCATCGATACGACGCTCGTCGAGGGTGTCGACTACGACTTGATCATTCGACCGTTCCACCAAAAGGGCGTCGTAAGCAGTCTTCGAGCGTTCACCAATAACGCCCTGAATCATCATCACGGATTGCAAACTTACGAACGAACAGGTGCGGGTAAGGACCCGGATGGCGATGGGGTGAAGAACGAAATTACTCCAGGCGACTCAACAGCTCTCGTCGTATTTCAGGCAACGCTGCCGACACCGATCCAATTATTACCCAACACTAAAAAAGCTCGTGCCGTCGTAGCAAAGGGTGAACAACTGTTCAGCTCGATCGGTTGCTCGGTGTGCCATGTGCAGGAAATGCCGTTACGGTCGCTTATTTTCACGGAACCCGGCCCTTACAACAGTGGCTCCGACCTTGGTCCTGGTCAGGTCGATGCCCTACTTGAGTTCGATCTTGCCGACTTCTCGCCAGACTTTCCACTCAACGCCGATGGCGAATATTTAATTCCCGTGTTCACCGATCTCAAGCGCCACAAAATGGGTTCAGATTTAAACAACGAAGTTATCGAACAGGATGATGTTCCGACCGACGAATGGCTAACGAGGAAGCTGTGGGGCTTTGCGAGCGAACCTCCATTCCTACATCACGGCCGGGCCACTTTGATTTCGGAGGCAATCGAAGCACATGGTGGAGCATCGCAGCCCGCACGAGACTCTTTTGAGAATCTATCGGAAGATGATCGAAACTCACTGATCGAATTCCTGAAAACTCTCCAGATCGAGTCATCATCATGATCCAGAGAATTATTTCTAAGACTCGCCTCTTTTCAGATGCCCAAAAGCTGCTGCTGCTGACTATCGCTTTCGGGCTGGCAGCAATTTTCGCATTTAGTGCCTGCCAGGGCGAATCAAATGACGATACTGAGCAAAGCCTGAGCGATCTCGCAGGGCAGACTATCCCGCTCACTGCGCTCTCTGAAACTGAGGCAATGGATGCCCGGGACAGGGTACTAAGCTATCTATCAGAAAAATCGTGGGGCTTTTTCGGTGCGACCTGCGATAAGTGGGTGGACCTAGATTACGAGTTCTCTGCTGATGATTCGGGTAAAGCTCTCAACGACGTGATTCGCGTAGTCTTCAATCGCCAACCCGACCGCGACTTAGGCTCTCTTACTCTCAGTTTCGAAGTGAGAGAAGACGGCAGCGTGCAAGGCGACAATCTACTCGAACGATCAGGAATCGCTGAGGGCTGCGATCAATGGTAGAAACAGCTTCTGTCGTCAAAATGACGATGTGGAAACTGTCATGGAAGCTCGCTAGCGAACAGAAAACACTACTGGCTTTCGCCATTTCGGCAACGCTTATCGCCGCCTCGATTGCCGTCGGAATGACTCAGTATTTAGGCGGCATCGAAACGGCCACTTTGGAGCATGAGTTTGCTCGATATTCTGATGCCCAGACAAACGGTTGGGTCAAGGCAAGAGAGATTTCATTCAATCCGGCAGCGTTCGAATCCATCGGCAAAGAAGTTGATATTGCCGCTGACGAATTAGGCTCAATCGGACGCCTCGAAATGGCCATAATCCGCTCAGCCCCCTATTCGATCTCGTCCCTAGAAGACGAACGTTTTGCTCAGTATTCGAACCTGTATATGCAGGCATCACCGGGCGATGAGTTCCCCGTTCGATACATATCAGGCAGTTCGCCACCGAGAGGCAGTTCAAGGGTTGCGATTCCGAGCGATGTAGCCGAGGTCACTGGTTCGAGTGTGGGCGATGTGGTCGTGATTCAAGATACGAGTAGAGAAGAGTTCTTCGAGCTCGAAATAGCGGGGATTTACGAACCATTGGGCTCGTCGGATTCCCGTTGGGCCGATATTTCACGCGATCTTCTTACTGCCGACACCGCATCAGCCGGACCCGCATTTATCGCCATCGTCGACCCCGAAATACTGTTCACTACTTTGTCTGGGCGCTCGTCCACTTTGGGAACTGGTTGGTGGCTAATATCAGTCGATCCCTCAAGCGTTATTGAAGCAGGTATCGACTCATCGTTAGAACGAATCGAAGTATTTTCAAAGCAAGCGAATTCGGTGTCACCAGAAGCGCAGGTATTCGTAGGAGCGAAAGCTCCTCTCCAAAAAATCCGGCGCGACAGGTCGGCCCAGATCATTCCGGTCGCTTTATCGGCAGTGCTGCTACTGCTCGTCGCCGGGCAAGTTGTGCTGCTGTCAGGATCTGCGATGACATCGTCGATCAAGAACAGCGTTTCTCGTGTAGGACTTCGAGGTGGGAACGCACTGAGTCTGCTCATACTCGGATTAGCGCCTGCCATCGTAGTTCTTGTCATTCCGGCACTACTGGCTCCCCTGTTGGCATGGTCTATCGTGCCTTTACTTGGGACAGTGGAAGCTTTGGACCCGCTCACGAACGGAGCGCGCTTGGCCATACCGCTTACTGTCGGAAATTTTGTAATTTCGGTGGGAATTGGAATTCTTTCAGCACTGAACATTCTGCGCCCAAGCATTCAGTTGCTCGTTCTACGGAAATTGCCAAAATCAACCAGAGATCTATCCGCACTTGCTCCCTGGTTGTGGCGAATGAAGATAGATCTGCTGATCGTGGCGGTTTCGGCACTGGTTTTATGGGAGATGAACGCTCGCGACCTTTTATCGGCGTCGGCAGAAACTGGCGGATCGAGCATAGGGTGGATTATGACTTCCACCGGAATCGTCGCTGTGTCGGCGATGCTCGCCATTGTTCGAGCCTGGCCGGTGTTCCCTCGAATAATTGCTAACGTTTTCGGCAGGACATCTCCCACAGTCTGGTACGCAATCACATCAATGCGTAGATCGTCGTTCCGCCATGCATGGCTTCTGACTCTGGTCACGATAGTTACGATCACCGCTGTCGCCGATTCGACAATCGCAAAATCACTTGAAGCGAACGGTATCTACGCAGCAGCTCAGACCGCCGGTGGCGATGCGAGAATCGTCGGATTTAACGGATACAAAGGCGCATCGAATCCTGCGATACAACAGTTGATAGCCGGAGAATATATCGATCAGTGGACCCCAGCTTTACGAACAAAAGGTGCGCTCGGGGCTAACGGTGAAGGCGCAGATCTGAATCTTCTAGCGGTCGACCCAGACGCCTTGAGTAAGCTGCTAGTCGACGATTCGATGAGATCAGTTGCACAGCAGGCTGCTCAAATGTTGAACTCTGAGAGCAATCCAGCTTCGCAGCCAGCCAAAATCATGCTTCCGCCAGACACCGTTTCGCTGAGTATGACCGGTGGACTAAGCGAGCCATTCATCGACATATGGAGTCGCATAAAGGGCGCAGACGGTACGACCACGACCATCTTGATGATTCCGGTTCAAGACCAAAGTTCGGGCGCTGACTTTGGCTCTGGAACATTTATCGGTGCGATTGAGAACGAATCAAACGGCCCGTACGAATTGCTATCGATTCTCATCTATGAACCCCCTGTTGGACCTGTCGGTCACAAAGTAACCCTGAGTATTGAAAATCTCGAAGCAATCACCGGCTCTGGCGCGGTCAGAACTATCGATCAGTTCGAATCCACAGACAGTTGGTACGCACTACCGACTACTGCGGGCATTGACGAAACAAGAATCGAGCCAAACTCAGGATCACAAGGGTCTGTTCAAGCTTATTTCGGATCAGGAACCGACGATGGAATTCGAGGATTTCATAGCCGAAGCGATCTTCAGCACCTACCGATACTGATCGGAGATAAGTTCGAAAAATCGTCAGGGCTCAGCGCAGATGACACTGGATTTATCACCGTGTTCGGAAAGGTGGTCCCGATCAAAGTAATCGGCGTACTCGATACCTTCGCCACGCTCGATCCCGGTAGCTCTTTCACAGTAATCGACTATCAAACATTGCTCGATTTCCTTGCCTTAAAAATCGACCCTGTACTACCTAATTCAGCAGAAGTATTCATCACTACTTCAGGGGAGTCGGTACAAGATCCAAGGACCTTAATCGAAGGGGTGGATGAGCACGATCTTCAAGTATTTGAATTTGAGCGGTTGGTGAGCAATTCGACAGCGAGTGCTGGTGCTTCAGCGGGCTGGAAGGGTATGCACCTAGTAGTAACTCTCACCACCGGATTCCTTATGCTGACGGGGCTTATGCTCTTTATACGACTCGATTTTTACGAGACGGGTCTTAGTTCCGACATTCTCTCTGCATTGGGAGTAACGAAGCTGGGTATTGTCGTTGAAAAATTAGTGCGGCTCGGGATAGTTGCTGTTGTAGGTATCGGGGCAGGGCTCCTTCTTGGTGGTGCGCTAGGTTCGTTCGTATCTGAACGTATAGCCGATGTTTACGCCAGCGATACAACCGAGGCGGCAAGTCGTGCCGCAACTATTGGCTTCGACACCGCTTACTACGTGGTCACGCTGCTAGTATTCGGATTGATCGGCATGCTTGTTTTCGCCCTTTCACAGGGTCGGCGGCAGGTAATTGGCTATCAAGGTCGGTCTGATTGACTAGCCAACTGCAAAACGATTTATCGGCTGGAGCAAAGCTCGCTACTGCGCGAATAAAAAGTCGCGTCATGTACACGCTGATCAGCATTCTTGGCGTAGCAATAGCGGTGACATGTATCGCTGGAACGTTGACGTTCCTCGATGGCGTTTCAGCGAGCATTCTTTCACTGTCGTTATCGGAATCAGAATCGGATTCCGGAGCACTCGACGTTCAACTCCGAGGTCGACTAAGGCCGTTCTCGCTCAGCACTCACACATCGCTGGTTGAACAGGTTCACCGGGAAGCATCGACCGCTCTCGGCGAAGCTTCCGATTCGGTATATAGCGGGTTCCGCAGCCCCACATTCATACCTTCGTTTGTAGATAATTCCGACCCTCTCGATCGTAGGCGAGCGTTTTTCGGGTCAGTTCAAGATTTAAATGATGAGATAACTCTGGTTTCAGGGTCTTGGGTTCCCGGCAGCAGTTCGAGTAATGAAAACGTGCTTGAAGTGCTGGTGGAAAGTGGGGTAGCGGCAAAGTACGGATTGGCGCAGAACGACGAATTTATCTACTCGCCTCCATCGACCAGTAGCGAGACCCTGACCGTCAGGATCGTTGCACTTTTCGAACGAGAAAATCTCGAATCTCCGATTTGGAGAATTGTCGATCGGGGATTCGATACCGAAGGTTCTAGTTTTGAGCTAGTGCCGATGTTCGTGCATCAAGCAGACTTCCCACAACTTGCGGAAGGGGCAAGAACGGGTGGAGAGGCTTCGTACAACTGGTTGGCTACAGTGCAGCTAGGCAAGATTAGTGCTGGGAGTGCCGAGCGTACTCTCGAACGACTCGATGCACTGTCGACGAGTCTGTCCAGCCGTCTTACCGGATTCCAGATGCTCACTGCAATCGACGAAGCACTGGCTCTTTTTGGAGAACGAAACACTATCGCTGCAATTCCTATGAAAACAATTATGTTTTCGATTTCGGGAATAGCACTGATTTTGGTTCTATTGCTGGGGTCTCACACAACAGACCTCACCAGTGCCGATGACGCTACGATCTCAGCGCGTGGTGCGAGTCGACGACAGCGGCTAACTTCAACTCTTACGGAAGCTCTAATCGTTGCTGGTTCGGGATCGTTCATCGGATTCATCGTGGGTGCGTTTGTGATGGGGCCGTTCGGGACTTCGATAGTTACCGGCGATTCTCTGTTCAAACTCGAACTCCCTCAGATGTGGACAGTTGTCGCATCGGTCGGTGTCGGGCTCGCCGGAGCAGTCATGTTCGCAACCAGCACTATCAGCGCAGGGTCACTCCTAATCACTCGGTTATACCGAAACAAATCGAACCAAGCCGAAAAACCGTTCTTCACCCGTTATTATCTCGATCTGGTCGTGGTGGCAATCGTAGCACTACTCGCCTGGCAATTTTCTAACGGTGGCGTTCAATTAGCTGAGGACGCCGTAAACGAAGAGCAGGCGAACCAGCTATCGCTTGCTCTCCCAGCTATTGGAATAATGGGCATCGGGGCGGTTGCTGTGCGACTATTGCCCACCACGTTTATGGTGCTGGCTGCAATCGTTTCTCGCCTGCCTTC
Source organism: Chloroflexota bacterium (assembly GCA_018649665.1). Taxonomy (GTDB): domain Bacteria; phylum Chloroflexota; class Dehalococcoidia; order Lucifugimonadales; family Lucifugimonadaceae; genus Lucifugimonas. Next base: position 571 of record JABIHL010000051.1, on the reverse strand, counting down.
GATCATCGGAAGATCGGTAGTGTTTGAACTCGGCCTAAGTTCGCTTGCGCGCCGAACTTCGCACCAAGCGAAGCTGGTTGTGATGATCGCTGCCGCCACTGCAACAGCGATTCTGCTTTCTAGTTTCGAATCGACGATCACCAGTTCCAATTTCGATCAAACCGCCTATAACGTAGGGGCCGATGTACGAGCTGCAAAGCTCACGTATCGATCGCAGTGGAGGATAGATCAAGCCCTTTCCTCAATAGCTGAAATAGATGGCGTAGTTTCTGTTTCGGGGGCAACACGAGCGTCTGGAATCATCCGGGGAGTAGATGGTGCAATACCTGTGACTATTTTGGGACTAGAGCCCAAAGAGCTCGATGGAATTGCATGGATTAGAGACGGAATCGATACGCACTCTACGCTTGAATTACTCGACGTAAGCGAAAAATTACGTGGCCTGCCGATACCGAATAACGCCAGCTGGATATCGGCGCACATCAAGCCAGTGGTTTCGATGTCCGATGTGGGAGTGGTGATGAAAATCGCCGACTCAACAGGTCGTTTGCACAATCTCACAATAGGAACT
>JABIHL010000050.1 GCA_018649665.1 Chloroflexota bacterium | reverse complement strand
CCGGGGTGGAACTGACTCAAGTCATGTGCTCAAGATGAGCTAGGCGCGAGTTTGGTGGGCCCTGTGGGGATCGAACCCACGACCTGCGGATTAAAAGTCCGATGCTCTACCGCTGAGCTAAAGGCCCTTCAAACTCGGCTAATAAGGTTACGACACGAAAGCCGGAATAGGGAGTGTAAAAACTGGCTACTGTTCTTTCGTTTGCAAAGTTAGTTACTTAACCGTCATCTATTCACACTAAAGTCTCGCCATACCGCTAATATGGCGCACATCGCAAAACAATAGATTCATGCCTTCACCACATCGGCATGATTTCGGAGGCCACGATGACGACTTCAGATGCAGCAGTTCGAAAGTACGATCTCCTACTTAAAGGCGGACGAGTAATCGACCCAGCCAACAACATCGATGGCAATTTCGATGTTGCGACGTCTGGAGGGCACGTTGCTCTAGTCGCCAAAGACATCTCCCCTGCCCTCGCACGAACCGTCGCCGATGTTTCCGGGCTGCTAGTTACTCCCGGTCTAGTCGACTTACACGCACATTTTTATGGCTACGGCGGAGCGATTTTGCCCGATGCCCACTGCTTGCCCGAAGGCACGACTACAGCTGTCGACGCTGGCGGAGCAGGACACTTAACCTTCGATGATTTCAACGAGCAAGTAATTGCTCCGGCTACGACAAACGTTTTTGCGTTGTTGAACATTGCTGGTGAAGGAATGGTCGGGGAACCTGAGCAAGACCTCGAAGGAATGGATGCTGAACTAACTGCCGCCAAAATTGCTCAACGTCCTGATGTGATCGTAGGAGTAAAAGTTGCTCACTACATGGGACCAGGATGGGAGCCGTTGGACCGTGGAGTCCAGGCAGCCGAAGATTCTGGCGTTTACCTGATGGTCGATCAGTCTCCAATTCACACTCGTCCAATGGACGAAATGATGCTGGAGCACCTACGACCGGGCGACATGGTTACCCACTGTTACGCGCTCAGTAAGCCGATGACGGATATTAACGACAAGGTGAAGCAGTATTTCTTTGACGCCCGCGAGCGCGGCGTGAAGTTCGACGTTGGACACGGTGGCGGCAGCTTTTCGTTCCGCATTGCAAAAGCTGCTATCGATCAGGGATTCTTGCCAGACACTATTTCAACGGACATGCACCGCAATAGCATTACAGCGAACCTTGCGACTATGCCTGAGACGATGTCGAAGCTTCTTGCGCTTGGAATGGATCTACCAACCATCGTAAAACAGTCGACATGGGATCCTGCTCAAGCGATAGGTCATCCGGAACTTGGAAATCTCGGTCAAACAGTTCCAGCCGATATCGCTGTACTTGATATTGCAGAAGGCGATTTTGGTCTAGTCGACAACGGCACGAGTCATAGAGTTTTCAAGACGAACAAACGAATCGTCTGTGAAATGACAGTGAAGAACGGGCAAGTTGTGTGGGATAAGAACGGTCGGTCACGTGACGACTGGTCTACAACACCACCAACAAATCCTATGATCTAAACAGGGTTTTGATCTGATATGCCAAACTCGAAATACGATGTGATTGTTGTTGGCGCGGGCTCTGCAGGGGCAGCTCTCGCTACTCGACTTTCGGAGGATGCCGACCGCAATATTCTCCTTATTGAAGCCGGACACGACTACCCAAACATCGATCAACTTCCCGATGAAATCAGACAGGGGCACGCCACTGGTACGGACATGACAATCGATCCCGATGGTGAGCACAATTGGGGGTTCACTGCACAGGCAACTTCGCTTCACAGCGATATGCCAGTTCCTCGCGGCAAAATCACCGGTGGCACGAGTGCGATCAACGGGCAAGTGTACTTACGCGCTATCCCTGAAGATTTCGACTCATGGGTCGAGGCGGGGAACGATGAATGGTCGTACGAAAAAGTACTTCCGTTCATGAATAAGCTGGAAAACGATCTAGATATAGTCGATCAGTACCACGGCAATGACGGGCCGATCATTGTCCGTCGTTATAAACCTGATGAGCTTGTTGACGATCAAGCGGCGTTCATCGAAGCAGTTACAGACGCCGGATTTACGAAGACCACTGACCACAATCACCCGGCTTCTAGCGGCGTTGGGCCTTTGCCTCTGAACAACCCTGATGGAGTCCGATGGAGCACCGCTCTGGGCTACCTGACGATGTCGCGAGATCGTCCGAACTTCACCATCAGCGCCGATAGTCATACGACCAGAGTGTTGATCGAAGATAAGAAAGCAGTCGGCATTGAATATGAGAATAATGGCGAGCTGAAACAAGCGTTTGCCGATGAAGTGGTTTTGAGCGCAGGGCCGGTCGGATCGCCTCATCTACTGATGCTTTCTGGCTTAGGTCGAAGAGAGCAACTTGAAGCAGCCGGCATTGAAGTGATCGCCGACATGCGAGGTGTTGGCCAAAATCTACGCGATCACCCATCGGCTCATGTCCGATGGCGCGCCGAAGATGATTTTCCGATGCCAGATGTCGAAGTCGGGCCACAAAAAGTAGCTCTCCGCTACACCGCTCTTGGATCAGAGTTACGTAACGACATGGTCGCGGTGATGCGTTGGAACTCACCGAATCGCGAGTTTCTGATGAGCGTGGGTCTGTATTTAGCAAAGGCATCAGGTGAGATGCGTTTAGTATCCAATGATTCACATGTTCAACCAGAACTCGATTATCACCTTCTCGATCATCCGTACGATCTCGAACGGATGCGAGCCGGTGTTCGCATGCACTTAGAATTCGGTGAACACCCTGCTTACAAGGGTATTCTGAATGAGGTGATCGACCCGCTTCCTGCAGACCTCGAATCCGACGCTACGCTCGACAATTGGCTGCTTCGTAGCGCCCACACGATGCACCACATATCTTGCACGGCAAGGATGGGCGACGAGTCGGATCCGATGGCGGTGGTAGATCAATACGGTCGGGTGCATGGCATCGAAGCTCTACGGGTCTGTGATCTCTCGATCATGCCCGATTGCCCACGTGCGAATACAAATTCACCAGCAATGACTATCGGTGAGCGGATAGCTGACTTTATGAAAGCTGAGTGAGCCGTAAGTCGTACTGAAATACGACTCGCGGAAGCTCCGTAATTTCTTGACTAGCTATAAAGCTGAAATTCGTTGATCGGCCAGTAAACCGACCATGCTCGGCCTACAAGATCGTCTCCAGAAACAAAACCCCAGTTTCGTGAATCTACTGACACGCGCCGGTTGTCGCCCATCACGAAGTACTCTCCGTCTGGCACCTGCACGGGATAGTCGTCATGCCGGCGTGCGGTCGAGACATCGACCCAAGCGGTTTTTTCGCCGTTCACGTAAACAGAACTGCCGTCAAGATCGATCCAGTCGCCGGGCACACCGATGATTCGTTTTACGAAATCAGTGTCTGAGCCAGTCGGTGGATGAAATACAACGATGTCGCCTCGTTTCGGACCTCCGAACAAATAGTGATCGTCCCCAAACAGGCTGAACGGCGACTGGGTGTAAATGAAACGATTGACCAACAATCGTTCATCCTGAACCAGCGTAGGCTCCATCGATGAGCCTTCGATTAGGAAGCTCTGAGTCGTTGCTTGCAACGCGAGAAATATCACAACAGCCGTGATGATCGTCTCGCCAGTATCCCGAAGTGCCGATCGCATTTGTTGCCTTTGTTGGACGACCAAAAAACAAGGTTGCCCAATATCTAAATCCAGAACTGAAAATCGCTCTATTGTGAATATAACAAGGTGGTTGCCAGTTGCACGTAATCACCAAGTAACGTTTTGAAGTTCAACTGCCGAATTATTGGGCGGCGAGTAGCATTGAACCCGGCAAGCACTTGACCTGACTTCAAAATGACCAGCTTCGACGAACAGCGACTAATACAACTAACCCGTGACGGCGACTACGACGCGTTCAATCGCTTAGTAGTCGAGTATCAAGACGCGGTGTTCGGTGTTGTTCTTCGAATGGTTCGAAATCGTGCCACTGCGGAAGATATTACGCAGGACACTTTCATCTCTGCATTCCGCAAGATTTCTTCATACCGAGGCGGAATATTTCGTGCCTGGCTTTTCCGTATAGCGAAGAACTCATCGCTGGATCACCTGAGGAAGATCGCTCGCCGCGGCGAAACTTCGATAGACGAAGACATCGTCTACTTCTCAGAAACGGTCAAAGACGACTCGCAAGATCCTGTAGCGGATGCTTTGAACGCCGAGTTGGCGCGTCTTATTGAACATTGCATGGGCGGACTTTCCGACGATCATCGATTTGCCATGATGATGATCGATGTTGAGGGCTACCAATACGACGAGGCAGCCGATTCGATTGGCGTTTCGATAGGCACTGTGAAATCCCGATTAAACCGAGCCAGAGCGCGGATGCGCGACTGTGTTCAACAAGATCGGGAACTTTTACCCGCCTCAATGCGTCTATATGACAAGGAGAACTAAAAAAGAGTGGTTCGCAAGTTTCTAAATCGACTTATTGGTCGTACAGATTTGAGCATCGACGCAGTAAATGCGTTCGTTGAAGGCAACGCGTCAGCTGACGAGATTCAACTCGTTGAGAACCTGATGCAGGATAACCCTTCGCTCGAAAGAGACCTCTCCACTCAGCAGGCGTTGCTATCGGTACTTGGCAGAATCGAAAAGATCGAGGCGCCACGTTCATTCGCGGTCACACCGGAAATGGTTGCAGCAGCCGAAGGACAAGACTCGCTGTTGTCACGAATCGCTGAGTTATTTGCACCGCAGCGAACATTAGCGCTTGCGCCCGCTGCTATCGCAGTGATTGCGGCAGTTGGTGTTGCGCTGCTGACAATTGGTGATGTGACCGGTGTTGTCGATCAATCTAGTTCGAGTCGAAGTGAATCATTCTCGACTGCCGAAATTGCAGAATCAGCAGATGGTGGATCTTTGAGTCCTGGTGTAGCCGGCGTAGCAGGAGCACCCGGCAGTCCCGGAAGCTCAGATTCCAGCGCTGACATGTTTACTACCGAAAAAGCATCTTCTTCAGGAGCAGCCACGGCTGCACCAGCAGCTGCTGTTGCACCGGAATTCGACAGCGCCGACGATTCGGTCGTAGGTGAATCTATGGAAGAAGCTCCGGTTGCTGGACTCGTAGGTCCGGATACGGATTCACAAGAACCGGAGCCGCCCAGCCTTATGATGGAAGCGTCCGCCGATGTTCAGAGCACGAACGCGGTTGATTCAGCGTCCATTGCCGGGTCATTGGACGAAGACGCCTCAATTCAACAGACACAGCGTAATACGGGCGAAACCGACACAGATTCAGGCGTATTGGCCGGAGATGGTGCAAGTTCGATCGCCCCTGAAGCCGAGCTAGCTTACGCAGAGGACACAGCGTTTGAACCGGCCTCTTCGAACGATGGCATTTCACTTCCGCTGTGGCAGTTACAAGCCGCTCTAGCCGCACTAGCAATCGCTGCCATCGGCGCATGGGCAGGTCTAAGACGAGCACGCGGCGGGTAACTTCGGCTGGGATTTTGTTGGGCCGCTAGCATCTAGTTCCTTCTTCCTTGGGGAGAAGGTTAGGTTGAGGGGGAATGCCCGGCCTAGCACCGAACCGACAACAGTCAACCATCAACTTCCCGAGTGCAGCCGAGGGATCTGGGGCTGGGGTCACGTTGATCGTTCATTAGATAGCCATCGCCAAGCACAACGCCTCCTCCGAAAATCGTTCCACTTCGCTGTCGCTACAGTCGGGATGTTAGGTGCGGCACCACCTCAACGCACATTCGCTTCAACCCGATGGAACAAATCTCGACCATTCATCGTCTCTACTTATAACAACAACAATTCAACAATGGATTGGTCAACAAACAGTTCAAAGGGTTCAGGACACGCAAGCGTGCCGCTGAACCAAAGATAAGTAGATCGAAGGAATTAGTTATGAGTAACGTAAAGATCAGAAAGCCCGCAACATGGTTGCTCGTGGCAGCTCTCGCAGTGTTCTCACTCGCAGCGGTCGCATGCGCCGACACTACGGCTGACGAAAAGATCGCAAGCAATGACGATACGCCAGCAATCGGAGCGCCCTCCGGTGTGGGTGGCAACGTTAGCTCGGCCGGTTCCCAAGGCACATCGTCCGGCAGTAACCAAGTAATCGCATCTGGATACGACTCAGCTGCGATCGCTCCACTACCAATCGGCGCTCCGGTCGGATACGGCCAAGCTTTCAACTCCGCAGTCGGTACGACTAACTCAGGAATCTGGGTAACCGGACAAGGAACAATCGAAATTCCAGCCGATGTCGCAAAGGTTTCGATTGGTGTTGAATCTCGCGAGACCACCGTTTCCGCAGCACGACAAAACGCTGCCGATGCCATGGAAAGTGTGATGGATGCCATCAAAGACAACGGCGTTTCTGAAGACGACATCGTGACTACGAACTTCAACATCTACCCACAGACGATTTGGGTTGAAGTATCTGACTCACTGGGCCGACACAGCGAGCCACGCATCACGGGTTACACCGTAAGCAACACTGTTCAGGTAACCGTTCGTGACATCGACAACCTGAGCCCTGTAGTCGATACCGCTGCTACAGCCGGAGGCGACCTGATTCGAATCAACTCGATACAGTTCACTGTTGACGATTCTTCGGTATTCGGCGAAGTAATTCGCCAGCACGCAGCTGCCGACGCTCTTGCCAAGGCAGATGTCTACGCTCGGGCAATGGGTGTGACTCTCGGACCTTTGGTTTACCTGACTGAAATTGGCAGCTCGGTACCAATGGCATACGGTGCACCTATGGCGGAGATGGCAGCGATGGGCGGTGCGTTCAAGTCAACCCCGATTTCTTCGGGCGACGTGAACCTTTCAGTAACTGTTCAGGCAGTATTCGCAATCGGCGGATAAGCGCTCGACTAAACCAAAAAAGGGCGGATTTCTCATCGAAGGGATCCGCCCTTTATTATTTAACTTGTGTTGAGTCGTGTCCGCGGTGTTCCGCCAGCGCATACAATCTCGTTATCGTCAGCGATTAGTGGCGATTCGCACAACTTAAAATTTACCGCAGCATTTACGAAGGAATTTCGCATGGTCCTGAGCGACCGATCGATAAGGGAAGCAGTCGAATCTGGGCAAATTGGGATCGAGCCATATTCCGACCGCGACGTACAGCCTGCGAGTGTCGATTTTCATCTTGCGAACACGATATTGGTGTTTCGAAACTCAACTCTGCCTTACATCGATCTGCGCAAGGAAGTTCCGAATCTAACTGATGAAGTAATCATCAAAGACGATGAGCCGTTCATGTTGCACCCCGGCGAATTCGTGCTGGGCAGCACACTCGAAAAACTGACCCTAGCGAACGACCTAGTTGCTCGAATCGAAGGCAAAAGCTCGCTAGGACGACTCGGTCTCATGATTCACTCGACTGCCGGATTTATCGATCCCGGATGGTCTGGCAATCTCACGCTCGAACTTGCGAACGTCTCACGACTGCCAATCACTCTGTACTTTGGAATGCGCATCGGCCAGATTTCGTTCCAGCAGATGACGACCGTAGTCGACCGTCCTTATGGATCAAAGGAACTCAGCAGTCGATACCAAGGGCAGGAATCACCGACTGCCAGCCGGTCGCATCTTGATTTCGACTCCCACATCAAGCGTTCTTAGATTTCCCTGAGAGGCTCAGTCATCGGTACTCCACTCGATAGAGCGCTAGAACTCGCCGAACAGGCTATGGGAGGCGTTGCGCCTCGCCCCGCAGTCGGTGCTGTCGTCGTTCTAGACGGCAAAATCATTGGCGAAGGTGCGACCGAACCACGACCTGGTCGACACGCCGAGCCGATCGCACTTGCCGAGGCAGGTGAGCAAGCGAAAGGAGCAACCCTTTACTGCTCGCTAGAGCCGCATGCGTTTCAAGGAGTAGCACCGCCTTGCACCGAAGCAATTATTGCGGCTGGTATTTCCAAAGTCGTTTCGCCGCTTGAAGATCCGAACCCGAGTGTTTCAGGTAACGGCTTTCGACAGCTAAAAGCTGCAGGGATCGAAGTAGTTCGAGAGGCGACTGACGAACAGATCAAGCGGGCTGAATTTCTAATCGAGGGTTTTCATCATCATCTGAAAACCCGACGCCCGCTGGTCACGCTAAAACTGGCGACAAGCCTCGACGGCAAGATCGCGACTCGCACCGGCGAGTCGCAGTGGATAACGAACGAAGGTTCACGGGCACGCGTTCACGTGATGCGTCGTCAAACCGATGCGCTGGTGACAGGTATCGGCACGGTATTAGCTGATAAGCCAAGGCTCACCGCACGAGATTTCGATGGCAATTCAACCGGCCGACCATTGCTGCGGGTAATCGTAGACACACATGGACGGATGCCTTCCGATGCGACGCTAATCAACGAACCTGGCGATATTCTTTGGGTCGTTGGCCAAGACGTTGATGCAACATCCCCCGCTCCTCATGTATCGATCCTGAAATCCGCACTTGATGGATCGAAAATTGACTTGTCCGCAGTTTTGGACGAACTCGGTTCGAGAGGACTACACAACGTGATGATCGAAGCAGGGGCAGGGCTCGCCGGAGCGTTCGTCGAAAGCGGGATGGTCGACAAGGTATCGACGTTTATCGCACCAAAGATCATTGGCGGAAACGAAGCGCCCGGGCCGCTTGCGGGAATCGGAATATCAGCAATCAACGATGCTCTCGCCATGGAAAACATTACCCATACTGTGATCGACGGCGATATTCTTATCGAAGGCTTCGTTACGAAGTCGAACTGACGCAATCGACGAACCCGATTCACTAAAGCCGCTGACAGGCATAATCAGGCAATGTTTTCAGGAATTATCGAAGAAGTAGGAACTGTCGAATCTTTCGACGGTGAAACCCTCGTCGTTCGAGGCAATCAAGTGCTCGAGGATCTAAAAATTTCCGAGTCGATCATGGTCGCTGGCGCTTGCCTAACCGTTACGGCGCTTTCCGAATCCGATTCCACGTTCACCGTCGAAACCGTTCCAGAAACGCTGGTTCGTACAAACTTTGGCGATCTCAAACCAGCCAGCAAGGTTAACCTCGAACGATCGCTTCGTTTTGGCGACCGTGTTGGCGGGCACATGGTGCAAGGTCACGTCGATGGCATTGGCAGGATTCGCTCTGTTATCGAAGACGGTAATTCGAAAATTATCGTCATCGAGGCTGCGGAGAATATAATTGAAAACGTCGTTGAGAAAGGCTTCATCACTGTCGATGGAACCAGCCTCACAGTTGTCGATCGAAATGCCGATAGTTTTAGCATAGCGATTATCCCGTTTACATTCGATCACACGACAATGAACGAACGTCCAGAGGGCTCGAAAGTGAACCTCGAAGCAGATGTCACCGCTAAGTACGTGGCGAACCTGATAGCGCCATACCTGAATAATCTTCCCAAGTAGTAATCATCGTTGAATAAGCTTCCACATAATATGACGATAAACCCGCACATACCCGATTCAGTCGAAGCCCGAGCAATCGAGTCGGTTGAACGAGCGATCCAACAGATCAAAAAGGGTGGGATCGTGATCCTCGTCGATGACGAAGATCGCGAGAACGAAGGCGACATGGTGATGGCGGCTCAGGACGCCACGCCGCAGAACATAACGATGATGGCGAACGAGGCGCGAGGGCTGATTTGCACTCCGATGATCGGAGATGATCTTGATCGTCTTGGGCTTCCTATGCAAGTGCAGAACAACACCGCGGAACACGGAACGGCGTTCACGGTAACAGTCGATTCGAAATTCGGAATCACGACTGGTATTTCATCTGCCGACAGGGCGCACACGATTCAGTTGCTTGCCGACGAAGAATCGTCCGCTGCAAACTTCGTACAACCGGGGCACGTCTTCCCACTTCGCTACGAAGAAGGCGGAGTGCTGGTTCGAGCTGGTCACACTGAAGGGTCAGTTGATCTTGTTCGATTGGCTGGTAAGCACCCGGCAGCCGTTATCTGCGAAATATTGAATGACGATGGCACGATGGCGCGCCGACCTCAGTTGGAAGAAACAGCAGAGAAGCACGATTTTCCAATCGTCACTATCGCTGATGTCATCGCCTATCGTATGAGCCACGAGAAGCTCGTCGAACGTGGTGCGGAAGCCCGACTTCCAACAGCGCATGGCGTGTTCAAGGCTGTCGCTTACAAGAGCTTCGTCGATCCTTCGGAACACATCGCTGTTTACATGGGCGAAATCGACGATTCCGAGCCGGTTCTGGTTCGTGTCGAGTCGGAATGTCTCACGGGTCACGTTTTTGGCAGCACCCGCTGTGATTGTGGCGACCAAGTAAACATGGCGCTGAAGCAGATCGCTGCGGCAGGTCGTGGTGTATTGGTTTACATGAGACAAGAAGGTCGAGGCATCGGGCTTTTGAACAAGCTCAAGGCCTACGAGCTTCAAGACCAAGGGCTAGACACTGTCGAAGCAAATTTGCGACTAGGATTTCCGATGGACCTACGTCGATACGGCGTGGGTGCTCAGATATTAAATGATCTCGGAGTTCGACGGTTCAAGCTTCTTACGAACAATCCCAAGAAGGTCATCGGACTCGAAGGGTTCGGGCTCGACATGGTTGAACAGCTTCCATTGGAAGCACCGATCAATGATGAGAATCGGTTCTACATGCAGACGAAGGTCGACAAGATGGGACATGATCTCGAAGTAAATCCGTCTGAATCTAGTGGAAATTCGAGCGACGAGGCAATCGACTAATGTCACCTCGCAAAATCGAACAAAACCTTGACGGAAAAGGGCTCGGAATCGCAGTCGTTACGGCTCGATTCAACGGTTACATCACCGACCAAATGACAGCTTTGGTCGTGACTCGACTCATCGAGCTTGGTGTCGCTTCAGACGACATTGTGGTTTCGCAGATCCCGGGCGCATTTGAACTGGGATTAACCGCTCGAAGACTTGCGGAACGTGGCGATATCGACGCTGTGATCTGCATCGGAGCGGTTATTCGTGGCGATACAGATCACTACGAGTTCGTCGCACGTGCAGCAACCGAAGGTATCGCCCGAGCAGGCGACGATTCAGGCAAGCCGGTGATTTTCGGCGTGCTAACGACCGACAACACTGATGATGCCGTCGTACGAATCGGTCACGCTAGCGGTTACGCCGATGCAGCAGTCGAAATGGCCAACACGATGCGCCAAATTCACGAGCTGGCATAAAGTCATTGATCGCTTCGTGATTCCCCGGTGTACCTGCTAATCTTCAGGCATGTCCGGCGAGCCAAATACTTCCGATAATGAACGAGTGATATTTCACGTCGATCTCGACGCGTTCTACGTTGAAGCCGAGCGTCAAAATGACCCGTCGCTAATCGGCAAACCTGTCGTAATTGGTGGGATCGGTCCCCGTGGAGTCGTAGCCACAGCCTCGTACGAAGCCCGGAAATTTGGCGTTCATTCTGCGATGGCGACCGCGGTGGCGCGCCGACTCTGTCCGCAAGCGATCTACATGCGCGGCAATCACGATCTGTATCGCACTGTTTCGAAAAAGTTCATGAGCATCCTTCGGGAATATTCACCGAACGTCGTGCCAGTAAGCGTCGACGAGGCGTATTTGGACATGACGGGGACAGAACGACTTTACGGTGAACCAATCGATACAGCAGATCAAATCCGCAAAGCCGTGCGAGATGAATTAGGGCTTCCAGCCTCCATAGGAATTGGACCTAGCAAGCTCATTGCAAAAGTTTCAACCGAGCATGCCAAGCCAGACGGCGTATTTCAAGTTCGCTTACAAGAGGCCGAATCATTTTTCGCTCCACAGCCAGTTCGCAATCTTCCGGGAATTGGGCCGAAGGCTGGTGAGGCATTGGCGAAACTCGAAATATCAACCCTAGGGCAACTCGCTGCCGCACCGGTCGGGCCATTGCGGCGTGCATTGGGGCCGAATCACGCTGATTACGTGCAACGACGGGCTAGGGGTATCGACAACGCTCCATTGAAAGAACGAGTGAAGGCCAAGTCTATTAGTGCGGAAACTACTTTCGAGACTGATGTTTCACGTCGTTCTGAACTTGAAAAGGTTCTGAAGAAGCTGAGTGAACGTGTTGGCACGAGGCTGCGTAAATCAGGTCTAAGAGCGAGGGGTGCGAGCATCAAATTACGATATGGCGATTTTTCTACTATCACTCGACAGCGGACTTTCGCGGCACCCGGTGATGGCGATCAGTTGATCTACGACACGGCTCATGCGCTGTTGGTCACTGCTATGCGACAGCGGGGTGACGCCATTCGCCTACTTGGAGTATCGGTTACTGGTTTGGGCGAGCAGGCAGCACAACTTTCGCTCCTGGATCAGAACCCAATGACCGATTCAGACACCAGTGAAGCCCTCGACGCGATTCGTGAACGCTTCGGCAGCGAATCGATAAGTCGGGGTAGCGTTTAGCTCGAAGATCGGTCGAATCCGAAACAACCGACTTCCCGAATGCAACCGAGGAAATTAAACATAAACCGCCCCAAGAAAGAATCTTGGAGCGGTTGTTTGAATTCGAGCAGAGAGCCCCATCGCCCTACGGATTCGAAAGCAGGCCAGCTTCTTTCGCCGCTGCCATAACAATCGGTCGCTGCTCGTCGGTTAGATCCATCACAGGTGGAATCGGACGACCGCAGTCGATGCCGAGTCGCTCAGAAAGAATCATCTTGGTCACACCGGCCGGTGCGCCAAACATTCGAATCACGTCAACGATCTTCGCAGCACCGTCCTGCAATCGCTGAGCGGTTGCAAGATCACCACGTTCCCATGCGTCGTGAAGTTCGGTGTAGTGCCACGGTGCGACCGACAGCGGCGCGTCGACCGTGCCTACTGCTCCCATAGTCAGCGCAGGAAGCGGAATTGCTCCGTTGCCTGAGAAACACTTGAGTCCCATATCGGCGAACGCTCGGATATTGCCGAAAGTGAATGCTGAGTGCTTCAGACCGATCACAGAAGGAACCTGCTCAACTACTTTTTCCATGAGTTCAGGCGTGAATTCAACCTGAGTTAGTTGTGGAAGGTTGTAGACGAAAAACGGCAATCCGTCTGCTGCATCTGCGACCCGTTTGTAGTGGTCGATCGTCATCTGATCGTTGCCCTTGAAAAAGAACGGCGGCACACAGCAAATAGCGTCGTTGCCCGAATCTTTGGCGGCCTTTGCGCCCTTGGCAGCACTTTCAGTGCTAACTGCACCAACGTGCATGATCGATAGACCTCTGCCAGAAATCGTTTCACCCGCGATGCGTGCGGTCGTCTCTCGTTGCTGATCGCTCATCACCGGCCCTTCGCCCGTTGATCCAGCGACCCAGAAGCCGTCCACTCCGTGAGCGAGGTTGTCTTCGAAAATCGCTCGAAGCGCCTCTTCGTTTATCCGTCCATCGACATGAACAGGCGTTGGGTTCGCCGGGAACACGCCCTTCCATTCAAGACCTTTACCAGATGCCTTCGCCCGTTCAGCAGCAGTTGCGATCGTCGCCATTCAGAAACCTCCAGAGGATTCACCTCTATTACGTGAAGGCGTCAGTCTAGCCCTTAATGCATCGACGATGTTGGCTAGTTATCGGCTGCAATACCGAGTGAACAAGCTTGGTTTATATACAAATATGAGGAAGTTTGCCAAAGTTCAGGAGATTCGCAGAATTTTGGCTTTGTTTTATTAGGCACAACAGAATCACCTTGCTACTATTAAAGACTGTTCGCAGATGCCGATTCGTCTAGCGGTAAGACACCAGACTCTGAATCTGGTAACCCAGGTTCGATCCCTGGATCGGCAGCCACGTGGCCCCATCGTCTAGTGGCCCAGGACACGGCCCTCTCAAGGCTGAAACAGGG
>JABIHL010000049.1 GCA_018649665.1 Chloroflexota bacterium | reverse complement strand
GTGGATTATACGGAAGTGAAGAATAAAAAGTTTGGTGGTGGGTACTTAGGAACGTGATGAGAATTGGTTACGCGCTGTTAGTGAGCTGTTGCCCAATCGTGGTTTGTGAGTGAGATAGTTGAGTTTCCCAGTGGGCGTATGGCGTTAGTCGCGGTCGTGACTAGTCACCCGGCCCCGAGTCGCGTTGGCGTTAGTCGCGCTCGTCGTCGAACGACTCGGCTCTGCAGCGCAGTCTCCCCCTCTAGCTCCCCCACTCTGGGCGAGAACCGTTAGCTCCATCGTCGTCTGACGACTCAGTCACTCGCTGTAAGTCTCCTACCCTAGCCCTTCCGTCTGGAAGGGGATAGCTGCGGCCCTTCGACACGTTCGACTGGCTCAGTGCAGGCGGGGCTCAGGATGATAAGTCGGTCGCCTTCAGCTACTAGTCGATCAGTGAGAATTTAGAACCAGTTGGCTTTGTCGACTTCGTTGCGGAGTGGTTCGCCTGCAGCGAAGTGGCGGAAGTTTTCTACGACGATTTCATAGCGTCGTTCGAGCAGGTTTGCTCCTCCAACCGCTGCGGTGTGCGGAGTGAGAATCGTGTTCGGGGCATCCCACAGTGGGTGATCGGATGGAAGAGGCTCGATTTCGTAGACGTCGAGACCCGCTCCAGTGATTTCGCCAGAACGAAGCGCTGCATTTAGATCGTCGAGCTTGGTCGTCATGCCGCGTCCGATGTTGATGAATATCGCCGAGTTTTTCATCAGTGAGAATTTCGAAGAGTCGAATAGACCTTCTGTAGCTGGGGTGTGCGGAATCGTAAGCACGACGAAATCGGCTTTTGGAAGCTGTGAGTCGAGCTGGTCGGGTGTGAACATATCATCGACCCATTCAGGCTTGGATTCGCGCCGAGCGTCGATGCCGAGCACGTTCATGCCAACGGCTTTGCAAAGTCGGGCTGTTTCGGTTCCGATACCGCCAACACCGACAATCAATACGGTCGATTCAGGCAAGAATATGTCGTGATTCGGGGATTCGAGAACTTCGTACTTGTGTTCGCTTTGCTGATCGCGGTAGATGTTGAAGTGCTTTGTGAAATTCAGCATGTACGTGAGGATTTGCACTGAGATGTGATCGTTGTAGATCTCACGAAAGTTGGTGACCTTCGTTGGATGAGCGATCAGTTCATCGAAGTAGTACCCCGCGTTCGGCGCAGCAGCCGGGGCTTGCAGCCAGCGTAGGTTTGGCGCGGCGGCTACCAGTTCTGGAGTCATCGTTCCGTACGCAGCGTCGGCGTCGGCGAGCTCTTTCAACGCTTGCTCTTCAGTGGTCGGAGTGGCGATATCCCATCCGGGAGCACTATCGAGAAGGCGTGGAATCCACTCGGCAAAGAGGTCTGACTGCGGTGGGAGAAATACAAACTTGTTTGCCATGGGGTGGTTTTTGGTTCCTGTTGTTTCTTGTTTTTCGAGCTAAGTACTTCAGTAGGAAGTAATCGTGCCCGAGATTGGCGAATGTGAGTCGAGGCGAATTTTAGCACCGTGTCGACGGTTCGATTCGTCTTTGAGCGCAGAAAAATACCGGTATGCTGTGGGCAGGACTTGAATTATGAAAATTGGTGACTTCGAAATTGAGATGCCCGACCCACCGCTTCAGAATCCGCATTGTATTGCGATTTTGAAGCCATGGATTAACGTTGGCAATGTCGGGAAGATCGTACTGCGACGACTCGGCAAGCTGTACGCGTCTGAGCGAATTGGGATGCTTGATCGACCCAGCAAGTTCTATGATTTCACTCGATATCGACCGGAGATTCGCCTAGCTGGTGACGTTCGTTCTGTTCGCGTACCGAACACTCGGGTTAGTTATGCTCGACGTCCTGGCGAGAATGATCTGGTTCTATTGGAGCTACTTGAGCCGCATGCGTTTGCTGAAGATTTCAACGATTCGGTGATCGAATTAATTAAGGCGCTGGGAATCACCCGGTACATCCAGATTGGCGGCATGTACGACTCGGTGCCGCATTCACGGGAGTTGTCGGTTACTGGCTCGGCACGAGGGTGGGAACCGCCGACAGGTTTCGGAAATGTGCGGATTGGTAAGTCGAAGTATCAGGGTCCGACTTCGATGACATCGCAAATATCCGAGCGAATATTCACTGATTTACATCTGGAAACGCTTTCGTTGATGGTTCATCTGCCGCTGTACCTGAAGCTTGATGATGACTTTGCTGGAAGCGCCCGTATTCTCAAAATTCTTTCCGAACTATATGGCTTTAGAACGATTCTTCCTGAAGTGGAGATGGGCGAGAAGCAGTATGAGCAGGTGAACCCGGCGATGATCGACAATCCTCAATTGAAGGACATGGTTGAGCGATTCGAACGGGAGTCGGATACCGACGATGACGATGGATCGGATGATGGCGGCGGGCAGGGCGTAGATGCTAGTGGGGTTTCGCTATCGCCGGAGATCGAGCAATTCTTGAGCGAGATCGCCGAGGGAGAGTTGGGTTCAGATAGTGATGAATCTGATTCACGCGGTGAGTAGACGCTACCGTACGGCGAACTGCGGTTAACGTAAGAGACCCCGACGTAGTTGCCGAGGCCTCCGTTTTATTATTCGGTTCGATAGCCGTTGTCACTAACTTATTTGTTGGTGACGGTTACGCCTGTGAGTTTCTCTACGTAGCTGAGGATGCCTGAGTGGTCGTTGCCACCTTCGCCCCATTCAATTAGCGCCTTGAAGACCTGTTGCAAATTGGCTGTGACTTGCAGCGACAAACCTAATTCGTTTGCAGTCTTGGCGGCGTTGTTGATGTCTTTGTAGTGAAGTTCGATTCGGAATCCAGGAGCGAAGTTTCGCTCGAACATCATCGGAGCCTTGGCGTTCATCACGTTCGATCCGGCGAGTCCGCCTTTGATTGCGTTGAATACGGTTTCAGGGTTTACGCCGGCCTTGGTTGCTAGAGTCAACGCTTCAGCGAGGGCGTGGATGTTTGCGCCCACGATGATCTGGTTGGCGAGTTTGGTGGTGTTGCCTGCGCCGCTGCCGCCACATAGAACTGCCGACTTGCCCATGACCTCGAATAGAGGCTGTGCTCGCTCGAAGTTGCCAGCCTCGCCGCCGACCATGATTGCGAGATCGCCAGAAACTGCCATTGGTTCGCCACCAGAGACAGGAGCGTCGATGAACTTCACGCCTTTTTCTGCACATGCGTCGTGGATGCGTTGCGATGCGCCGGGTTCGATCGATGACATGTCGACTATCAGGTCGCCAGCAGAGGCGCCCTCTAGGAGACCGGCTTCGCCGAGAACGACGGCTTCAGAATCGGGGGAGTCTGGAACCATCAGAACGATGATGTCGGACTTCGATGCGACGTCGGCGGAAGATGTCCCCGCTGTCGCGCCAGCAGCGACGAGTTCGTCGACTGATGCTGATGATCGGTTGTAGACGGTTACGTCGTATCCAGCTGTGACGAGGTTCTTTGCCATGGGTTTGCCCATGATTCCGAGTCCGACGAATCCGATTCGTTCTGCCATTTTTATGGTTCCTTTAGGTGCGAGTTAAGATGCGAAGCGGGCTGAAGACGAATTATTCGTCTTCTTTCCAGAAGCGTTCTTCGATGAAGTTGTAGTCGGTTGGCTCCATACGTACTCCAACATCTTCGATCATCTGAGGGTGACCACAGGCGTAGACGCAGGTTTCTTTAGGATCGACACCGAGTTTTTCGAGGTAGTCCTCAACTAGCAGGTTGATTCGACCTTTAGCGCCGGTCCAGTTGGCGTTTCGTTCCTCGTTTGGACGTGAAACGGAAGGGTAGAAGTGGATGAAATCGTGCTTTGCAGCAAGTTCTTTCAACTCTTCGTCGTAGCCGAATTCGTCGTCGTAGCTTGCGCCTTCGAGGACGTGGAAAGTGTAGTCCTCACGAGCAACGCCGTCGGCAGGTTCTGGCCACGTAGGGTCGTTCAGGAACTTTCGCAGCATTGAGATATAAGGGACAACTCCGGTGACGGTGCCAACGAAGATGTGGTGCTTGAACTGCGGTTGCAGAACGAAGATTCCTTTGGCTCGCGGGCGGAGAGTCATTTCGGCGCCGACCTTCTGGTGATCCAGAAGTGGAGTCAGGTGTCCTCCGTGCTCGACAGGTACAACCTCGATGAACAGTTCTATGTTCTCTTCGTCGGGAGACGACGAGATTGAATAAGGACGTTCGATGCCATCGACACCGATAGTGCAGTATTGACCTGGCTTGAACGTGTAGTCCTGCGCAGGTTTGATCCAGAATTTAATCAGATCTGAGGTAAGTTCTTCACGCTTCACAAGTTCACAGGTTGTAAATCGCCCTTTAATGGTTGGGCGGGACGCATCTGCCATCGTTTACTCCGTACATCTATCGAATTTAACCGAATCCAGAATACCGTAATAGTGGAGTGTTCGAGGGTCTTTCTAAGGGGTGATTTGGATGTTGCTCATCAGATTGCTGAATTTTGGTGCATTGCCACTAAGGGATCGAAGGTGGCGCGGTGATAGACTGGGTGTGCAATTTGAACATCCTTGAAATCATCGTAAGTTCAACTTAGATTTGACGTTATTAATTCAGGCAATTTTGCATACGATTTGCAGGGTTTGAATAGTTATCTGGAGTGACAAAGAAAATGGCAGTACGAACACCGGGCGTTGCATACAGCATCACGGTTCGATCCGAGTATCCGAATGATCCGGGGATGCTGGGTAAGATCACTTCCGCAATCGGAGACGCCGGTGGCAGCGCTATGGGCGTTGATGTAGTACAAACGTCGAAAGGCGCGATGGTTCGAGACTTCACTGTGAACACAACCGGGCACGATCATGCGATCGAGGTTGTTGATGCGATCAAGGCAGTGCCGAACGTGAAAGTTCGTAGCGTTTCCGACCAGACGTTCTTGCTTCACGTCGGTGGCAAGATCGAGATGAGTTCTCGAGTGCCGGTTACTACCCGTGACGATATGTCGAAGGCTTACACGCCGGGTGTTGGTCGAGTCTGTATGGCGATCCACGAAGACCCAGACGCTGTTTGGGCGCTGACAGGCAAGGGCAACACGATTGCTGTTGTTTCCGACGGATCGGCAGTGCTGGGTCTCGGCGATATCGGTGCTGCAGCCTCACTTCCAGTGATGGAAGGCAAGGCACTGTTGTTCAAGGAGTTCGGCGGAGTCGATGCTTGGCCAGTTGTGCTCGACACGAACGACACCGAAGAAATCATTCGATTTGTGAAGGCGATGGCGCCGGGATTCGGTGGCATCAACCTTGAAGACATCAGTGCTCCTCGCTGCTTCGAGATCGAAGATCGCCTCCGTGCTGAGCTAGATATTCCGGTATTCCATGACGACCAGCACGGAACTGCTGTGGTTGTTTTGGCGGGACTTATAAACGCGTTGAAGATCGTCGATAAGAAACCGAGCGACCTCAAGGTTGTGGTTGCTGGAGTTGGTGCGGCGGGAACAGCTTGCACAAAGATTCTTCAGAGTTACGGCGTGACGAAAATTATTGGATATGACCGCCAGGGTGCACTGGATCGAGGCCGGGACTACGGCGATAACACGATGAAGCAGTGGTTTGCCGACAACACGAATCCTGAGAATGCGACCGGTACGCTTGCTGAAGGACTGGTTGGCGCCGACATGCTGCTGGGTCTTGCGGGTCCGGGTCTGGTGACAGCCGAGCAGGTTTCGAAGATGGCATCGGATGCTATCGTATTTGCACTATCGAACCCAGATCCTGAAATTTGGCCAGAAGAAGTTCCTGACAACGTTCGGGTTATGGCAACGGGTCGAACTGATTACCCGAATCAGGTGAACAACTCGCTTTGCTTCCCAGGATTGTTCCGGGGAGTTTTGGACGTTCGTGCTTCGACTATCAACGATGAAATGAAGATCGCCGCCGCGATTGCGATCGCAGGTGTGATTCCTGATTCGCACATTTCCGAAGACTTCATCATTCCGAGCGTGTTCGACAAAAACGTCGCCAAGAGAGTTTCTCGTGGAGTGGCTCGGGTGGCACAGGAAACTGGTGTGGCGAGACGTCGACAGCGTCGTGGTGACGAGGTTTACGCAGCTTTCAAGACTCAAAATTAGTCGGGCGAAATCGATGAAGGTAGCGATAATCGGGGGCGGAGTAGCAGGCTGTGCGACCGCCTACTATCTTTCGAAAGCCGGTCATGAAGTAACGCTGTTCGAGCGAGATTCATTGGCATCGCACGCTTCAGGGTTCGCACTCGGTGGGATAAATCCCGTCATACCGGGTGCTCGCGAGCCGGAATACAAGGCGTTTTCGGACTATTCGATTGGCTTGCATCGCGGGTTGGCGCAGGAGCTGGCCGATGTTGTTGGCGGTGATATTAATCTTATTCGCAAGCCTTCGGTGAAACTCGTTCGAGATGAAGCCGAAGGCAACGAGTTGCGTCTTGTTTATGAGGAACACGCCACTGAATATGGTTACGACATGCGGTGGCTGGGATTGGGCGAGCTTAGTCACATCGATGCGCGTATATCTAGCGACGTTATCGGCGGGTTGTACATCGGCGAAGCGTTCGAACTCGATCCTTACAAGTTGACTCTTTCTCTATGGCAAGCGGCTGAAAGTCGTGGCGCACAGATGATTAATAAGGAAGTTACGGAAATTTCGGTGACAGGAAATCGGGTCACCGGCGTCGTTACCGAGGGTGGCGTATTTGAAGCAGACGCGGTGGCCGCCGCGGCTGGACCTTGGAGCGGTGGATTGCTTGGCTCGCTTGGGATTGACGTTCCGGTGTCGCCGTTGCGCGGTCAGATTATTCGTCTTGACGCGCCGTCACCTCCGATGAAGCTTTCGCTGTGGTGGGATCACGACTACGCCACGACGAAGTCTGACGGACTGACGTGGATTGGGACCACGGAAGAGGAAGTCGGTTTCGACGATCGGACTACAGACGAAGCTCGGGATCGAATCATTACTTCCGCCGTATCGATACTGCCTTATTTGGAAGATGCCGAGCTTGTGCAGCAGACGGCGTGTTTGCGCCCGATGACGCCCGACAAGATGCCGATTATCGACGGATCAGTTGGCATTGAAGGACTGGTGGTATCAACGGGTGGCGGTCGGCAGGGAATTGCGCTTGGTCCTGCCATGGGTATCGCTACCGCAGCTTTGGCGACCGGTGGGAATTCGCCGGTCGACGTGAGTGCATTTTCGCTGGGTAGGTTCGCTTAGAGTCGGGGATTGCTGGCGGTGAGTCTTTTTTGATCATCGCCTGAGTCTTGAGTTCTGGGATTTGATTCTGGAAAGCCGCGATTTTGCGCGGGAAATCTGGATACTCTGGGTTGGGTAAATTTTCTTCAGTTGCTTTGGGGCGACTTCAATTTCTTTTTCGTTTAGAACAAACATACGGCGCGTCGTTGATCAGGCTGTGCAGCTTGCGCAGGTGACTCTCGCCCCGGGAAATGCTGGATTTGGTGTTGACGCTGAATCGCGGCAAATGGCGTTCGATTTGGAACAGAAGCCGGTGGGCAAGCCGACTGCCGAAGCTGTGGATCTATTGATTCAGGCGACTTTCGATCAGCATCAGCCGGGGCTTTCGTTGCCGCCGGTTAGGGTTTCCGCTCGGATGCGTAGAACACTCGGTTCGTACATGCCTTCACGCAAGCAGATTGCGATTTCTTCCCGGTTGCTGGCGATGGGCGATGAGAACGATATTCGACAGGTTGTGCTTCACGAAGTGGCTCATGCGATTGTTCATGAACGATGGGGCGATAAACCGAGTGCACACGGTCGTGAGTTTCGATCGGTTTGTAACGAGATTGGTGCGAAGCCGCGCCGGTTTGTCGATGTGACTACTGGTGAATGGCAGTCGCAAATTCGATATCTATCGAAGTGTGGGCACTGCAAGGTATTGATCGTTCGCAAACGGCGGATGCGGTCGGTCAGATGCATTTGTGGGTTGAAGCTGTACCCGCAATCGTGGCGAGCGGTTGCACCTGCTGAGGGCGGGGCGGCGGGTGACTGGGTGATGCTTTAGGTGAGTGGTTCTGATGTGGCCGATATGGAAGATGTGTTGGCAGGGCGTGACCCTTCGACGGGGCTCAAGATGATGCTGAACGAAGTGTTGCGGGAAAGTTCCGAAGTACCTGAAATTCCGGGCAGTCGATCCCATCACCTCGGCCATCCGGTTGCAGGTCGAAATGTTAAGGCTGGAACGTTGTGATTAATGTTGGTTGGTGGTAGTTTTAGTAGTTAACAACGGAATATTTTGTGGGCCTTTAAATCCAGTCCAGTGAGGCTGGCAAGGGAATCCGCTTAGAATGCCTCTGCTTGCTCGAATGCTGCACGGGTCTCTTCGCACACATGTCACGCATAGCGCGGCTTCGATCCTTGTCAGCAGGCAAGGATTTTTTTGTGGGGTTTTTTAGTCCGGGCGTGCATTCGCACTTGGGACTGAATCTCCCCCTCTAGCTCCCCCGATACGGGGGAGGACAATCGTGCCCTAAGCTGACAACGGAGAGCATGTGACGAACGAGATCGAGAGAGTTCTGCTTACGCAGGACGATATTAGAAGGGCGATGACGAGGATTTCTCACGAGATTCTCGAACAAAATCGTGCTTCCTCCGATCTTGTATTAGTTGGACTTCAGACCCGCGGTGTTCACATCGCAAAGCGTCTCGCCGACAGCATCGAACGCATCGAGGGCTTTCGGCCAGTAGTAGGCACCCTTGATCCTCGTTTGTGGCGAGATGACCCCGAAGTGGCTTCAGGACAACCGCTTCTTCCTTCCGACATTCCTGAGGGCGTAGACGGCAAGCCGGTAGTGATCGTTGACGACGTGCTCTACACAGGACGCACGATCCGAGCCGCCATGGAAGCGCTTCTCGACTTCGGTCGGGCGAGTCGAATTCAGTTGGCGGTGCTAGTAGATCGTGGTCACCGAGAATTGCCGATCAGGCCTGATTTCATAGGTAAAAACATTCCCACTGCTCGCGGCGAGCGCGTGCAGGTTCGAATCACGGAAATTGACGGCGATGATGCCGTTGTACTGGGACGTGAAGACTAATGACAAACCCAACGACAGCTGTCGGAAACAACCCCGCAATCGAAACCGCTAACGGAATTTCAGATGAAGGGCTTGTTGCACCTCGTCAGCATCTGCTGGATCTGGACGATCTTTCGGCTGGGGAGATCAACGACCTTCTCGATAGTGCCGAAGGCATGCTCGAAATCGCAGGTCGGGACAACCGCAAGACTCCTGCGCTTCGTGGCAAAACGATTATCACGATGTTCTTCGAGAACTCCACGCGCACACGCGTTTCGTTCGAGCAGGCAGGCAAGATTCTTGGTGCTGACGTAATCAACGTCACGGCTTCGGCGAGCAGTGTTAGCAAGGGCGAATCACTCCTCAATACTGTGAAGACGTTACAGGCAATGCAGATCGATGCTTTGGTCGTGAGGCACCCGCACTCGGGTGCGTCGTATTTCATATCGAATCACACCGACGCTTCAGTAGTGAACGCTGGCGATGGCACGCACGCTCACCCGACGCAGTCGTTGTTGGATCTTTTTACTGTTCGAAACCACATTGGCGATATGACTGGCAAGAAGATCGCAATCGTTGGTGATGTTCTCTACAGCCGAGTGGCACGATCGAATATCTTAGCGTTCCAGAAGATGGGCGCAGAAGTAACAGTTTCGTGTCCGAACACGCTGATACCCGACGAATGGAATCTGGGTTCAACGCTGGGCGACGAGACCGGATTCGGTGGTCTAAAGCTTGCTCGAAACGTCGACGAAGCGGTCGATTCCGCAGACGTCGTTATGGCCCTTCGAATTCAGCAGGAACGACAGGACGCTGGTCACCTGCCTAGCTTGCGGGAGTACTCCGACCGATGGGGAATCAATGCACAGCGAATGGCGTTGGCGAACGATGGAGCGTTGTTGATGCATCCGGGTCCGATGAACGAGGGTGTTGAGATTTCGAGCGAGGTTGCTCACGGCGCACAGAGCGTTGTTGAGGAGCAGGTGCGCAACGGTGTGGCGGTTCGCATGGCGGTTTTGTACACGCTGTGCGCTCCGGGTAAATCGACACGAATCGGCAACAGCGAATCCACTAGCGGCGACGAAGCCTAATTTAGAAGGAATATGCATTTGGCAGCCAGAAAACTGGCGATAACGGGTGGCAGAGTGATTGATCCAGCACAGGGGATCGATCGGGTCGCTGACGTTCTTATTTCAAACGGCAAGATCGACGAAGTGACTGCGTCGTCTGAATGGACGATGCTTGACGACTACGAAGTAATCGACGCTTCAGGCAAGATCGTGTCGCCGGGTTTTGTTGACCTTCACACTCATCTTCGCGATCCCGGCCAAGAGTGGAAAGAAACGATTATCACTGGCACTCGTGCCGCAGCTTGCGGTGGGTTCACCACCATAAGTGCCATGCCGAATACCGACCCAGTTCAGGACTCGGCAGCGGTAGTTGACGATGTAGTGCGACGCTCGGCGGCTGATGGTTTGGTTCGCGTATTGCCTATCGGTGCGATTTCAATTGGCCAGAAAGGCAAGCAACTTGCTCCGATGGGCGAGCTTGCCGATTCGGGCGTGATCGGCTTCTCCGACGATGGAAACCCGGTTGCTGATGCGAACCTTATGCGACAAGCGTTGTCGTATTCGGTCGAACTCGGACTTCCGATCATCAACCACGCCGAAGACAAGAAAATCGGTGCGGGTGGAGTAATGAGCGCTGGCACGGTTGCCACGCGACTCGGACTTGCAGGCGTTCCTGCCGAAGCCGAGACAGCGATGGTGGCACGTGATCTGCATCTCGCCGATTTGACGAAAGCCCGACTGCATATTCCTCACATATCTACTGTTGGATCGTTGGTTGCTTTGCGCACGGCGAAGGACTCCGGAGTGGATGTCACTGCAGAAGTAACTCCGCATCACCTGACTTTGAGCGACGAGTGGGTTTACGGCTTGAAGGGTGAGGTTCCTGCGGCGGTTGGTTCTGAGGCTTACGACACCAACACCAAGGTGAACCCACCGCTTCGAAGCAGGGCTGATGTCGAGGCTGTGATCGATGCTTTGAGTGAAGGTCTAATCGACATCATTGCGACCGATCACGCTCCACATGCCGCTACCGACAAGGTGTGTACATATAACGAAGCTGCTCACGGCATAAACGTGCTGGAAACGGCGTTCTCGTCGGTGTTCCAATTAGTAGATACCGGAAAAATTTCGGTAGTTCGACTTATCGAATCGCTAACGGCGGGGCCGGCTGCGATCTTGCGCAAAGACCTCGGTTCCCTGAAAAAGGGATTCTCTGCCGATGTGGCGATTATCGATCCGGGAAGCAAGTGGATTGTGAATCCGGAGCAGCTCGAATCGAAAAGTGTGAATAGTCCGCTTGCTGGCGTGGAGCTTACGGGTCGAGTGGTGACAACGATTTATCAAGGAGAGACCGTGTTCGATCTGAACGCCAGTGGCGTGTTTTCTGAGGCCAAGCAATGACCGATGTACGTGGCAATGTGTATTTAGTGCTTGAAGATGGTTCAGTCTTCCCCGGAAAGCGACTTGGTGCGGAGGGCGAGACCACCGGTGAGGTCGTTTTCAACACTTCGATGACCGGCTATCAGGAGATGCTGACCGATCCTTCATACGGTGGTCAGATTCTGGTGCCGACGTATCCGATGATCGGAAACTACGGCACGAGCGAGGCCGACGTTGAATCGACTCGGATTCAGGTCAACGGGTTCGTCGTTCGGGACGATTGCGAAGAGCCTTCGCATCCGCTTTCTGAAGGAACCATTCACGATTATTTGGTTGAGAACGGTATCCCGGGAATCTCGGGAGTCGACACTCGGGCGATTACCCGCAAGCTTCGTTCGGCTGGTGTGATGATGGGAATTATCACTCCTAACGAAGATGTTGAAGCTGCACTTGCGACTCTTTGGAAAGCGCCTCGATACGGCGAGTTCGATGTTGTTGGAAACGTTTCGACCGACGATATTTACGAATGGACGGGCGACGCTGGTGAGCAATCACGGGCATTCTTCGACCTACGAGGTCGAGCGCGACAGGGTGGCATGGGTATTGATGTCGAACGTGGCATTGGTCAGCGCGATCTTGGCGATAACTACATGAAGGTTGTGGTCAATGACTACGGTGTGAAGTTGAACATTCTGCGTTCGCTTCGGGCTCGTGGATGCGAAGTGATTGTTGTTCCAGACGATGCGTCTGCTGAAGACATTTTGGGTCACAAGCCTGACGGTGTGATGCTTTCACCTGGTCCTGGCGACCCGGAGCTATTGGATCGTTCAGTTGCGACTGCCAAGGGGCTCGCTGGCAAGGTTCCTTTGATGGGAATTTGTCTTGGACATCAAGTTATCGCTCGGGCGTTTGGGGCTTCGACTTTCAAACTTCACTTTGGTCACCGTGGTGGTAACCAGCCGGTGAAGGATTTGGAGTCGGGTCGGGTGTACGTGACGGCGCAGAATCACGGCTACGCGGTTGATGCTGATGGTTTGCCTGACAGTCTCGAAGTTAGCCATCTCAACCTGAACGATCAGACGATTGAGGGTCTACGTCACAAGGACATGCCGATCATGACGATCCAGTACCACTCTGAGGCGTCACCGGGTCCGCACGATAGTGAGTACTTGTTCGATAGGTTCATCGGGCTGATTCGGGCGGGCCAATCGGAAAAAACGACAGTGAAGGTTTAGATAGTTTCAAGGTGGGCGATTTCACCCACCCTCTAGCTCCCTCCCTCAAAGGGCGGGAGGATTCTGGAACGAGAAGTGCCGATGGCACACAGGAGATTTGATTGACTAACGGTGCGATGGCAGAGAAATCGGGAATTGACGAAACTCTGAAAAAGGTTCTGGTTATTGGTTCAGGTCCGATCATTATTGGTCAGGCAGCGGAGTTCGACTATGCGGGTACGCAGGCGTGTCGTTCGCTTCGTGAAGAGGGCGTCGAGGTAGTTCTCGTGAACTCGAATCCGGCGACGATCATGACCGATGAGGACATGGCGGATCGGATTTACATTGAGCCGCTGACAGTGCCTGTGCTCGAACGCATCATCGACCGAGAACGTCCTGACGGCGTGATCGGAACAATGGGTGGTCAGACCGGGCTTAACCTCGTAGTCGACCTCGAAAAAGCCGGAATTCTCGATAAGTACAACGTCAAGACGCTTGGTACCTCGGTCGCAACGATCGAAATGGCTGAAGACCGAGAGCAGTTCCGTGATTTGCTCGAACGCCTCGGCGAGCCAGTGCTACCTTCGTTTGCAGTGGAGACAGTTGAAGACGCAGTCGAAGCAGGTCGTAAGATCGGTTACCCGGCAGTAGTTCGTCCTGCTTACACACTTGGTGGAACCGGCGGTGGCATCGCTCAGAACGAAGAAGAACTTCGCACGATCGCCACAGGTGGAATATCCGCCAGTAAGGTTGGTCAGGTTCTCATTGAACAGTCGCTGCTTGGCTGGAAAGAGGTCGAGTACGAAGTGATGCGGGACGGCGACGGAAACGTCATCACAATCTGCAACATGGAAAACCTCGACCCGATGGGCGTGCACACCGGCGACTCGATCGTCGTCGCTCCGAGCCAGACGCTCAACGACAAGGACTACCAGCGTTTGCGCACCGCATCGCTGAATATTATTTCCGGACTCGGTATCAAAGGCGGCTGCAACGTTCAGCTCGCCTACCGACCCTCGAATATGGTCGCAGAGGTTGTTGGCGAAGGCGCCGGTTACAACGAGGAAGGCTCGATGTACTACGTCATCGAAGTGAATCCTCGTGTGAGCCGATCTTCGGCGTTGGCATCGAAGGCGACAGGTTATCCGATTGCTCGTGTGGCAGCGAAGATCGCCCTAGGGAAGACGCTCGATCAGATTTCTAATGCTGTAACTGAGAAGACGACCGCCGCTTTCGAGCCAGCACTCGACTACTGCGTCGTAAAAATTCCTCGATGGCCGTTCGACAAATTCCCGACCGGCGATCGTTCGCTGGGGACTCAGATGAAGGCGACCGGCGAGGTTATGGCGATTGATCGTACGTTCGAGGCGGCTTTGCAGAAAGCTGTTCGATCACTCGAAAACGGTCGCGGTTCGCTGCTGTGGGAAGATCCTGAATGGGGCAACGACGGTCCACCAGACCTGCTTGCCGACGATGATCGTATTTGGAAACTGACTGCCGCTATTCGTGGCGGTCGTACTGCTGAATCGGTAACGCTGGAAACCGGGGTCGATCCGTGGTTCACACGTGCGCTTCAGCGAATTGTCGGAATGGAACGAACGTTGTTAGCGGAAGAGCTAACACCGGATTTGATGTGGCGCGCCAAGCGACTCGGTTTCTCGGACTCGCAGATTGGCACGCTTGGGGACTACCTTCCCGAACAGGTTCGCACCATGCGAAAAGACTGGGGACTCAAACCCGTCTACAAGATGGTCGACACCTGCGCTGGTGAGTTTGAGGCAGTAACGCCTTACTTCTACTCGACGTATGAGCAGGAGAACGAAGCTATTCCAACGGGTCGAGAGACTGCGATAGTTTTGGGTAGCGGTCCGATTCGAATTGGTCAGGGTATCGAGTTCGATTACTGCTCGGTTCATGCAGCTTGGGCGCTTCAAAAAGCTGGCGTTGAATCGGTGATGATTAACTCGAATCCGGAGACGGTTTCGACCGACTTCGACACTTCAGACCGTCTTTACTTCGAACCTCTTGATGAAGAGAGCGTTCGGGACATTATTGAAAACGAAGGTGGGGGAGTTGCTGAGAACAACCCTGCAGCGATGGTCCAGTTCGGTGGTCAAACCGCCATCAACCTTTCGCAATTACTAGGGGTTGCCGATCTACCCGTCTTGGGTTCGACACCGGACGTGATCGACTTGGCATCGGATCGTGGTCGATTCGAGGAAGTTACTTCTCGACACGGATTGCCACAACCTCCGGGTGGAATGGCGTCTGACGTGGAGAGCGCACTTCAGGTCGCAAACAACGTTGGTTATCCGGTGCTTGTACGACCTAGCTACGTGCTGGGTGGTCGAGCAATGGAGATTGTTCAGACTCCGGCTGAAGTAGTTCGATATTTCGAAATGGCGATGAGGGAATTCCCTGGCCAAACGATTCTGATTGATCACTACCTGACCGGACTCGAAGTTGAAGTCG
>JABIHL010000048.1 GCA_018649665.1 Chloroflexota bacterium | reverse complement strand
GGACACGGCGGATCGGTCCGTGACCCTTACTTCACAATGAAGCTTTACCAGTCAGCATCAGTAAACATCCCTGGTGGTCACCAGGTGAACTTCTACCACTGGGAAAACGAACGGTTTGACGAGCTTACCGACGAAGTGGCAAAGACTCACCCGGATGACATCGACACGATGCAGGAACTATGGCACGAAGCCATGGAAATCTGGATCACTGAACTTCCGGACGTTCCAGTTCTTGAGTTCTACCACCGCATCATCATGAGTGAGAAGCGATGGACTAACTGGCCTTTGGGTGGACAGACTTCTGGTTACGTGAACGAGGCCTCTTGGCACCTCACGTGGTCATTGGTATTGCACGCCTTAGAAGCTAAGTAGTAGAACTCTAGTAGTTCTTACTACTTGAGATAACAGACGCAAACGAGTGCCCCCGTCAATTTTGACGGGGGCACTTTTTTTATGCAGGAAAGCCGTTACGATTCGATTGTCGGCTGCGGTATGCTTTCGATTCGATCTTCGATTCCGATCAGAAAGTTCAATATGACTAACTCCTCTCGAATTTCGCTGATTCACTTCCCAAATTACGCGGCGCTTGCACCGATACTTTTCGTATTGGTGTTGATGCTGATGTTCACGGGATGTGGCTCCTCAAGTGCTGTACCCGAGGTTTCCGAGGATGGTGTGGTGATTGGTGTGGCTGATGAAGAAGGTGTTCGACTGATAACGAATACGACAGCGACCTATGTGATCGATGATCTAGCGGCGGCAGGGTTCAAGAAGAGTAAACAGTTCGATGTATCGACTGTTCCGGGTGCGATCGATATTTGGTACGGCTTCTTTCAGCAGCAAGACATCGAAGTTAGGTTCTATGAATCGCATGCAGCGGCGCTTGATAAGGGCGTAGAACTTGCTGAGACGGTTATAGCCCGCACGGCAGGGCAGCGGGACCCGTTGATCCCTGTGGTGAACTTGTACCCCGCCTACGCCGTTGTCGGAAACACTGTCATGCTGTGCGAACGCCAACTCTCGACGTGTGAAGCACTAATCGATGTGCTCGAATAGCTCTTACTAGCGTGAATCTGCGCGGTTCGTATTCTTATTCGTCCGTCAAATAATGCTCGGGTGTAACAAAAAAAGCCCAGCGAAATCTACGCTGGGCTTTTTTTGTTACATCCGTTTGTTCTACCGCTACGCCGGTTCAGTCAGCGCTAGGAGATTTTCACAGTTTGCGAACGCATCGGCCGATTCGTCACCCTCGCAGAACAGAATCATGTTTCCACGAATCACATATTCGAGGTATCGAGCTGAATAGGAGCAGCTCGAGTGTGGTGTCTGGGCTGCTCGACTGCACTTCCTGCGGTCTTTCCTGCCTTCTTCCCACAGCACGTCGTCACCGGTGACAACAGCGTCTTCTCCTGTCACCGAGTCGGCGTAGAGCGTTCCCTCTGCCACAGCGTCGGCGTGTGAAGCGTAGAAGCGAGCTTCGTAATCGAGTTGGTTGTAGATAACGTTCCATGCCTCAAGAGCGCCGGGAAGTTCATCTACGTCATAGTCCTTCACTGCTTTCACACCTAAGCCAGTCTTTAGATCATCCACAGTGTAGACGCGGTCGTTATCTACAACCCGAGCAACAGCTGCGTCACCCCCACCGGCACCTGAGTCAGAACCACATGCCACTGCAGCCATCGCTACAAAAATTGCGATGACGACCACGGTCGGGATTTTTCTTATCGTCAAATTGTTCGATGACAAGATTTATTGAACCACCGTCATTAGCTCGGAACATGCAAGATGAGCCTCTGCTGTGTCCTTGCCTTGGCACATCAGAATCATGTTTCCAACGACAACATAGTCAAAGTATTTTGGGTTGTCGCACTTGCCTGAGTGGTGTCCACCGTTACCGGCGCATTGTCGACGGTCTGAGATTCCCTCGTCCCATCGCTGTACGTCCTTGAGGAGCACGGCTTCAGCACCGGTGGCTTCGTCTGCGAAGTCGACTCCTTGAGCCATCGCTGTCGCGTGGTCAGGGTAAAAACGTGCTTCGTATTCTTTTCGTTTGTATGGGTCCGTACCGTAGAAACCGTAAACGGCTGCTACAGCTGACTCGAGCCCTTCGACATCGTAATCATCGTCAGTCTTGAAGAATGGTGTGTCTTTAATGTCGTCGGCTGTGTAGATACGGTCTGTGGCGTCGATCTTGGCGATCGGTCCACCTGAATCTGATCCCACACCGTCTCCACTATCGCTGCCGCAAGCTACTGCTGCGATCGATAGCGCTGCGACTGCTAAAAGCAGAATCAACAGCCGTGCCCTGCTGCTGTTTACCTGATTCATAAAATAGCTCCCTATCGTTGTTCGAATCCCACCGGTTGCGTGTGATGAAAATGAGTTCGCTGGCGGGTTCGCCAAATATACCTGTTTACAACTCGGTAGTCATTCACTCGATTAGCTAAAACAATGAACGACTACTATCATCGACATCCTGATGACGTAATTATGCGCCTTCACCCCGGAGTAATGCGACGAAAGGCGCACATTGGTCGAGTGAGTGCTCCGAAGTTCGTCCTTCGCAAAGAATTACGATATTGCCAAGTATCACGTAATCGTAGTAACGGGGGTTTTGGCTGCCTCTTGATCCGCCTCCGACGATTATCCGTCGATCACGTACTCCTTCATCCCACATAGCGTCTTCGGCATTTAGCGACGCACCCTCACCTGAGGCGTCCTCTGCAAACGACGTGCCTTTCTCAATGGCTACTTGATGACTGGGGTAGATACGAATTTCGTAGTTGAGCGATCCGAGACCGGGTGGAGTCCAGAAGCCCACGTAGGCTTCCTCGGCACTATCAAGTCCTTCAACGTCGTACGTTTTGCCACGTTTCCAACCAGTGTTTTTGACATCTTCGATCGTCAGTAGACGCTCGAAATCAGCAACTTTTACGAGATCTGTTCCGGATGCGTTGTCCGACGAACCGCCGCCGCAGCCGACCACCGCGACCAGCAGGGCGAGCAGCGCTATTAGAAATATCAGCGGTAATCTGCTGGAGTTGAGATTATTCACTCGGCACCAGCGCATTCGCCATTAGTTCGCATCGTTTAAGTGATGTTTCCGCATCAGAACCCTGGCACAGCATTATGATGTTGCCAAAAATTGCGTAGGTAGCGAATTTCGGCCCGATTCCACTTCGAGCTCCTCCGCCAACACCACCACCAATGATTGTTCGGCGATCTTTGACACCTTCCTTAAAAGTTGCGTCATCTTCGCTGAGAATGGCATTTTCACCGGTGCCTTCAAGTGCCATGGCAGTTCCCTGATCCACTGCTGCCTGATGAGAATCGTAGACACGAATCTCGTAGTCGTACGGTTCACCTCCAGCAATTCTCATAAAGCCGTAGCTAACGGCTGTGGCGCCGGGTAGTTCGTCTGTGGAGTAGTTGTTGAGTTCTTTGTATGGCGTCGACAAAACGTCATCCAAACTAAAAATCGCACCCGGATCGCTGATCTGCGGGAATAGTTCGTCTTCACTTGAGCCTGATCCACAGCCGGCGATAAAGATTGTCGAGAGGGTCAATAATGCGATCAATGACGTTATTCGGCGCGTCGATAGCGCTTTCATGTTCTTGCAGTTCAAGCAGTCGGTTCCTCAATGATTGCGAGCGACCGGCGGATGATATCGGGTTTGGCAGAACAGTCAATTTGAAGCTGAGAGCACTGTTGCGACATTCGGGGGGCGATACAGCTCGGCGGTATTAGGAATCCCGGTAAGTAAGACCGGGGATACGAAATTCATTTGGCTCGCCTCGCTGGAACGCGTTCCAGTCGTTCCAAAGGCAGCCTGATTCCGTATTTTTCGCCTTCGCATCTTTCAAAATTAACCAGCCGAGATGCTGCCCATCCTGATCCCATGTAAGTGCTAATCCCTCTTCGACGAGCTTCTGGTCGATCGAGTGACCTTCCTCAGTGAATAGGTAGTAGTGGTCGTCATCTCGTCGTACGGAGTCTGCTGGCCCCGGTTCGATACGGATCTGGCTGCCCGCCAGTGAGCGCAGGCGATCTTCGGCTTGCGATGCGCAGTCGGCAGGCTGTTCTAGCGTATACGCACCGTACAGCTGAATCTCACCTTTCGATGTGAGCACTGTATTCGCATCGATCACTTCGTTTACATCGACCAATTCGCAGTCGTCGCAATCGAGTGTCTCCGGCGATACGGCAATCGCGACAGTTGTTGGGATTTCTCGATCGTCACAGGCGGTCATCACTAGAAAGAGCGTCGCTAATGCTATTAGTGATAGGAGAAACCGAATATTTAGTCGATACGAATCGAACTCTGGCGACTTCATGGCGTTAGTATCTACGAACTCGACCCACATTTTGGGTTGGTGCGATCAAATACCTCGATAACCAACGAGCGGAGTTGAACATTGAACGTGCTGATAACGTCGGCGGCTTCTGCAACGGCGCAAATCATTGCTGGCGCATTGGACAGTGGTCACACGCTGCGCCTCACCGATCTTCCAGAAAACGCCAGCGGCGACATCATCGCAAACGAGCTTGGGCACGAGTCTGAAACCGACCGGCTTGTAGCGGGTATCGATGCGGTGGTGAATATTGGATATCAAGGGCAGTCTGGGTCGAACACCCACCTAATGGACTACCACACTCGTCGGATGTACAACCTGCTTCAGGCAGCTTCCGATGCGGGTGTGAAGCGTTACATCAACATCAGCACATTGAAGTTGTTTCAGGATCATGAGGAAAACCTCGTTGTGACTGAAAAATGGCGTAGCGACCCACCGGCAGAAGACATCGAACTGTTAGTTGCGCACATGGCGGAATACGTCTGCAAAGAGTTTGCCCGCGACAGACTAATTCAAGTGGTAAATCTTCGACTCGGCTGGCCGTTCGTTGGTGGTTCGTCGTCTGGAGCAGACGAAACTGCAGCTATATCCCACGGCATGATCGGTGAATCGGCCGCGGTGGCTCTTACAGCTCAAGAGCTTATCCAGTGGCAGGACATTCATGTTCAATCACCGGTCGATCATCAGCGATTCATAACGAAGACTGCTGCGAGATTACTGCCTGAACTAGCAGGAAGGCTTTCATCATGAAGATTCTGATTCTTGGCGGAAACGGGATGTTGGGACCTTGGGCTGTAAAAGCCATGCAGGATCGCCACGACATTCTGCTGACCGATATCAACGATCCGTACCCTGAATACGGCGGCAAATTTCAGAAGCTATCAGTCGATGATGTTGATGGAGTCGTAAAAGCCGCCGAAGGCATGGACATGATCGTGAATCTCTCGGTATTACGCCCTCATCGCAAGGTCGCTTTCGATGTGAATACGATGGGTAACTACGCCATGATGGTCGCTGCTCGTGAGCACCGGATCAAGCGAGTCATCACGACCGGTCCGCACTATCAGAAGGTCGGGCAGCAGTACGAAGAGTGGGATTTCGATCTCAACCCCGACATGCCACCTGCACCCGGCACTCGGCTCTACGCACACACGAAGGCGCTAGGGCAGGAGATCTGCCGAGTGTTCAGTGAGCGACATGGTATTCAGGTCATCACGCTGTTGTACTACAACATGAAGCATTCTTGGAACTTGGGTGGTCCTGAGGCTCCCGTGGTTTATCACGAAGATATGGTTCCGTTTTCGACTGCGTGGCAGGACTGCGGAACCGCTGTTCAAGCGGCGGTGGAAGTGCCTGAGGAACGACTTGCCTCTAAAAATGAGGCCTTCTTCATCTTTCCTGATTTGCCACACCGCAAATTCGATAATGAAAAGACACGCCGGGTGCTTGGCTGGAAACCTCGGTACCAAGTGGAACGCCTCTGGAACAAGGATTCTCGAAATCCTGAAAGCAATCTGACCGAAGCTTTCTAGAAAAGCGCTTACGCCAGAACGAAAAAGCCCCCGGATGCCATCATCCGGGGGCTTTTCTTATTTGCTTTGTAACGGGGTCCTAGAGGTCTTTCACTTCTGCAGTGATCTTCTCTACAGAGTCCTTGGCGTCACCGAACAGCATTTGAGTTTTGTCGAGGAAGAACAGTTCGTTCTGTACCCCGGCGAATCCAGATGACATTCCACGTTTCATCATGATGACCGACTGAGCGGCATCGACGTTCAGAATTGGCATTCCGTAGATCGGACTCGACTTGTCGGTTCGTGCCGAGGGGTTCGTCACGTCGTTCGCACCAATCACGACAGCAACGTCGGTTCGCTGGAACTCACCGTTGATTTCGTCCAGATCCTTCAACTCGTCATAAGGCACGTTTGCCTCAGCGAGAAGCACGTTCATGTGACCCGGCATTCGTCCTGCGACAGGGTGAATAGCGTACCGAACACTAATGCCTTTTTCCTTGAGCAAGTCGGCAAGTTCACGAACTTGGTGTTGAGCCTGAGCAACTGCTAGACCATAACCGGGAACAAAGATCACCGATTGTGCGTACGCCAGCATCATCGCGGCGTCTTCAGGTTGAATCGAAGTCACCGGACGTTCGTCTTCGCCACCCGCGCTAGCTGCGCCATCTTCGACACCGAAGCCACCGAGCATCACGTTAGCTAGTGATCGGTTCATCGCTTTGGTCATGATCCGCGTGAGAATCAGACCCGACGCACCAACCAACGAACCAGCGATGATTAGGACTGTGTTACCAAGTACGAAACCAGTCGCCGCTCCAGCGATACCCGAATACGAGTTCAATAGAGCGATTACGACTGGCATGTCGGCTCCCCCAATTGGAATCACTACAAGGATTCCGAGGGCAAGCGCGATTGCACCAGCGATCATGAAGGCGGTCATCGAAGGATCAATCACCAACCAAACGGTCGATGCGATCATTCCGATCAATAACGCAACGTTGATTACATTTCGAATCGGCAGCAGAATCGGTCGAGTCGGAACGATGCCTTGAAGCTTGCCGAAAGCGATGAAGCTACCGGTGAGCGTTACGCCACCAACGATTACGGAGGCCATGATCGTGATCGAAACGTCCTGAGCGATGTCAGCCTCATTGTCGATCAATCGAATTAGTTCGGCTGCAGCAATCACTGCCGAAGCAGCTCCACCGAAACCATTGAAAATTGCCACAAGCTGTGGCATCGAGGTCATTGCTACTTTGCGAGCCGAGAACGCTCCGATTGCCGAACCGACGATAGCACCGCCGAGAATGAATTCCCAAGAGGCAATATCGTTACCAACTATGGTAGCGACAATCGCAGCCAACATCGCGAGAGCCGACATTCGGTTACCGTTTCGAGCAGTAGCCGGCGAACCGAGCTGTTTGAGTCCAACAATGAACAGAATCGCCGCAACGATGTACGCCGCGTTCGTAATGTTCAGGTGGAAAAGTGCATCGGTGCTCATTATTTCTGACCCGACCTTCGGAACATCTTGAGCATTCTGTCGGTAACCATGAATCCACCAACCACGTTGATCATGGCAAGTCCGACTGCGATGGCTCCGAGAATTTGGCCGGCGATTCCATCGGCCTGTCCTGCAACCAATAGTGCTCCGACGATCACGATGCCAGAGATGGCGTTCGATCCCGACATAAGCGGAGTGTGCAGCGTGGGCGGCACTTTGGTGATTACTTCGTAACCAATGAAAATCGCCAGTACGAATACTGTTAGAGCGATGATTAGCGCTTCAGCGTCAAACATTTATTCACCTAATCCGTGTCGTGCTTCGCCTTCGTGG
Organism: Chloroflexota bacterium; assembly: GCA_018649665.1. Taxonomy (GTDB): domain Bacteria; phylum Chloroflexota; class Dehalococcoidia; order Lucifugimonadales; family Lucifugimonadaceae; genus Lucifugimonas. The sequence continues at coordinate 250 of JABIHL010000048.1, read as the reverse complement.
GCTACACACATGGTGTCGATTACTTCATCTTCGAAATCGAGGGTAAGAGTTCCTTCTTTTCGATCGATGATGAGATCAAATAGCGCCATTACGTTCCGAGAGTAGAGCTGGCTTGCGTGGAACGGCATCGAGCTAGGGACGTTGATAGGTCCGTTGATCATTACGCCGTTCTTGTTGATGATTTCACCAGCGACGGTACCTGCGACGTTTCCGCCCGATTCCGCAGCGAGGTCGATAACAACGCTACCCG
>JABIHL010000047.1 GCA_018649665.1 Chloroflexota bacterium | reverse complement strand
CCATGAGCGTTTGGACGCGTTCTTCGTCGATGTCGATTGCCATAACGTCGTGGCCCAGTTGGTATAGGGTGCGAGCGACGTTACCGCCGAATCGACCTAGCCCAACTACTACGACCTGCTGCTTAGTTTTCATAAGTTTCCGAGGATTGGGTTCTCACCGTTATTAAGAACTGGTGCAGTTCAAATACACGTAACCGTTACACGGAACCATTATCCGGTAACGGCCAGTTGCGAGCACTCGAATATTCTACCTGTAGCTGCATTACCTAATCATGCCAATAACGCGCTTCGGGAGTTCGATTGGGCTTTTCACATGTAGATTCAAGTCGAACGAATCTCATATTGCAATACGAGAGCCTTTATCTCAAAACGTGTGTGCCGATAGCGAAATATCCCCGAACTGTCACTTACGACTCTTGCAAACATTCCAAGTGTTCGACACAGTGACGGTGCGAGAACTCGGCTAGAGTTCTCGTTATTTAGCAGTAGGTTTTCTTGGAACCGTCGTCTTCAAAATCCCTCAATTTGCAGGGAATGCTCGAAAACAGTGACCGATTTTTGACCGCTGTCGAAATCGAGACATCACGCGGTCTTCTAATGGCAGAAGCATCGAGAAAAACTGCTGACCTTGCGAAGTCGCTATCGGAGTTCGACCGCGTCGACTTCGTGGCACTGACTGATAATCCCGGTGGTAATCCGCATATTCGACCTGAAGTTCTAGGTCAGGATCTCCTGTTCCGTGGACGAGACGTTGTTATCAACATGTCGTGCAAGGACTACAACCGCAACGGCGTAGAGAGCCGCTTGTGGGCTTTGGGGAGTCAGGGATTTTCGAACGTGTTGGCGCTTTCTGGAGATTATCCGATCGGCGGATTTAAGGGCCAGGCCCAGCCGGTGTTCGATATCGACTCTGTTGGCTTATTGGAGCTTATGTCGCAGATGAACGATGGGTTGCCGAACCAAATGTGGGGATCGGTTGGTCGTGAAGATCGTTTGGAAAAAACGAACTTTTTCGCAGGCTGCGCGGTAAGTCCGTTCAAAAAGCTTGAAGGCGAGTTGATGACTCAGTACTTCAAATTGGCGTTAAAGGTTCAAACAGGAGCGAAGTTTGCGATTACGCAGATCGGCTACGACTCTCGAAAAGCATCGGAGCTGTATCAGTACATCACCTCGAACAATATTAACGTGCCACTAATCGGTTCGGTATTCATTCTTACTGCACCCGCAGGGCGGTTCTTCAACAATTGGGGAGTCCCCGGTGTCTGGGTCTCGGACGAATTGCGAGATATTGCAAACAAGCAGGCGAAATCGAAAGATCGCGGACGTGCTTTCTTTTCGGAACTTGCTGCAAAGCAGATAGCGATTCTCAAAGGAATCGGCTATCGAGGTGCGTACATATCGGGGCGGCCTCAGCTTAAACGGATTCAGGGCATTCTCGATATGGCGGATTCGTTCGGAGAAAACGACTGGAAAGATTTCGCCAAAGAGATCAATTTCAAACAGTCAGACGAGTTTTACTACTACGAACAGGGCGACAACGCTGGACTCAGTTCGAACGAGGTCAGCAAGTCATATTTGGCTTCGAAGACGAAAACCGCTCGAACGAAGTCGAAATTTACGGTTCCGATGCAGTATCGGCTCGGTAAGTTTGTACATGATCGAGCCTTCACTGAAGGATCTGTCGGCTTCAAGGTCGGAAAAGCCGTATATAGCCAGATAGAAAAAAGTAAGAAGCTTTCGAGCGTCGCTCATGTCGTTGAGCAAGCAACGAAAGTCCCCGCCTACCACTGTCGAGACTGTGGTGATTGCTCGCTTCCCGACATCGCCTATTTGTGCCCTGAATCGCAGTGCGTGAAAAGCCAACGAAATGGACCCTGTGGTGGAACGAAGGCTGGTAAGTGCGAAGTTCTCGACAAAGAATGCATTTGGATTCGTGCCTACGATCGGCTAAAACCGTTCGGTGATGAAACGAAGATGCTGCAACGCCCGGTCGTGTTTAAAGATGCGTCGCTTCGGAATACTTCAGCGTGGGCGAACACGTTTCTATCCCGAGATCATCACGCAAAGCAGAACCCCGTTAATAACGACGGTAAGGCATAATCGATACTCGTTTACACGACCGTACGCGTTCGGAAAATCCAGCTAAGAGCTCACAGCTTTAGCGATTTCATAAGTGAATCAAAATGCCTCAAGTCATCGATAGTCCAGATCAGTTCACCGTAATTGGCGAAAATATTCATGCCACTCGTGTTGTGAAGCGAGGTGGTGTGCGTGGTCACGTATTTGAAGATGGCAAAGAGGCGATCAAATACAAGCTCGATGGCGAGCGGAAGTTCGTGCATATTCCCGAACACTTCACTACCACTCAGCCGTACGAGCAGGGCACGCTAAAACACTTCCAGATAGCGATGTGGATGGGTGCCAATGGAGATGCCGATCAGGCGGCTTCAGGCAAGGCGTACATCAAGTACGAAATCGATAGGCAGACACGGACTGGATCGCACTATCTAGATCTGAACGTCGACGAATCGTCTTATCGACTACACGAACAGAAAGCCACGATGGAATGGCTGGTCAAGTTCATTGAGTCGGAATCTACCGTTCCTCCCAGCGTCGATTCATCGAATCCAGAGATCATCGAAGTTGGTCTAGCGGCTTACGGTGGCGGGCAAGGGCGACCGATGCTCAATTCGATCGCACTCGAACGCCCTGAAGCAATCGACATGGCTTTGAAGTACAACGCTCGAGCCGTCGTAATGGCTTCGAACGAAGTGGGCATGCCAGCCGATGCGAAGGAGCGACTAGAAAACGTTGGTCGCATAGTCGAAATGGCATTGTCGAAGGGCATGGAGAAAGCCGATATTTTTGTCGATCCTTTGTACTTCCCTATCGCGGTTGATTCGAGCTACGGCAAGCACGCATTCGAGGCTATCGAAGGGATTCGTGCTGAATTCGGAGACGAAATTCATATTGCCGGGGGGATGAGCAACGTTTCATTTGGCATTCCTAAACGTCGACTCATCAACGATGTGTTCCTTAATTTGGCGATTAAGGCCGGTGTCGACTCTGGAATTATCGATCCCATGACCACTTCTGCCGAGCGATCAATGAACGTGGATTTGGATTCAGGGCCGGCGCAGTTGGCGTTGGATCTGCTCCAAGGCAACGACGATTTCGCAATGAACTACATCACTGCGTTCCGTGCTGGCGAACTCGACTAGAGGTCTTAGTCGCGGGCGTTGTCGCGCTCGTCATCGGATGACTCGGATTAAATCGCAATCTCGTTAGGCTCCATCGTCGTCGGACGACTCAGTCACGCGTCGCAATCTCCCCTCCCTCGGTCCCTCCCGAAGGAGGGAAGGCCGCACAGATGCGACTCTGCCCCATATCCTTCGACTGACTCTCGGGACAGGTCGTTCATCGTCTAATTCCGTTTAGATCGTCGATTGCAGGAAGCGTGCGCACGTAGGCACAATAGCTTCCCTAATGTTTAGTGTGTTCATAGCAATAATCAAATTCGTAGCGAGCAACTTCAACGAGTTCCTTGCTAAAAACGGTCCGTACATGTCGGCCGCCATCGCGTACTACGCATTTTTCTCGCTGTTCCCGCTGACGCTCGCACTTATCGCAGTATTCTCGCTGTTCCTTGGGATCGAAGGATTTGAAGAGCAACTTATTGCTGGTCTTCAAGAGCAAATCCCAGTTCTTGCAGAGACTGGCGATACCGACGATAGCTTTCTTGTAAATTTCTTTGAAGGTATAAAAGGCGGCCGAACTGCTGGCGGCGTGGTGGCTATCATCGGGTTGTTCTGGGTATCGCAGCAAGTATTTAGTGCGGTTCGCAAAAGCATCAATGTCATCTGGGGCATCAACAAAACTCGTCCGTTCTTTACTGAACGCTTGATGGACATCGCGTTGATGTTCGGGGCGGCAACACTCCTGTTCGCGTCAGTGCTGATCACAACCGCCATTACGTTCATTCAGGAGCTGTCGGCGATATGGCTTCCTGATGCCCCGATTAGCGACCCATTTCTGTGGCAAAGATTAGCGGTGTTTATCCCGCTTGTTCTATCGTTCATTGTGTTCTTGACGCTCTATTGGTGGCTGCCGAATACGAAACTTCGTTTCAAAGAGGTTTGGCCGACCGCTCTTGCGGGTGCGGCAGCTTTTGAAATTTCGAAGGCGATTTTCGTTTTCTACCTGCGGAACATGGGCGGTGTTACAAACAACGTTTACGGTGGTTTGAGCGCGATTATCGTGTTGATGATATTCGTTTACGTATCGGCGATCATTTTGCTGGTGGGTGCGATGCTCACCTCTCGATACGCGTACTATCTGGCTGAAACGGAACAGAAAAAACGAAACCGTTCGCTTTCACGAAGTTTGGATCGTATACGCGGAACCGCGTCGTTACCAGGCATGCCGAATCCGGTTCCAACGGGAGCTCAGGAGCCAGCCGATGACGACGAACCAGAAATTAGACGAAATTCAGGCCCTGTGATGCAGAGTCAACAGAATTCATCTGGTCGAGAGTAACGCTCGGCTTAGTTACTATCTGAGCTTATTTTCGATTCGGGCATGACTCTGATTGATCGAATTGAGGGATGAAGATACGTTGCGCCCGCTGCGAGCCAAATTACACTTCCGCAAGCTAAAGCCACTCGTAGTCCGACCACTTCAGCGACGACTCCTGCAATCGACAGCCCAATGAGAGCGGCGATTTTCTCCGAAACCTTCATCGCTCCGATCACTCTGCCTAAATAGTTCTCAGGGATGATCGCTTGCTGGAGGCTTGTTTTGTTGATGTCATGCATTATCCAAAACCCATCGCCAAAGATTTGAGGCAGTACGAAAAAGATCGTAGCCATCCAGATTTGAGTCGGAGCTAACGGAATGAGAAATCCAATGATTCCGTACGAGAACAACCCGAGTGCCATGGTGTTGCCGACGCCAAGTTTTTTCGTAACTCGTGTTGCGAATAGAGCACCTACGAACGCGCTAACGCCACCAACGCCGTAGATCACTCCGAGTGGCCCTGGTTGAAACCCGATTTCCGAGATGGCGAACAAGGTGATCATTCCGCCAATAATTCCGTTTGCAGCACCGAGCAAAACGCTGCTTATAGTCATGAGCCGTAAGGTTTGATTGCCGCCGATGAATTTGTATCCATCGAGTATTTCGCGTCGAATGTTTGGGCGTTTGCGATCCGATTTAGGCGGTTCTGGCTCTGGTTTACGAATCGCAAGTACCAATAACCCCGAAACGAGAAACGTGACCGTTTGTACTACGCTAGCTGCGATTGCTGACGCGAGTTGAGCGATGAATCCACCCACGCTAAATCCGATCTGTTCGACTACCGAATCGGATGCTGCCATCTTCGAGTTCGCTTCGAGTAGGCGATCTCGCTCGATCAGGCTCGGTAGGTATGAGCGTTGAGCTACTTCGTTAAAAATGCCTAATGAGCCGTTCAAGAACGCGACTGCGTAAAGATGTTCGATGTGAAGTTCGAACAGGAAGTGTGCGATTGCGACGCTGGCGAGCGTGGTCGCCGATCCCAGATCGGATATGACCAAGACCATTCGGCGTTTCGAACGGTCTATCCACGGTCCCGCAATCAATCCAAACAGCAAGCCAGCGGTAGTCGTCGCTCCCCCTAGGATCGCCATCTCATACGGACGTGCGTGGAGTATGAGGATGGCGACAAGTGGCACGACCATCATCATCCGCCCCAATTTTGCAGTGGACTGCGCAGTCCAGATTTTTAGGAAATCGGGATTACGCCACAAGCTTTTTCGTGCCGTTGGCGGTGTGGTTCCCTGTGAATCGGTCGAAGGCATGCCACATCATCGCATGTCCCGGTTGGTTGTCAGCTAATCGGTTTTGGTTAGTCTGAAACTAAACAAACTCGGCGACGATTTTGCCTTTTACGTGGCGGCCTTCCAGTTGTGCCAATCCTGAAGGAATTTCTTCCATCGTGATCGTCTGTTCGATCATCGGGTCGACCTTCTTGTCGGCTACTAGAGCGATCATTTCTGTTGCCATATCGGCTAGGTCGAACTGAGCGGCTCGATTGGTCGATGAATGAGCGCCACCGTAGGCGATGTTGTGGATCGACTTTGCGCCAGCGAACGTGGTGTCAGTAATCGTAGGCATTCCGGCGACACAGGCGAGTCCGCCTCTGAACTTCAGCACTTCAATGCCTTCGTTCGCTGTGTTTACATCGACTGCTCCGAGAACTCGATCGACCCCTCGGTTGTTGGTGATCGACATGATCGTGTTCACAACGTGTTCGGTGTTGTAGTCGATAACGTGATCGGCGCCGAGCGACTTTACGAATTCGTGATTTCGCCCAGAGGCGGTTGTGATGACGGTTGCGCCTATGTTCTTGCATATTTGAACCGCAAAGCCGCCTACGCCACCAGCACCGCCTTGCATCCAGACCGTGTGTTCAGGTTGGACGTCGAGCCGACGCACTACCGCTTCGTAAGCTGTGAGACCAGCGCACGGAATTGCTGCAGCTTCGGCAAACGATACGTTGTCGGGAATTTTTGCCGTTGTGTGAGCCGTGGTGATTGCATACTCGGCGTATCCGCCGGATTTGCTGAGATCACCGTGGTAGAAGACTCGGTCGCCTGTTCGCCACTGGACAACGTCGGAACCGATCGCATCGACCGTGCCTGCTACATCGAGTCCGAGCACGTGCGGGTACGCCCAGTTGTCGTTTCCGCGCCCAGCCAACTTGTAGTCGACTGGGTTAAGGCTTACTGCGTGAACTTTTACACGAATTTCGTTAGGCCCAGGCTCGGGCGTTGGAATTTCGCCGATGCTCAGGCTTGAGACGGGACCGGGTTTGGAGAGTAGTAGTGCTTTCATGGGTGAAACCTTCGGCTGTCTAAGCCTTTTCTAGATTGACTGTTACTTTTGAGCCGTCGTCGAGGTCGATGGAGTCGGATGCGGCAACTCCTTGGGCATCGTCGCTTAGAACTGCGCCTAGCTCGATGTTTTCGGCGAGGGTTTCCTCGGCGATGTAGTCGGCGTGGGTCATTAGCGCACCAGTGACTGCTTCTGGGCACGAAATCCACAGGTTGATTCGGTCTGAGATTTCTAGCCCTGACGTTTTTCGTAGATTCTGAACTAATCGAACTATTTCGCGGGCGGTTCCTTCAGCCTTGAGCTCTTCCGAAACCTCGGTCAAAACCGCACCGGCGTATCCAGCATCGGTCGCAACGGCATAGTTATCGAGAGCCACTCGTTCTATGAGAACTTCGTCGGATTCGAGTTCGAACCCTTCAAGCGAAATCTTTTCTCCGGCTTCTGAGGCACGAGCGATTTCATTAGCATCGGCGGCTTGAATTGCGTTTCTAATTTCACCGACTTGCTTGCCATACTTGGGTCCGAGTATGCGCAGGTTCGGCTTGATTTCGAATCCCAACAACCCGCCCATTTCCGCGGCGTCTCGAACTGACTTCACGTTGAGTTCTTCTTTGAGAACGTTTTCGATCTTAGCGAGAGCGAAGTGCTCCCAATCGTGTCGAACTTCTGCAACGAACTCGGCGAGCGGTTGTCGAACTTTCAGACGTGACTGTGCACGTGCTGAACGACCCAGCGACGCCAAGCGAATTGCGAGCCTAGTCTGGTTCATCACATCTTCATCGATGAGCGACGTGTTGGCTTTTGGCCAAGAGGTCAGGTGAACCGAATCTGGGGCATCTGCCACTCGGTCGGCGACGAGATTGCGGTGCAACATGTCGGCAATGAACGGCGTCATTGGTGCAATCAAGCGCGAAAGCGTTGTTAGGCATGTGTAGAGCGTCGAGTAGGCGGCGTTCTTGTCGATGTCGCCTTCTGTCTTCCAGAAGCGTCGACGTGATCGGCGAACGTACCAGTTCGACAGATCTTCAACGAACTGTTCGACAGCTTCGGCAGCGTATGGAAGCTGCCAGTTTTCGAGATTGTCGGTCATCTTAGCTATCAGCTGGTTTAGCTCAGAAAGAATCCAGCGATCGAGCTCTGAGAAGCCTTCAGCGTCCGACATCTGCCAGTTTTCGTAGGCGTTCTTTTCGCCATCGGGAGTAAACCCAAACGACGAAGGAATCGTGCAGTCTTCAGGGGTCCAATTATCGAGATTCGCGTAGGTCGTGAAGAACGAGTAGATGTTCCAGAGCGGGATTACGAACTGACGTCGTACTTCGTCTCCGGTCTTGTAGCCGAAGTTGAGGTTCGAAGCAGGGTTGTGGCGGCTGTATGTCCAGCGCATTACGTCGACACCCATCTTGTCGGCTGCTTCTTCGAACCAGATGGCGTTGCCTTTTGACTTGTGCATTTCCTCACCGTTTTCGTCTCGCATTAGGGCGTAGGCAAAAACGTTTCTGGCGGGCAAGGAGTCTTCAAGAACGGCTGCCATGACGATGAGCGAGTAGAACCAGTTTCGGAACTGGCCCGGGAAGCTTTCTGAGATCCAGTCGGCGGGGAACCATTCTTTCCAGTACTCGGGATCGGACTTGTAGCCGATGGTCGAGAATGGAACGATTCCGGCGTCGAGCCACGCGTTTCCGACGTCGGCGATTCGCTCAACGGTTTCGCCACAGTCAGAACAGGCGATTTTTACACCATCGACCCACGGTCGGTGTGGCGATGCGCCGCTTGCTTCAAATTCGTCCCAGCCTTCGACTGCACGTTCTTTGAGTTCTTCTTGAGAGCCCATCACGTCGAAGTTTCCGCAATCGCAGGCGTAGATCGGTAGGGCGAGACCGTAGTACCGCTTTTTGGAAATCATCCAGTCCTGCATGTTTTTGAGCCAGTCGAGCTCACGTGCTTTACCGAACTCTGGATACCAGTTCATTTCCTTGGTGGCTTTTTCCATCTTGGGTCGAATTTCGTCCATGTTGATGAACCATTCGTCGACCAATCGGAAGACCAGTTCGGTCGAGCAGCGCCAGCAGACCGGGTAGCGGTGGGTGTATTTGTTTACCCGAACTAGCAGGCCTTTTTCTTTGAGCGAGTCGAAGACCATGTCTTTGACGTCGGCAGCAGATTTGCCTGTGAATTCGCCAAAGCCTTCCATGTAGATGCCGTTTTGGTCGAGCGGTGCAATTGGCGTGAGCCCGTTCTCTTTTCCAAGTTTAAAATCTTCGGCACCAGCGCCGGGAGCGGTGTGAACGATTCCGGTTCCTTCGTCTTCGCCAACTTCGTCCCACGCCAGCACGCGGTGCTGCTCTATTGTTTCTGCTTGTGCGGGGAGTTCGTCGAAAGGTCCACGATATTTGAGTCCGACGAGTTCGGAACCCTTTACTTCGCCGATTACTTTGGCGTCTTCAGTGAGCACGTGGTCTTTCTTCAGCGATTCGATTAGCGACTTCGAGAAGTAGATGATCGAGCCGCGGTCTTCGACCTTGGCGTAGGTGTACTCGGGGTTCACGGCAGCAGCGACGTTTGCTGCGAGAGTCCATGGCGTGGTGGTCCAGACGAGTAGGTTCTCGCCTTCGTGACCTTCGTCGGTGAGAGGGAATTTCAAATATGGGCTGTCGTGGGTGATGTCCTGATAACCCTCGGTGACGATCTCGTGCTGAGAAAGTCCGGTGCCACAGCGTGGGCACCAAGGCATGACGTCTCGGCCTTTGTAGATCCAGCCTTTGTCGGCGCAGGTCTTTAGGAAGTGCCAGATGGTGTAGTTATTTTCGGAAGACTTCGTGTGGTAGGAATTGTCCCAGTCCATGAAGTAGCCGAGTCGTTTGGACTGCTCGGAGATACGTGCGGCGAAACGATCGACTCGTTTGCGGCATTCTTCGACGAACTTGCCTACTCCGAATGCTTCGATGTCGCGCTTCGACTTGAAGCCCATCTCTTTTTCGACTTCGACTTCGATCCAAAGGCCCTGTCCATCGAATCCGTTCTGGAACCGCTGCTTGTAGCCCTGCATGTTGCGGAACCTGAGGAAGAGGTCTTTGTATGTTCGACCCCAAGCGTGGTGAACGCCCATGGCGTTGTTGGCGGTGATTGGGCCGTCGATGAATGAGAATTTCTTCTCTTTATCGTCGTTTAGGGCTCGGTAGCGAGCGGGAATGTCGTTGTCTTCCCACCATTTGAGAATTTCTTCCTCTTTGGCTACGAAGTCGACTTTTGGATCTACCGAATCGAAGTGGCTCGCCACGTTATTTTCCTTAGTGCCTTCGGCACGGATCGTTCCTGCTATTTGGATTTATTTATTGGGCTTCGGCGTATTCGCAGGTTAAAAAATTACACCCGCCCCTAAATGGTTCAGGGACGGGCGTTTTGAAATAAAACGGTACCGCGGTACCACCCTTGTTTCCCGATGCACTTTCGTTTATCGGGACACTCAGTTGAGCCGATGTAACGTTCGGCGGGGACGGTTCAGCCTAGTTGTCAGGTTCGCCCTGATGTTCGGTGAACAGTTCGGGAGTGATGATCGATTCTTGCCCCATGCTCGCTTCCACCGTACCGAGCTCGCTCGAAAGGGGTGCACAGAATCGATCGTATCTCCGTCGTTACTTGTAACGGCGTTAAGTATAGGTGCTGACGGATTTCGGCGCAGTAGTCGGTTTTTAACTCCGGGCGTGCATTCGCACTTGGTCGCACGTCCCAATCTACCCTCCCTCTAACTCCCTCCCGAAGGAGGGAGGACAGAACGTGGCTCCGCGGGTGTTGGCGGTTGGCGAATGTGACACTTTGGAAAACGATTGCGGCGAGCACACCCAGTGAAATTTAGCCTAGTTCGTGGTTGGCTAGCTGTTCGTATTGGGTGTTTTCTTGTTCGTCGAGGTAGGTGCGGTATAGAGCGATTGCTGTGACTTGAATGACTTTTCCGCTCGACTTTAATGGAGCGTGTTGCCACGAGGCGCCAACGTCTTGTGCAAACCGACCACGGACACCCGGTCGTGTTCGACCAACAGTGACATGAGCCGCGAATTTTCGGTCGTCGCGTTCGAGCCCGAGTCCGACCATTTGACCCTCGACTCTGCCTTGGAGTTGTTCAAGTCGTCGTAGTTCGCCATTGAACCCGACCCAGCAAATACGTGGGTCGCGGAACGACGGGAAGCAGCCGGTTCGACCGATTTTCATCTGGAAGCGTCCGGTCGATTCTGCAGACTGCTCGAGAGCTGCTTTGATATCTGGAATTTGTTCGATCGGCACGTCGCCCAAGAATTTGAGCGTTAAATGCATCGCCTCTTCGCCGATCCATCGAACACGCTCGTACTCTCGTGGGATGAAACTTTTTGGCAGGTCGGAAAGCTCACGTTTCACAGCGCGTGGGATTTCGATCGCAATAAACAATCGCTGCGTGTTTTCGGGAACTTCAGGGAATCCGAACTTTTCCTCACCGTCGTCATCTTCCATGCCGGGAGCGACGTAGAGCTTCGGTTCTGCCGGAACGTAGTTCGCTTCGGACTTAGGGGTATATGTAAGAGACGATCCGCCTCGACCTCGGCCGCCGTGGTACGGCTCTTCACCGATATTGCGATCCCGTTTCGGGACTACTGATGGCACGAAGCCATCCTCTGAAGCTTCATCTGACTCTTGGTCGTCGGATTCTGGAGATTCATCGACTGTTTCAGAATCTACAACTGCTTCGGGCGTTTCGGCAGTATCAGCACTGTCTTCCGCAGGTATATCGACCTTCTCAGGCTCGACTACCGTTTCGGGTGTTTCAGTGATTTCGTTGGCCTTGATCGCGTCGTCAGGTTCAGCCGAATCTTCGGCTTTCGCTTCAGCTTTGGGCTCGGGAGAAGGGGTTGATTCTCCGCCGATCCAGGGATCTTTGTCGTTCGATTTCGTCACACGTGCGTCCTAAAAGGCCATCGCTCTAATTCAGTTTCTATTACATCAACGATACATTCGAATCGGTTCTTCGGGTGAACTAAGTGTTAAGCGATGCGAACCGAAAGGATTTCGCTGCGGATTCTCGATCGAAGAAAGACCATCGTTATAATTCGACCGTAATTCAAACAATGTGGGTGTATTTGAACTGATGTACCCAGCGAACTCATCCGAGATGGAGAATACTCTTGGCGCTACTGCTGAACCGATCCGACGTACAAAAGCTACTTCCAATGTCAAAGGCAATCGACGTAGTCGAAGCGGCGTTCGGCGAGCTTTCGGCGGGCACTGCGGAGATGCCGGATCGCACCGTGATGATCGATCCCGCAGTTGGTGGTTGGATCGCCTACATGCCGGCGTACTTGAAATCGGGTGGAGCACTCGGAATCAAAGCGGTGACGGTCTACAAAGAGAACCCGACCAAGTTCGGATTGCCGACCACGATTGGCACGATTTTAGTTCAGGACAACAAGACTGGCGTGGTAGTTGCTGCGATGGACGGCGGACTTCTTACCGGTGTTCGAACCGGTGCTAGTGGTGGGGTTGCGACGAAGCATCTTGCCCGAAAAGACTCGAAGGTTGCTGGAGTGCTGGGAACCGGAGTTATGGCTCGAAGTCAGGTGCTGGCATTGGCAGAATCGGCCGATCTCGAGACGATTCTCGTCTACTCACGAAGTGACGATGCCGCCAAGCAGGCGTTTGCTGAGGAATTTTCTTCTACGACCGGTATTTCGGTTGAAGTTGCTGGAAGTGCCGAGGGATTGGTTCGAGAATCTGACATTGTTACGCTGATTACCAGTGCTGTTGAACCAGTGGTCGATGGATCCTGGTGGAAGCCGGGTACTCACATCAATGCGATTGGATCGCACGCTGCTGGGGTTCGTGAACTCGATTCAGCGACTGTTGTGAAGTCGAAGATTATTTGCGATCAGGTTCAGGCTTGCTTGAACGAAGCTGGTGATATTCAGATTCCGATCGAAGAGGGTGTGCTGTCGGCTGACGACATTCACGGTTCTATCGGTGAGGTCATTAATGGCACACTGCCGGGTCGTGAGAACGATGAGGAGATCACTCTGTTCAAGAGTGTCGGTCTGGCGGTACAGGACATTTCCTGTGCGGCACAGGTCTACGAACAGGCGAAGGCGCAGGGCGTAGGCCTAGAGTTCGACTTCGGCGGGTGAGTGGGTTGGACATTGTCTTCTATGGAATTTAGTTCGCTCATTCCTGAACTGATTGTCAGTGACGTCGAACAATCACTCGCTTTCTATCGTGATGTGCTGGGTTTTCGCGTTGAATATCAGCGGCCTGAAGAGAGTTTTGTATTTCTTTCAATTGGGTCGGCGCAGCTTATGTTGCTACAGGACAATGACAATCAGCATTCACGAACCGGGGATTTGGACACTCCTCGCGGGAGAGGAATTAATTTTTCCATTCGAGTCGACGGCATTGACGAGATTACGATCTCGTTGGAGACTGCTGGTCATTCATTGAAAATTCCTATACGTGAACAATGGCATCGACAGGACAATTTGCTGCACGGTGAAATGCAGTTGTGGGTGATGGACCCCGATGGCTACTTACTGCGTTTTGTCCAAAACCTTGGTACCAAGCAGCTAAACGATCACTCGTTCTAGTAGAGCGTCGATGTCTCGCTGGGTGTGTTTGTCGGGTTTGGCAGCGGGTTCTCTGACGGTTGCAGATTCGATCAGGCCTCTTTTTTTGAGTATTTGCTTGTGGAAGCCTATGGCGAGTTCGGGCGCTTGGCTAACCAAGTGGCAAAGCGGGGCGATTCGGAGATTGAATAGCTCGGTTGCACCTTCGATATCACCGTTCTTGTAGAGCTTGAAAACCTCCACGAACTCTGCCGGAGTGGAGCTGAACGGCATCGTTCCGGTGCTGCCACGCGATAGCTCTTCCATGAGGTAGGTTGCACCGCCTCCGCCGAGTACGGTGATCTTGCCTTGAACAGCTTCGACAGTCGCAGCGATTCGGGCTGCCGTAGGCGGTGTTTCCATCTTGCAAGCGACGATATTTTCTAGTTCGTTCGACATCTCGGCGACCATCTGCGGAGCAACTTGGGCGAATTGCACGTCTTGGAGTGCGACCGACACGTTTACTGCGTTTGCGATGCTTCGGAAATACTGGCGAATGGCTTCGGGATTTGAAGAGCCTACTCCGGAGTTCGGAGGGGTGATCATTACGGCATCAACGCCAAGTTCCTCGGCACGCTTGCTGTAGTACACGGCGAGGTCGGTTCCTCCGGCTCCTGTGTTCATCACAACAGGAACTCTGGCGTTGGTCTGATCGACAACTGTTTTCAGCAGCAAATCTCGCTCGGCTTCGTTGAATAGTTGAACTTCACTCGCGAGCGCGATGCCAACTCCGTTGACTCCGGCATCGATGTTGTATTCGACCACCGCACGAAGACCCGTTGTATCGATGCCACCGTTGTTGTCGAACGGTGTTTGAAGGATTGGTATGACGCCGTTTATCTTTTTGTAGGTCAAATGATTCTCTGATGCAAGTGATAGTTTGCGGACTAGAATATTGTGCCTTAACTGCCGTCCTTCGAGAACCTCAGGATGACACTTGTAAATTTTCACACCCGATTTTGTTCGCTACATTGGGGCCGACGATTACGCTGTGAGTATTTCGGGTCCGAGTGGGCCGAGCCAGATCGAGTGTTCTTTCCAGCCGACGTGATGCCCCGTTACTTCGATAAGAGGAGGGTACTCGCGCATTACACCCTGTTTGATTAGCTCTTTAAGGGTTCGCTCGAACGGCTTTTTGGGAAGATCGTTGAAGTAGCGTCGTGCGATCGGCAGACCTCGCCAGCTTTCGATTTCGGCAAATGCTTCGGCATCGATTTTGTTCGATGGCTTTGGCGGTCGTTCAAGCATGAACACTTCTGGCTTGCCGTCGTCTTTGATGTATCCGCGCCCAGACGTTGCGAATGGTTCGATAGCAAATATCGAACCGGCTTCGAGTGATCCTTTTAGTCCGATTCTTGCGTTCGGGATTTGTGGGTGATCGTGCAGGGTGTATCTGCCTAGACCGTGCCCCGTAAGGTTCAGGATCGGCTTGAAGCCCGCTTTGGTGATGACTTCATCAACTCGCTCTCCGATATCTTCAACTTCGACGTTTGGTGAGCACATGGCAATTGCCGCATCGAGAGCGTCGGAAGCGGCACCTATCATGCTCTTCCAGCGTTGGTCTTCTGAGAGATCGGCGGAAACTCCGGTGTCGACAATTAGCCCGTCGATGTGAGCTCCGACATCAATTTTCACCAAGTCGTTTTCTTCAAAACGCGAGTTGTCGGTTGGCGACGAGCAATAGTGCGCGGCTACGTTGTTTCTGCTGGTCTGAGATGGAAACGGAGGCAGAGCGCCCGCCTCGCGAATCATCGTTTCCATGCCCTCTTGGAGATCGCGTAATAGATAGCCCGGCTTGATCGTTTCCGCAGCCCAGTTTCGAGCGTTGGAAGCGATTTTTCCGGCTTCACGGAGCGTTTCTAGTTCGGCTGAAGTCGGAATCATGCGGTCGTAATTACGCGCATGAAGGGTCGTCTAGGTTCCAGCGATTGAACGAAGGTTGTTCACCTCTTGCGAGTGAATCGCGGGTGTCTTTCCACATTTCGTACCACGTGCCTGAATCGTGTAGTTCTGAGCCTGGATTCGATTCGCTGCGTGCTACGAACCCTGGGAACACGTCGCGACCAGTCGCTTCGCCAGTTGGCTGGTACCTCAGATCGAAACTCCAGCGGATGCTGTTGCTGATGTTCGGGAGTGATGCGTGAACCGTTTTCTTAGTGAGCAGCAGTGCATCGCCTTTTTTCACTGGAACCGGCATCGAATCGCCAACGTTGAAGAGATTTTCTGGAATTTGTAGTCCGGGGCGGTCTTTATATCCGGGGCAGTGCGTCAGTAACTCGCCGCGGTGGGAACCCGGAACTACCGTCAGGCAGCCGTTTTCCACGCCGGCGTCCATGAGAGGGAACCAGACTGTTAGGAGATTAGTTTTGTCGGCTGCTTCGTTGATGACTCCAGCGTCCTGATGCCAAGGGCTTACGCCGAACATAACGTTGCCGTTTTCATCACGTGGAGATACTGATTCAGGGATTTTGATTCGAACGTGCTGAACGGGGTTCGAGTAGACCTCTCCGCCAACGACTGATTCCGCAACGTCGATTACACCGGGTGCGGTAAGGGCGTTGAATACTGCCGGACCTGCCCAGAACGGGGTGTCGGATAGAACGCCGGTCTGCGGGAGAGAGAAATCGAAATACTGGTTATGAACTTCGTTCGACTCAACGTAGATTTTCGTTACGCGGTCGCCGAATTCGAGTTCGGAGTAGGTCGATGTGATTTTGCCTTCAGCGAATAGTTTTTCCGCCAGCGAATCGAGAACCCCAGCGTATTCGTCGATTACGGGGTCGATCGTGGCTTCCGGATCGAACACGTTTTCAACGCGTACGAATCCGTATTCTTCGAAATGATCTTTTTGTTCAGCTGTGAGAGCCGGCATTTCTGAAATCCCCTCATCGCACTTATTCGTAAGTTTGGTGTGCGATGCCTCTGTTGAGGCGGAATGTTACACCGCTTAACCCGGTGTTTCGTTGGGATTTCGGGAAATTCGGCTTGAATCGCTGGCGTGTATGGCGACGTTTGCCGTTGACCCTTCGACACGTTCGACTTGCTCAGTGGAGGTCGGGCTCAGGATGACAGATCGGCTAAGGCCTAGCGGCTTTTGGGAGCGGATGTTAACGAGTCGGCTTCAATGGCGAGTCCTTGGGCGGAGTCGACGGCCTTGCGTAAGCCAGAGAGAGCGATTTTGAGTATGTTGATCATGATGTTGGTTCCGTTATAGATATGTGCTTGATGGCGGGGTGGTTGCATTTTTTTGGAGCAATAAAAAACCCCTGTTTTGCGACAGGGGTTCTAACTTCTCTACGTTGCGACTTGGATTACTTCAACAAGTGCAACACGCAAAACTAGGAACCCCTGCGGGCGTACAGGTACACATACAGGTACAAGCCTGCTGCGAGTTCGTAGTTGTGGTGCGGAGTGCGTTGTTCATATCTAAATTCAATATACGCCCCAATTTGAGCGCAAGGCAAATTCAGGCATAGGTAAATCGTGAAGTCGTATTAGGTGGAGTCCCCAGTTGTGAGTTCAACCTTGGTGTTTGTCGGTGTTATATGCGCGTTCTCAATAGCTTGGCAGTGTTCGCACCCTGAACCATCTGAGTTTGATCTGCCGGCAGTCCCGATTTCGCAAATTCGTCGAGCGCACGCTTCTGGCTAACGAGCGGATAATCGCTGGCGAAAAGGATTTTGTCGGCTCCTATTGAACGAGCAACAACATCGAATACCTCGGGGCGATAGAGGAACGGAAACGCTGCCGAATCGAAATAGACGTTCTTGAGAGCCGACTTCACCTCGGGCATTAATCCGTAGAACGGCAATCCGCCTCCGAAATGACTGAATATGAACTTGTTGTTTGGGAACGCATTCACAAGTGCCATCAGAAGCTCGGGAGTAACGCTCCCTTTGCCCGGATACCCGTGCCCGACAGGTTCCGATGCATGCATGAGGATCGGCATTTTCAAGTCTTTCGCCGTATCGAACACTGGCGCTAGTGCGGCGAGATCGGCGTCGAGGATGCCCTGTGTATTCGGATGAAGCTCTCCGATGCCCTTGGCTCCGGCGGCGTGGCATCGTTTTACTTCTTCCACGGCATCTTCGCCCCAGAGCGGATTCACGCTGCAAAAAGCCACGAGTCGGTCTGGGTGTGATTGAGCTGCCTCTAGGTTGTAGTCGTTCGAAATACGAGCGACTTCAGGGTCGGTCCACCCGAATCCCGCGCACACAGAAACGTCGACACCTGCTTCGTCCATCGATGTGATTAGATCGTCGTACTTTGAGAATTTCGCCTTTGGATCGACAAACAAAGTCCGGAAAGTGCTGTCAGATCGAGAGAGTCGCTCACGATCGGCGGCGAATGATTCAGGAAGCACGTGGGTGCAAGAATCGATGATTGGGTTTGAGTTGAGTTGGGTCAAATCTGGATAGAGCGCGAGTAGTGGTGTGATTTCGACCAAAGATACACTGTCTTTGCAATCAAAACGTTTGGGCATTGAGTGGGATGCCGCTACGCTTTTGATCTGAAATGTGACGAATGTGTCGAACGCCGATCAATTCGGTGGCGCAACCAAGAGGGTGAGAGTTACTAATGGTCTCGATGATCAGAGACGAGGGGCGGGTTCTAACCCAGCCCGACATTCCGCATGCTGAACCCAAGATGGGCAAAGTAGCGGTTATATACACATCACCTGAAACGGTGATTGAAGACTACGCACGCCTTCTCGATTTGGCCGACTACCAAACTGCTTTGATCCCCGATATCGATACCTTCCTCAAGGTGAATATTTCGTGGCAACACTACTACCCTGCCTGCTCAACGGCTCCTTGGCAGATCGATGGCGTTACTCAAAAGCTTCGAGCCGACGGTTTCGACAAGCTCACCGCTGCTCACAACGGAACGGTTGTGGTCAACCCGGCTGAAGGTCGTGAGAAGAACAAGCACAAGCTGGTCGAAGATCGACTTGGGCTGGATCACATCACTCTCGACGTTCCGCCAGTGAAGTGGGTTCCGTACAAGCCGACTGCCAAAATGCTGGTTCTCGACGATGTTTATAAAGACGGTCTGTACATTCCTGAAGTGTTCCCGGGTACGAACATTGTTCAGCTTCCTACGGTGAAGACTCACGTGTTTACGACGATGACGGGTGCGATGAAGAACGCTTTTGGCGGTCTGTTGCATCGATACCGCCACTGGACTCACTCTGTTATTCACGAAACTCTGGTCGATCTATTGCAGATTCAGAAAGAGATTCACTCAGGTCTGTTCGCGGTTATGGACGGAACGTTCGCTGGTGATGGTCCTGGTCCTCGTGCGATGCGGATTCACAACAAAAACGTGATTCTCGCTTCTGCCGACCAAGTAGCGATCGACGCTGTTGCAGCGAAAATGATGGGACTCGACCCAATGTCGATTCCGATGATTCGTATCGCCCACGAAATGGGACTTGGTGTCGGTAAGCCTTCGGAAATCGAAGTTGTTGGTGACGATATCGCCGATGTGAACTGGAATTTCAATGGCAACGAAAGCACGCTAGCTTCTCGTGGCCAAAAACTGATCTATCACGGTCCTCTAAAGCCGCTTGAGGGCGCGCTTTTGCGTTCGCCAATCGCTCCTTGGGCATACTGGGCGTCGAACGTTTACCACAACAAATTCTGGCTTCCAATGGTCGGTCGAAAGCGCGTAAACGAAGCGCTAAAAACCGACTGGGGACAGCTGTTCGAGAACTATAAGTAGTGCCGGTGGCACGTTTTCTTGGTAATGTCGGCTCGATTGGTAATTAGCCAGTCGGATCCGAGTCATACCTGAATGTCGCACCCAAAAGTTCTCGTAATCGGTGGACCTCCGATGGTAGGTAAGTCGTCAGTTGCGCGGTCGATTGCATCTCGACTCGGATATGGATGTACGTCGACCGATGACATTGGACTGGCGATCAAAACGGTTACGACCGCTGACACGCATCCCCGATCGCATGCGATGGACGGCGTCGATTACCGCGACTATTACACCACTCGTTCTGTAGAGCAGTTACTCGCTGACGGGATGGGTATGCACGAAGAGATGTGGCCGGGAATCGAAGCTAGTATCCGATCGCACGCCGATTGGGGATTACCTATCGTTTACGAAGGCTGGGCGATGTGGCCTGAACGGGTAGCGTAACTGCTGGAAGATATCGACGGTGTATCGGCCGTTTGGCTTACAGCGAGCGACGAATTTCTCGAACAACGAGTTCGAGGAGCCGATCGTTTTTATGCAGGGGCTTCCGATCAAGAGATGCTGATTCAAAAATACCTCCCCCGAAATATCGAATACAACCGCAGAATGGTCTGCGAAGTAAATCGACTAGGTCTCGAACAGATCGACGTCGATTCAACAAAATCACTAAAAGAAGTTGCGAATGAATGCTTCGCAATATTGGAAAAATAAAACATGCGCTTAGGCTTCAACTTCGTAAACGGGAATAATCCTGGCGACACGCCACTCGACAGGCTGCTCACTTTTTCAGCCCAGTACGGCGCGACGGATATCGTGCTTCAGTCGTATACCGGCATGGGTGTTGGCGAAAACTGGGCAGTGGTCCGCGGCGAATCAAAATGGGAAGTTGACGACCTTGTAGCAGTGAGAAAACGTGTCGAATCACACGGTCTTCATTTGGAAGCGCTCGAAAACGTTCCAAGTTCTTTCTACGATCACATCATGCTTGGTGGTCCGAAGCGAGACGAGCAGATCGAAAACATGATCTATACCGTGCGAAACATCGCACGAGCGGGCATTCCGATTTTCGGATACAACTGGATGCCTTCCGGCGTATGGCGAAACGCCGAAAACACCGTTAGCCGCGCAGGTACAACAGTTACCGCCTACGACCATTCGCAGCACGCCGATCTCGATCTGACTCACGGTCGTGAGTACACCGAAGAGGAGATGTGGGCGAACCTCGAATACTGGATCAAGATAATCACACCGGTCGCCGAAGAGGAGGGAATTCGTATTGGAATTCATCCTGCCGATCCACCGGTCGATTCAGTTGGTGGTGTTCCTCGTTTGCTCAACAGTTTCGCTGCGTACAAGCGACTTATCGAGATCGTTGATTCGCCATCGAACGCAATCGAGTTCTGCCAGGGAACGTTCTCTGAAATGGATGACGCCGAGGGTGAAGGAATCTACGACATGATTCGCTACTTTGGCGAACGCAAGAAGATTCTCTACGTTCACTTCAGGAACGTATCGAACGCTGGCGAGCCGTTTGTTGAGGAGTTCATCAACACAGGTCACGTCGATATGATTCGAGCGCTCAAGATATACAAAGAAGTCGGATTCGAAGGTGTGCTGGTCAACGATCACGTGCCGGTTACGACTGGCGATACCCAATGGGGTCATCAAGGTCGGGCGTACGCAAACGGCTACATTCAGGCTCTGATGGACGTGTTCGACAACTAGGTGACTGGCACTCGAATAACGACTTCGGTGTGACTTCTGTAGTACTCAATTACGAACCTTGAAGGATCGTGATCGGCTCGAGACGTGAGCTCTTCCACGGTTTCTACGAGCAGCTCTACGTTGTGATTCCAGTCGACGAGCCGTCGATGTACGTATCGTCCACCCGGAATTTCGAATTTCGGCAGTGAATCGACGAACTCGCTGTCGCTGAATTCATCGATTTTTACGCATGCGCGATATTCGCCTTCGACCACGATGCCGTAGAACTTGTTGCCTACCAACGTTGGAATGGCTAATTCCAATTCATCGACTGCTTTGGGTGCTTGTTCGGCGATAGAGCGCGCACTATTGCCTGCAACGTACGTAACTTGAATTTCTTTTGATTCGACTATCGTGTCAGTTGGCATCAGGTACTCCTTGAACCGCATCGGGATATGTAACGGCGGTCGATTGCTCGGAATATACAAGTTTCTACTTCGAGTTCGTAGAAGGAGTGGTAAGAATTGGTAGGCGAGATCAGGCATTCGCCCCGGTAAAATACTTCGATCATGCTTGTTGCCAATCTAAATAACGTCACTGCCCAGTACGGCAGTCAAAAAGTCCTCAAGGGCGTTACTTTTGAGATTGGTTCTGAAGATCGACTAGGACTAATTGGTCCGAACGGTTCTGGCAAAACGACCATGCTCAAGATTCTTCTTGGAGAAGACATCCCGAGCGACGGCGGTGTTCACATCGCCACAAATGTGCGAGTCGGCTACGTGCCTCAGTACGTTGACGCTGGTGACGACGAGTTAGTGATGGACTGGCTGGTTGCTGAATATGTCGAGTTGGAAAACGATCTTCGGCAGGCTGAGTCGGACATGGCGACTGCCTCTCCCGAGGAACTCGACGACGCGATGGAATCGTACCAAGTCGCTCGTGATAAATACGATGCAGCCGACGCCGATAATCGACCTGCTGAAGCCCAAAAGACCCTCGATTCGCTGGGTCTGCAAGGAATGGAAGACCAATTAGTAGGCACGTTGTCTGGCGGTGAGAAGAACGTTCTTTCGCTGGCGAAGGCGTTGCTGAAAGATCCGAACTTTCTGATTCTGGACGAGCCCGGCAATCATCTAGATTTTCAAGGATTGGCGTGGCTCGAAGAGTTTTTGATCGCGTTTAATGGCGCAGTGCTGATCGTTTCGCACAACCGTCACACACTCGATCGAGTCGCAACAGGAATTCTTACGCTCGAAGATGGCAAAGTGAGTCGATACGTCGGCGGATACTCCGCTTATCGAGCCACGCGTCTTCGTGAATTGCTGGCGCAACAGGCCGACTACAGCGCCAACCAGAAACGGCTCGCCCAGCTTGAAGCGTTGGTTAAGCGACTGGAACTGACCGCACGCGCCCAGGCAAGCAAAAAAGCTGGCAGGCGGCTGCGATCACGTCGCTCGCAGTTGGCGCGAGAAGAGGACCAAGCGGTCGAGAAGCCGGTGTCGGAAGTATCGGCTATCGGAGCCGAGTTCGTTGGTGGCAAGACCCAAGCAAATATCGTGCTGCAAGTTCGGGGGTATTCGAAGCGATTCGACGATAACTCGCTGCTCGAAAATGTTGATCTTGATATCACCAGCGGCGAACGGGTTGCGATTATCGGACCAAACGGAAGCGGTAAGACATCGATGCTCAAAGACATCATCGAATTTGGCGATTGGAACAATGATGTCATTCGGATTGGTCCGAGTATTCGAGCTGGATACGCCGCCCAGCAGCAGGAAATTCTCGATGGCGACCGAACAATTCTCGAAGCGATGAAATCGGCACCGCCGGAGAGTAACGAGACGGTAGCGTTCGCTTTACTGCGTAATTTCTTGTTTACGCGAGAAGACCTGATCAAGAAGGTGTCGAACTTATCGGGCGGTGAGCGCAATCGGTTGCAGTTGGCTTCGCTGATGAAGTTGAAGCCGAATTTTCTGATACTCGACGAGCCGACGAATCATATGGATATTCCGGCGCGGGAAGCCATCGAAGAAGCACTTTACGACTACGAGGGCACGATATTGGTCGTGTCGCACGATCGATACTTCTTGGACAAGATCGTCGGACGTGTTGTTGAGCTTGAAGACCGTGATCTAGTTTCGTTCGAAGGCAATTTTTCTGAATATTGGGAAGTTGCGCAAAAGACTGCACCAGCGGAACGAGGGCGAGTATCGAGTCGGGGAGCCGATCGCAACCGTGCCAAGAATGGTCGAGTCGAACGAGCCGAGGTTCGCGCTGATGTCGCGTTGTTGGAGCGTCGGATTGATGAGGCGGAGTCTGAGAAATCGGAACTTGAGCAGGCGCTAAGCGATGCGTTCGAGCAGAAGGATGTTCGGGCGGGCAAAAAGCTGAACCAGCAACTTGTGCGCAACACGTCGCTGCTTAACGATTTATACGAGCAATGGACGGCGAAGGCTTAGGGTTCTACTGCTCTCGATGCGACCACACGATTGTTCGTGGTTGCCTGAATCGTTTAGTCGCGTTGGGTTGGGGCGCTGATTGCCACGTCGTTCCTCCTCGCAATGACAATGAGGGCAGGTCGGTTTTCGCACTGAGTCGCCGAGCGTCGCCGTGGTGTACGTGATCCCTCCACTTCGTCGGGACGAGGGTAGTGCGTGGTGGTCGTTGAACCTTTCGCAACGACGAACGACGTGTCCCGCTACGCTCCAGCGGCGGGTGGCGGAGTGTCGGAGTGGCCTTCGTGGAGGGTGTTGTCGTTGTGGGTGAATACTCCGAGATCGCGACCTTGGTGAACGTGAACTACGAGGTCTTCCCGTTCGATTCCTACGGCATCGGTTAGATCTTCATCAACCATCGACATCAGTTCTTGGATCGTGTCCTGAGTTTGCGATTCAGAAACGATCATCGTGCCGTGAACCATTCCTGGCACGAAATGCAGATCGAGTCGACCTACCGGCTTCCCATCTTCGAGAATCGTGTAGCACTCGCCGGTTGGCGTGCGGACTTCTCGTTCAAAGTAAAACTGTGCCATGAATTATTGCCTGTCGTTACTCACGTACCTGGCCTTGCCCGCGGACTTTCCACTTGTAGGTGGTGATCTCTTTGAGTCCCATCGGACCCCGAGCATGGAGTTTGTTGGTTGAGATGGCAACTTCGGCGCCAAGCCCGAACTGTGCACCGTCGTTGAAGTAGGTTGAAGTGTTGGCGAAAACTGCGCCCGCATCGACTTCGTTCAGGAACTTTTCGATTGTTTCGGTATTTTCAGAAATTATTGCTTCGGAATGCTTCGAACCGTACTCGGCGATGTGATCCATAGCGTCATCAATTGAATCGACGATCTTTACCGATGCGATTAGTCCCAAGAACTCGGTTCCGAAATCGTCCGCTTGCGCAGGAACGACTTTGGCGCCACCTGCAAGAGCATCGAGAACGCTCATGGCACGTCCGTCTGCGCGAAGCTCAACGTCGTGGACTCCGAACTCGGTTGCGAGGCTTGGCAGGAACTCGCGTGCGACGCTCTGGTGGATCAACACTGTGTCCATTGCGTTGCAGACGGTAGGTCGTTTGGTTTTGGCGTTTACGACGATGTTCAAAGCGTCTTCAAGATTGGCGTCGGCATCGATATACGTGTGGCAAACGCCAACTCCGCCGGTGATGGCTGACATCTTGGCGTTTTCGCCGACGAACTTGACCAATTCGGCACTTCCGCGCGGAATCATTAGGTCGATCACATCGTCCATTTCGAGCATTTCTTTTACGAGAGCTCTGTCGGTCGTTTCGACGAACTGAACGACGTCACCCGAAATACCGGCACTCTCGATTGCATTTTTGACGATTCCCGCTAGAACGGTGTTGGTGAGGATGCACTCTTTGCCGCCGCGTAGAACTACGCCGTTGCCTGATTTGAGGCACAGCGTTGCAATATCGATAGTGACGTTAGGGCGGCTTTCGTAGATGACACCGATAACGCCGAGCGGAACACGAACTCGTTCTAAGTGAAGTCCGTTCGGCATATCTCGCTGTTCGAGAATTTCACCGATTGGATCTTCGAGTTCAGCGATATTTCGTGCGGCGTCTGCCATGTCTTTCACACGTGCATTGGTCAGCGTCATGCGATCCATCATGTGGAAATTGAGACCGTCACGCTTGGCTGCTTCGAGATCTTGCTCGTTCGCTCGTAAGATCGACATGCGGTTAGCTTCGATGGCTTCGGCTATGGCGATGAGCGCAGCGTTTTTTACTTCAGTCGATGTGCCAGCAAGCTTACGTGAAGCAGTGTTGGCGGACTTTGCCTGATCGTGAAGTGTTGTTGAAGTGAGTGTCATCGTGCTTATTTTGAATAGGAGTTCAGATTAGGAGATTCGAGCAGATCGTTACGGCAGTGCCATGTTGTTGCGGTGAATTACTTCATCGCCGTAGTAGTGACCCAATAAGTCGGGCAATACGTTCGATTTTTCGCCTTTTATTCGCTCAACGTCGGTCGATGGGTACGAAGCGATTCCCCATCCAATGGTCGTTCCATCGATTTCCGTAACTTCAATGATATCGCCTCGCTTGAAAGGACCGGAAACCGAGACGATTCCAATTGGCAGAAGGCTGTATCCGTTGTTCTTCAATGCGTTAGATGCGCCAGCGTCGACTGCGACGCTTCCTCGGTGTTCGGTGCGACCGGTGAGAATCCAGCGTTTGCGACTTTCACGTCGAGATACGCTGGAGACGAATCGTGTACCGATTTCATCACCATTGCAGATCGATTCGATCACGCCATCGATTCTTCCCGAGGCAATGACCATCGGAATTCCCGAGTCCATAGACAGGCGTGCAGCGTCGAGCTTG
>JABIHL010000046.1 GCA_018649665.1 Chloroflexota bacterium | reverse complement strand
GAGTGCGAGAACTGCGATGTGACGTGGGAAGCGCGCCAGCCGTAAGCAGCGACTACGCGCCTGTTGCCCGGGCGATGACCACGCCGATACCGGCGATTAGGCAGTAGGCGATGAAGGGTCGGAGCGATCCGGTCTTCAGCAACTTGATGAATCCGGCTATCACGAAATAAGCGGTGATAGCCGAGATTCCCGCTCCCAACGCAGCCGCGCCGAGATCGATGTTGTCGGCGGAATCGAGAGCGTCTTTCGCAACAAGAACGCCCGCACCAGCAATGGCGGGGGTCGCAAGCAGCATTGAAAATCTTGCGGCGGATTCTCTTGTCATTCCAACAGCCATCCCGGTAACCATCGTCACGCCCGAGCGCGAGATTCCGGGGAATGCTGCGAGAACTTGAATCAGCCCAATCGTGAAGCCTTGCTGAACTTTGAGAGAGTCGATTCCGATTGTCTTCTTGTGGATATATTTTCCGAATAGCTCTCCGACAATAAGAGCAAACGCTGTAGCCACCAATAGCCAGCCGACCGCTGTTGGATTGCGGAAATCGCTCTCGAGCGAATCTTTAATGAACGGCGCGATTACCACCAACGGAACAGTTCCGGCTACGATCAATATCGCCAGCATTCTCGCCCGAACAGTGCCGCCTGCGTTATCGATTTCAACTGGTTTATTGCCACCAAACCCAGTCACCATTTGAATCCACTCGCGCCGGAAGTACACCAACACCGCAAACAGCGTTCCGACATGTACGGCGGCGTCGAAGAACAAGCCCTGATCTGGCCAGTTGAACAGCCATGATCCGAGGATCAAGTGACCACTACTGCTTATCGGCAGGAATTCTGTGACGCCCTGCACGACTGCGAGGACGATTATCTGGATGAATGACATGGCTTCTTGAAGTTTGAACGTTTCGAAAATTTCATGCCACACATTCACACAACCACTATCAGGCTTGTTAACCTTTGGTCGTCTTTCCATCAGTCGGATTCGATAATGGAAAACATCGAAATATTTCGCACTCCATAATAACGAGACTAAAAATGGCATCCGCGGTCGTAATAACCCGAATCGAAACGCTACGAAACCCTGAATACCCGATGATCGTATGGGCGAAGGTTTACAGCTCAGATGGCTATGTTGGGCTTGGAGAAACTTCGTTCTCTCCCGACGCGATCGAAGCGTATATTCACGGCGATATTGCGCCCTACTTGCTCGGCAAAGACCCAGACCAGCTCGATCTGCACTGGGACACTCTCGGTCGACGGATGAAGGTAAACCGTGGGCGCAGCGTGGATGCATCGTCGGTTTCAGCGATCGATATGGCGCTTTGGGATTTGTACGCCAGACGCAATAACCAGCCTCTGTATCAAGTGCTTGGCGGACTCGCCCGAGAGAAGATCAGGGTCTACAACACCTGTGCTGGATACTCGTACGGAGTCAAGACTCCACAAGGCTGGATACCGGGTCAAATCGACTACCGTCCTGAGCAGCCTTATGAGGACTACCACGCCTTCATGACCGATGCAGGTGCGCTTGCCGACAGTTTGATGTCGGAAGGCTTCACCGCAATGAAGATCTGGCCATTCGACAAATATTCAGTCGAATCAAACGGGCAGTTCATCCACGCCACCGATCTTGAAGAAGGCACCGAGCCGTTCAGGAAGATTCGAGAGGCAGTTGGTAACAAGATGGACGTCATGGTCGAGATGCACAGCCTGTGGAATCTTTCCTCGGCCAAGCGAATCGCAAAGTCGGTCGAGCCACACAGCCCGTTCTGGTTTGAAGACCCAGTGCCGATGGACAACATCGACACGCTCGCCGAGTTCCGTAAATCTACTGATATTGCAACGACAGCCAGCGAGACAGTTGCGACCCGATGGGCGTTCCGAGAGATGTTCGAAAAGCAGGCGATGACGATTTGCATGCTCGATATTTCGTGGGTTGGTGGAATTTCTGAGGCGAAGCGGATCGCTTCGATGGCGTACGCCTACCACATGCCCGTAGCACCCCACGACTGTGTGGGTCCGGTCACCCTGATGTTCAGCGTCCATCTTTCTTTGAACGCACCTAATGCTCTGATTCAAGAGACAGTTCGTGCGTACAACAACACGTGGTACAAGGACATCGTCGATCAGCTTCCAAGAATCGAAAACGGCTTTGCGTACCCGCCTGTGGGCGATGGCGCAGGCACGAACCTACTGGATTCGTTCTTAGAAGACCCAAAGACCGTCGTGATCGGCAGCGATCTGTAGATCGTTTCAGGAGCAGTACTCTCTCTTCTTATTCCTTCTCCATTAGGGCGAGGACTTCATGCAGCACC
This sequence comes from Chloroflexota bacterium, assembly GCA_018649665.1. GTDB lineage: Bacteria > Chloroflexota > Dehalococcoidia > Lucifugimonadales > Lucifugimonadaceae > Lucifugimonas. The sequence goes on along the minus strand of JABIHL010000046.1, from coordinate 7,241 downwards.
AGCTACGTAGAATCACGATTAATCACCACTTGCGAAACTGTGGCAGCCTGTAGCATCCAGCCATCAAGTCTTTCACTACCGGAGCCTTTACATGCCACTAGACGAGTACCAGTCTGCAAATAGAGACAACTGGAACGACCGGGTTCCGATTCATTTGAATTCCGACGAGTACGCCGTCCAGAAGTTCATCGACGATCCTAAGCACATCAGCGAAGTTGTTCAGTTCGATCTCGACCGTAATGAATTGGGCGATGTAGCTGGCAAATCGTTGCTGCACTTGCAGTGCCACATTGGCCACGACACGCTAAGTTGGGCTCGGCAAGGAGCCGAGGTTACGGGTGTCGATTTCTCCGAGCCAGCGATCGAAGCCTGTAAAAACTTGAGTGCGAAGTCGAGTACGCCGGGCGAGTTCGTGGTCGCAGATGTATACGATTCACCGAACGTTTTGCCCGATAGACAGTTCGACATTGTCTACACCGGAGTCGGAGCCATTTGCTGGTTACCCGATATCAAGCGCTGGGCGAAAGTCGTTGCCGGATTTCTAAAACCGGGCGGGACCTTCTACATTCTCGAAGGACACCCGATGATGTGGGCGGTTTCCGATGAAGATCACGGTGACAAAATCGTTCTCGATTGGCCGTATTTTGAATCGGCGGGTCCGCAGGGCTACGAGGAAACTACGACATATGCCGGTGCTGGCACGATCGAACACACCAAGCAATACAACTTCACGCATGGCCTTGGCGAAACGATTAACGCCCTGATTCAAGCTGGACTCGTTATCGACTTCGTCCATGAGCACAAGGTTGTTCACTGGCAAGCAAATCCGACGATGGTTCCAGCCGGTAACGGTCTCTGGAAGATGCCCGATGGCAAAGAAGATTTCCTGCCGTTAATGCATTCAATTAAGGCGCATAAGCCTGAATAGTTCAGCTAGAGTCTTGAAAGATGCACCCCGATCCGACCCAGCGAAGATCCCTCCGCAGGAGTCGGGATATTGGAGGGTAGGGCTGCCCGGGCGGCTTGTCCTCGCGTACACTACCGCCGCGAGTAACAAATCAACTCTCGCCCCAGTTCTAGTAAACGAGATACCTCATGCCGCACAAAGTCGCCGATACGATCTTCCAGTTCAATGCACCCGGCCCGAAGCCAAATGGACTTCAAGCCGCTGATGATGGTCTATGGATCATCGATCAGGGCGACGACCATGTATACAAGGTTGATTGGGCAACCGGTGACGTATTGGTCGACCTGCCAACCGACACCGAAAAATCGAGTGGAATCACGATTGGTGGCGGTTACATCTGGGTCGCTTCGACCTACAGCTGCGAGATCTACAAGCTAGATATGGACACCGGAAAGACCATCGAGGTCTACCCTTCTCCCGGCGCTGGTATCAACGCAACACGTGAACATCTCGACGAAGCGGCTGGTCGCAAGTCGGAGCCCACTGGCGATCACGGTCTTGAGTGGAAAGACGGCAATCTGTACGTCGCCTCACCCCCTTCACAGTTCGTCCATGTGATCGATACTTCGAATTTTCAGGAAATCCACCGAATGAAAGCCCCTGGATTCCGGGTGCACGGCATTGCTTGGGCTGAAGAAGAAGGTCACGTTTGGATCGCCGATACTGCTTTCGGAGTGGTTAGCCGACACCGACTCGAAGACGGCCGTTGCTTCGACGCCTTCAGGGTGCTCGACCCGATTCAAGTCCATGGCATGACCATCAAGGACAACCGTCTCTGGTACGCAGATGACCGCGGCGCTATCGGCTTCCTCGACGTTGGCATGGAGCCAACTTTCTAATCTTGCCTGTTGGGTCTACAACCATCACCAGCTATCCTTAGCTGGCTATAACTTGAACAAGTAAGCGCCCGTATTTGAAACTCTCAGATACGGGCGTTGTTTTCGACTGTTCGGTAGTTCATAAGCTATCGAGTAATCGTCCGAGAAAGTCGCTATCAAACAATGACAACCGTTTTCGTAACTGGATCGACCGGCAGAGCCGGTGAGTACATCATCAAAGACCTGATAGCGAACGGCTACGACGTTGTTGGAGTGGATCAAAATCCTCCTGGTGGTACCAATGCCCAACGATCGCAGGGCTATACATTCAAGACGGTTGATGTGACCGACTTTGGCCAAGTTCTTTCAGCAATGAAGAACTGCCACGCTGTGATCCACATGGCTGCGATTCCGAACCCGATCATGGCGCCTGAGCACGAACTGTTCAGGGTCAATATGACTTCAAATTGGAATGTGCTCGAAGCAGCTGAAGTACTCGGCATCAAGAAAATCGTATTGGCTTCTTCAGTGAATGCTGTGGGAGCTGTTTTCTCGAAGGGTATTGCGCAGCGACCGTACTTTCCAATGGATGAGGAGCACCCTACTTTCGCCGAAGATGCTTATTCGGTTGGCAAGTGGATCAGCGAGGAATTGGCTGATGCGTTCATACGTCGACGACCCGGTGAAGTACAAATCGCTTCGATGAGATTTCATGGTTTGATGGACAGAGATCGTCAGGCAGCTCTGAACGCTCAGTCTGAACGATCGGGAATAACCGGCGGTGCCCCGATGCACTTCTGGGGTTGGAGTGATATTGCCGAATCGGCTCACGCTTGCACACTTGCTATCGAGGCTGATTTCGGTGGGCACGAAGTCTTCTTCATCAATCAGGAAGATACTGCAGTTGATGAGCCGACAGAAGCTCTAGTCAAACAGCTCTACCCAGAAGCCGAAATTCGTTCACCAATGCCCGGTAATACATCGGCAATTTCGGTCAAAAAGGCGAAACGACTTCTGGGTTGGCAGCCAAAAGCCACGTGGCGTGACGCCTAATCGAGTTCAGTGGTATCGATTACTACGATAAACTTTTCGACGATCCTCAATTTGAAAAACGGTCGCATGAATTGCGACACCAAGAAAACCAACAGAGTCTAATTAGTTGACCTCACCTTCCCATCCTGTTCCGAAGCACCGAGCTGCTCGCAAAGTTCTGACCGTTCTGGGTCCGATCGAGCCCGCAAAAGTCGGTATCACGACCACTCACGAACACCTGCTGATCGACTTCAGCGTTGTTTTTACAGAGCCTAAAGAGGCTTCTGGACGGAAGTTGATGGACGAGAAGGTTTCTTTAGAAAACCTCGGCTGGGTTCGTTATAACTGGACGAGTAACCGCGACAACCTTCAGCTACTCGACGTGGATGTTGCGACTTGGGAAGCACAGCAATATTTCAACGCTGGTGGAAGCACTATTGTCGATGTGACATCGGTCGGACTTGCTCGTGACCCACGTGCACTAGCTCGCATTTCAAGGGCGACAGGCCTGAACATCGTGATGGGCGCAGGTAATTACGTTCACATGACCCACGCCCCCGAGTTGAACGACCTAACGGTTGAACAAATCGCAGGTCAGATCATCCACGATGTCGATCAGGGCGTTGGGGACACTGGAATTCGATCAGGGATCATCGGCGAAATCGGCTGTTCAAACCCGTGGCATGAATCCGAGAAAAAGGTTCTCGAAGCCGCTGTAATCGCCCAACGAGAGACTGGCGCTCCCCTACTTATTCACCCCGGGCGCAGCGAACGAGCACCACTTGAACTACTAGAAGCCGTCGACAAGTGGGGCGGGAACGTTGAACGCACAGTGATGGGTCACGTCGAACGGACGGTCTATGATCGAGGGATTTTGAACGAACTTATCGCGACCGGCGCTTATCTCAACTTTGATCTGTTCGGTCATGATTCGTCTTTCTACCCTCTTGCTCCTGAATCGCACATGCCTGCGGATCACGAGCGGATAGAGATGGTCGAGCACATGGTGTCGGAAGGTAAGCGCGGCAAAATATTGCTCGCTCACGACGTCTGCTCGAAGCATCGTCTAAAGACTTACGGTGGACACGGCTACGATCACATCCTCACTCGGGTTGTACCGCGTATGCGGGCTCGTGGGATGAGCGAAGAGGATATTCGTCTTATTCTCGTCGATAACCCAACCAGGATGCTGACCATCGACTAGGTCTCCTAGTTCCGTTCGAAGTTGACGAATTCCTCAATTTGGGTTGCACAGCCCGCGATTGGTCGCGCCATTTACGATTGCCCTGCATCAGATACTCAATGCACAAACGATTAACTAGTTTGCACGGCTGAATTGGGTAAGTTTCTATGAATCAAATCGTTGGATTCGGCGACAGCGCAAAAGTCACGGTTGCGCGGTTGAGCCGACGGCTTAGTTTTTTGGCGGTTGGTGGGTTCGCTCTAATCGTTGTGGCGTGTGGTGGATCAAGCGGCGATCTTGCGTCTACGATCACTACTCAGCAGCAGGTCACGGATCTAGAGGTGGCAGTACCCAGTACGCCTGAACCAACGGTTTCACCGGCAACACCCGAACCTACCCTCACTCCGACCGCTGTGCCTGAACCGACGTCGGAACCGATGGCCGAATCAACTCCAGATTCAGAGTTCAGCGACTTATTCAGCGACGACGCCGAGAAGTCCCGAGCGCAGCGACTCACGACGATATGGGGATGGGAAACGAATCTTGCAGAAAGGACGATTCCGCTCACTGAGCTTGAGATCGTTCTAGCCAAAGATCGAATAGTTCCGGTAGATGCTCCGATGTTCGTACCGGTCGCCGATGCGCCGACGTACATGGAGCCACGAGAACCGGTAGTTGCTTTAGTGGTTGACGGCGATGCGCGGGCGTATCCGCTAGCAATTCTGATGTGGCACGAAATCGTGAACGATACGGTGGGTGGTGTTCCAGTAACGGTTACGTTCTGTCCACTTTGCAATACAGGAATCACGTTCGAACGGACGGTTGGCGATCAGGAGCTAACGTTCGGCACTTCGGGCATGCTGCGAAATTCCGATCTTGTTATGTGGGATAGACAGACGCAGAGTTTCTGGCAACAGATCACAGGCGAGGCTTTAGCGGGAGATTTTGCTGCAAACGAAACCGTCCTAGCGCAATTACCGTCATCGATCATGGCGTGGGAGACCTTCGTTTCGGCGTACCCAGATGGGCAATTGCTTGAGCGCGAAGTCAACGAATATGAATCGCCAGTTCGCCCTTACGATAGCCCGCCATATGCCGGCTACGACAATGTCGACCAGCAGCCGTTCTTGTTTCGAGGCGCAATCGATGATCGCCTGGTCGCGACTTCAAGAGTGCTGACAGTCGACGGCGAGAATCCCGTGGCTTATCCGTTCTCGTTCTTGGAGGAGTTTCCGGTCGTCAATGACAAGGTGGGCGACGAAGACATCGTGGCGTTCTTCGACAATGGCACGTTCTCAGCATTCAATGATCGGTCGGACAGCCACCAGACTTCTGGTTCGGTGACGGTATTTTCACGAAAGGTTGACGATGAGCTGCTGACGTTTGAAGCTTCGGACTCAGGTATCACGGATATAGAAACTGGTTCGAACTGGAACCTCGCAGGAATCGCCATTGACGGAGAACTTACTGGGACCCAGCTCTCAGCCGTGGTTCATGGGAATCATTTTTGGTTCTCGTGGGCCGTTTTCAAACCAACAACTGAAATTCGATCTTCGATGGCTGACCTAGCTAGCTAATCGTGTAGCCAGTTATCGGGTGGCAATCAGCCAATTATTGAGCGGTGGCAGCGTTTGCGTCGAGTTCAGCGATGAGCTCTTCAGCGCGTGCGATGATCGTAGGCAATTTGGGATCCTGAGACAACGAGATCGCCTCTTCAAGATCAGCTAGCGCTAGCTCAGGTTCAACTTCGGCCTGAATATATAGCTGTGCCCTATCGAGATAAAGAGCCGCCTGCGCCGGTGCGAGTTCGATCGCTTTGTTGAAATCTTCCAGTGCCGGGTTTCCTGCAGCAAGAACATCTCGGTAGAACCTGCCTCGCCACCACCAAGTCGAAGCATCTTCAGGATCGGTCGCGACCGCTAGATCGAACCATGCGAGTGCGCCGTCGGGGTCGCCCTTATTAGCTTCGACTCGCCCCAAAACAAGGTGAGCAGCAACAGATTCGGCATCGAGTTCGTACGCCCTTCGAGCATCTCGTTCAGCCCCTGCTAGGTCGTCGATCGCTAACCGAGTGAGACTGCGATTGGCGTAGGCAACAGAAAGATTTGGCTTAAGTTCAATGGCACGATCGAAGTCGAGCATCGCCTCTTCGTACTTACCCTGAAGCATAAACGCCTGAGCCCGACCGTCCCAGCCGCGAGCGAACCCGGGCTCTAGCTCAACAACGGTAGTGAACGTGCGTTCGGCATCTACGTATTCGCCGCGGCCTAACGAATTGAAGCCCTGTAGATAGAAAGTGACACTCTCGGATTCAGGAACTTCTGTCCCTTTCGGTTCAGGAGTCGGGGTGACAGTGGCTCGAGCACGAGCAGTCGCCAAAGGCACGTCGGTCGCTAACGGCTCGGATGTCTGCTCAATAACTTCCGTGGCGGGCGGAACTTCTGTCGCCTCTGCTAAATCGGTGTCAGCCGACGAGCAAGCGACTGCCAACAGCGCAATGAGGCTGATCGAGAGGATATATATGGTGCGACGGTTCAACATGAGTCCAATTATCGGGGCTTTTTGGTTGTGATGCTTTGGCATCTCTGGCACAGATACGTCGAAACTCCGCTGCGAGGTTTCCCTATCAAGCGGCAGAAAGCTCGCCAACGAGAATCTCTACGGCAAGACGCTCGTCGATTTCACCCTGCTTGATAGCGAGGTCTGCTGCCAGCAAACTTCTGAGGATATTGGCGAGATGATCTGTACGGAAGCTCTGCGATTGCCGCATCGTTTTATCGAGAGCGTATCGATTCGTCAGCCCAATTCGCTTTCCTAGTTCTTCAGACTGCACACCCTGCTGCTGAAGTTCTATCGTGAGAATCAGCAGGCGTACTTGTCGTGCCAACATCGACAGGATGCTCTGAACGCTCGATCCACCCGATAGCAGCGAGTAGAGCAGCTTCATCGCCACAGCGGGTCGGCGTTCTAGCACTGCATCGACGGCAGAGAAGATGTTGGCTTCCCGAGCGTCGGGAACCATGAGGTCGACATCTTCGGGGGTGACTTCTCGGTCTCCGGCGTAGAGCGCTAGTTTTTTGATTTCTTGATCGAGTAAACGAGTGTCCGTACCGGCAAGCCAAGCGATACGGGCGACTGCGTCTCGATTTGTTTCTGCGCCGTAGAACGCGAATCGATCTCGCACCCATATTTCGAGTTCGGGTCGGCGCATTGTTCGATATTGCTGAATTCGAGCACTGGG
>JABIHL010000045.1 GCA_018649665.1 Chloroflexota bacterium | reverse complement strand
TTGCGTTCGATCAGGGTGTTGTGGCAGCCGAGACGATCGCCGGTCACGATGTTGAGCCTATCGAGGATTACATCAATGTTCCTCGTTGTACCTACGCACAGCCGCAGATCGCATCAATCGGTCTTACAGAAGCGCAAGCACGTGAGAACGGCATCAATTTGAAGGTCGGAAAAGTTCCGTTTGCCGTTGCCGGTAAGTCGGTTGCTATCGGGGAGCCGCAGGGCTTCGTGAAGGTGCTTACCGACGATGATACTGGCGAGGTTGTTGGGGCGCACATTATCGGCCCTGAAGCTACCGAGTTGATCGCAGAAATTGGTATGTTACAGATGCTTGAGGGTACGAACCTTGAGCTGCACAAGATGACTCACGCTCACCCGACGTTGTCGGAGGCTGTGAAGGAAGCTGGTGCGGCAGTAACGAACGAGGCTATCCACTTCTAAAGCCGAAGGCTTGTTTACTGAGAGATCGTTTATGGAAGCCTGAGTCGCTAGATTCAGGCTTCTGTTCGTTACACGGGCGGACGGGAGATCTTTCGCAGCATTAGATTGCTCCACAGACGTAATCTCGCACGAAGGCTCGTATCGTAGGCGTGTGCTACTTTTGCGATCAACATACTCATCGCTTCGACTCAGGAAAAAGGAATCATAGTGAACTGCGAAAAGTGTGGTCAGAACAACGCCCCAGACGCCAGCTTCTGCACATGGTGCGGAACTACGTTGGTTCCCGAAATTGATCAGAACGCAATCCCACACCGAGATTTGGGACAACTAATTAGTCGCACGTTTGATGTTTACGGAAAGAATTTCTGGGCGTTCATCATCATCGGTTTGCCGCCTCAATTACTGGGACTCATTACGTTATTCGCGTTTCCAGATATCCCGTCTGGATTTCCAGTCGACTTCGGATCCGAAACGTCACAAGACACATTCGATGATATCGCCGCCGCCGGTCCTGTCCTGATGCTAATAGGATTTCTCACCTTCTTTGCAGTTGTGATCGTTCAAGGAGCAACGATTCATGCCGTGGCAAAGCAATATTTGAACCAAGATATCGATGTATCAGAGAGTCTTCGGCGAGGGCTTTCGAAATCACTGATATTGATAGTTGCATCGATATTAGCGCTAATTCCGCTGGTCATAGCTGGAGGCCTCGCAGTCTTTCTAATCGGAATCCCACTGCTAATTTTCCTGATCATATCCCTGACGTTCACCTTCCCCTTGATCATGATCAAAGGGGTTGGTCCTGTATCTGCACTCACAGGCAGTTTCAACTTCGTCAAAGGCAGTCGAATGCGTGTTCTTGGTGTCGGAATCGTCTTTTTACTCCTCCAATTCGGATTGCAGGTTGTGGCATCCATCGTCACTGGAATCATTACAAATATCAGTGATCCGCTCGCCACGTTCGTGTCGTCGGCCGCCACGGCGGTTATTGCGCCAATCATGTTCATCGGACTGACGGTCTTCTACTTCGATATACGGAGTAGGAAAGAAGGGCTGACGCTCGATACGCTAGCGGCAGAGCTTGGCGAGGGTGTCCCAGGTGGCTCGAGGCCGAACGACTTGCGAGATATGTAGAGTCGTTTAACGAGCAGGTGTTTGCTCGTCCCCTATACGTGATTCTTCAAGAACCTAATCACTTCTTCGAACGCTGCTTTTACTTCGGGAGTATTAGCTGATTCAGGATTGTTGTCGAAGCCGTGTGGTCCGTTTTCAATCGTGATGAAATCATGCTCGATATTGGCGGATTTAAGTTTCGACGCCATGAGTACAGATTGCTCGTAGGGAACATCGGTATCGTTATTGCCGTGGATTAGCAGCGTTGGCGGGTAGTTTTCGCCTACGTTTTCTTCCGGGCTGTAGGGGGTGAACCAATCGGCTTCAACAACAGGATCGTGTCCACCGACTTTTTCTGGCCAGTGTCCGTTTTGCCGACACCACAAGTAGTAATCCCTACGATGTGGATCGAGCGAACCGTCGGCGATTTCACCGTTGCCAACAGCCGCGTGCGCTTGTTCTTCGGTGAACATTTCGTACTCACTACTGTAGAACGGATCGGGTTTGCTGTACCAATCGCCAACGAGATTTCCGTAGCCGTAGAAGGCGATTAAGGCTTTCGGGGAGGGAGCGACGCGGTGACCGGCGGTAAGTGTGAGATATCCACCCGCTGAATGACCGATGACGGCGAGCCTCGCTGGATCGACGCCAAGTTCATCGCTTTGCGATTTCACCCAACTGATCGCATCTTCCACATCTTCAACAATTGCCGGAAGTTTCGTTTCCGGGGCGAGTCGGTAGTCGATTGAAACGATAACGAAGCCCGCTTCGATATATCGATCGAGGTGCTCAGGATTGATCTTGGCACGCGTGCCCATGATCAGCGCTCCGCCGTGGATCCAAACGATGACGGGTTTTGGATTGCCGCTCGATGAATCTGCACCGTATACATCAGCTTTAAGATCGAGCTCGCTCGTGGATTTGTATGTGAAAGTTTTCATTTTCGTATT
>JABIHL010000044.1 GCA_018649665.1 Chloroflexota bacterium | reverse complement strand
GGAATTGCGCTCGAACTCGCTCGACGTGGCTCGAACGTGATCATCGCTGATATGGACGAAGAATCGGCAAAGGGCGTCGTCACCGAAATCAAGGCGGGCGGAACTCAGTCGTACTACTGCGAGACCGACGTCACTCAGCAGTGGTCGACCGATGACATGGTCGAAACAGCTCTGGAGGAATTTGGGCAACTCGACGTTCTTGTGAACAATGCGGGTGTTGGTGGTGCAGAAGGGTTCAAAACTCGTAAAACCCCGAGTGTCGATGATTGGCAGTCGACTTTTGATGTGAATGTCTTCGGCATTGTGAATGGCACGCAGTCGGTAGAGAGCTACATGGTCTACCGCGGTTACGGAAAGATCGTGAATATTTCATCGATCGCCGGCCGAGCTGGCCGACCCGGATTCGCCTCATACGCGGCGTCTAAGGCCGCCGCCATCAATGTGTCGCAGGCGTGGGCGTTCAAGCTGGCTCCGCACGGTATAAACGTCAACACGGTCTGCCCAGGATTGATTTGGACTCCACTCTGGCAGAATATCGCTGAGTGGAGACAATATACCGATGCTCAGAATGCCGGATTATCTCCCCGCCAAATATTTCAGCAAACTATTACCGAATTGGTGCCGCTCGGTCGTGAGCAGACTGTCGAGGACGTCGGAAAAGCCGTCGCATTCCTCGCCTCGGACAGAGCTAGATCGATCACGGGTCAGGCTCTAAACGTCGACGGCGGAATTCGCCAAAACTAGAGGATTTCTCGTGGCTGCGCTCGGGACGCGGGGAGCCACCTAACTGGCGGGTACGATTCCCTGCGCTGCGTCGGTCATATCAGTCAGAATACTGTCGAGAGTTCGGCTGGTGTTTGGTCCAACAATCTTCTTAACTATTTCGCCTTCTGGATTGATGAAGAATTTTTCAGGAATCCCACTTACACCGAAGTCGATAGAAATTTTTCCAGAGGGGTCGATGCCGTTCACGTAGTTGATGCCGTTGCGTTCGATGAATTCCTCAACGGGACCTTCGGTGTCCCAAATAGCGACCCCGATGAATTCAACTCCACGTTCTCGCCATTTGTCGTAAGTCTCGGCGAGGACAGGGCCTTCCGCTCGGCACGGTGCGCACCACGAGGACCAGAAATCGATCATAACGATCTTGCCTCGGTAGTCGGCGATTGAAATCACTTCGCCATCGAGGGTCGTTAGCCGGAAATCAGCGAACGGCTCAACTGAAAGATCGACTTCGCCGAAACTATCGTTGATGCCTGGGGGACCAGCTACGCCATCATTCTGAATCACGCCCCATGCGAACAGCGAAAGCACCAATAAGACTGGAATTCCCACTCCGATTAGTACCTGTCGTCTCTGCCCCACGGTTACTTGTCCGAGTCTTCGGGCTTGGTTTCATCGGAATCCGAGTTTGTGTCTGAGGCATTCGGTGTGTCGTCTTCACTGCCATCCGAATCTTCATCAGATTTATCGATCTGCTCTGACTCGTCGGCAGATTCATCCGCAGCATCATTTATCTTAAGGGCTAGTCGTTTTAGTTCATCGCGGCGGTCGTTGTATTCATCTTCATCGATATTGTCCGCTTCGTAATCTTCATCGAGTGCGGCAATTTCAGCGATGATGTCGTCACGATTCGCCAATTCTTCGTCGTCTTCGCTCGAAAGATTAGAGTTCTTTCGTGTTGAATACATGGCGTATCCAAGGATTACCAAGAAAGCGATACCAACTATCCAGATGATAACAATCACATATGTTCGACCACTGAAAAAGTCAGAAATCACTTGGAATATCGTAGGTTGGGGTAAATCTGAGAAAGCCAACCCAAGTTCAATCCCGGCAGCGTAATCCGCACCTTGATACTGGTTGAACACGCTATCTCCAACAACAACCGACTCTGTCCCACCGAAGCCGTCAGCTCTGATCGATCCGCCATCCTCCGGCAGTAGCATCCGTACCTGATCGGCCCCATAAGGAAGTTTCAGATTGAAGTCGAACGAATCACCTTCGTACTTGAGGATGTAGCTAATCAAGACAGCGAATTCGCCCGGTGGAATCGGGTTGGTTAGCGCGAAGCCCGTGTCGATTTCGAGAACGTTTCCAGTTGGAAGTTCAGATTCAATTGAAAGATCGGTGAAACCTTCAGGAAGGTTGAATCGAAGCAGATCTAGTCCTGTCAGCTCAGGGTCGGTCAGATCCGGAACCCACACTCGGTCGCCGCGGTTATCAACGTTGATAACTGTTAGCACACCAACTTGTCGGCTTCGGGCATCAATGGTCGGAATCATCATGACGTACGAACCGATAGTGATGTCTTCTAGCGACTTCGTTTCGTCGTAGACGCTCATCCTGACGTTCTGCCAGTTTTCTACGGTCGACATGTCGACAGAAGGTGTGTACGAACCGTGATTCACCACAACCCGGTAAGAGAGACCCGGGCCGGAAATCAAGTTGCTGAACCCGAATAAGCCATCTTCATCGATGGTAGTAGATTCCTGCTCGATGATTTGATTGCTTGCGAGGTCGATCGACATCAGCAGAACTTCTAGATCCGCCGGTAGTTCACCGCCGTCGGTTCCGTTGGTCACTTTTCCTAAGATGCTGTCGGGTTGATCCTGAGCCGAGACGACTTGCGTGTCGGATGATTGGACAACTAGGACTAGTGCCAACGCCGTTATTGCGGCGAACAGGAATAGTCGGATAGGCAGAGTTTTGATTTGAACGTTCATGAGATTTCGAATTTGCTTGTTCATCACAGGGTGTCGCCGCCCTCGGGTGCTTCGGTCGAAGCGGCGGACTGTTCTCTTAGACGGGAGATTTGTTTTTCTAGTTCTTCGTCACGTTTTGCATTCGGCATCGATTCGCCGGATTCTTGTTTTAATATTTCCGCTGCTGCGATTCTCAACTGGTCTCGCTGATGTTGATAGTCAGCTTCAGTAAGATCGCCCGACGTGAAGTCGGCCTCTACATCACTTATTTTGCGATAAATTCGCAATCGCTCGGCTCGCAGTTTTTCGCGGGTTACGAAGGATTCTGAAACGAGTCGGTATTTTTTCGAGCCTAAAAACGGGTAAACGATTACTACTACCGATACCAAAGCCAGCAAAGTTCCAAGAAGAATCGGCATTAGAGTTCGCCTTCCGATTCACCCTTGAGCCGTTTGCGAGCGGGGCGTCTTTCAACTGCGGCCTGAGGCCATAGTGCAACCATAGTGCCAATAATGAAAAATGGCCCCGATACCCACAACCACCACGCCAGCGGGTTAATACTCACAGCGAGCGAAACTCTGCCATCGGCAAGGAAGTCACGAGGGATCACATAAAGATCTTCAACCACAGTCGATCTGATGCCCGATCGCACCGACGCCATGTTGAAATCGATGTAGAAACCGTGCCAGGGTTCGATCGTGTCGATTAACTCGTCGTTCGGCCTGAGCGTGCTGTCCTTCAGAGTGAATCCTGACGAGCCCTGGGCTTTCGCAAATGAGATTTCCTGTTTGTAATCGTCGGGATCTATTTGATATACCGTCATTTCTGCCCATTGAGCGATACGGTCGGGTCGGCTGGAATCAAAAGTGTCGACATATTCGATGCGATAGCTATCGATCACTAGACTTTCGCCAAGGGCGAGCGATCCATTGGTGCGTTGCTGATAAAAGTTAGTGCCGATAATGCCTAAGGCCAGCATAAGGATAGATATGTGGACGATGTAGCCACCGTGCCTTGGGCGGTTACCGTTGACGAGCCGCCACCACGCGAGTGCCCAGTTGTCGCCAGAACGATGTCGAGCCGCAGTTCCACGCCACCATTCCTCACCTATCGCAGTCGCAACGAACGCCAAGACTCCAAACGAGAAGATCGCTACTGGACGCTGAATGCCAAGTGCAACAAGAATACCAATTGTTATCAGCCCAACTATTATTGGCCAGACGAACCACTGCTTCATTGATCGAGCTGAAGTTTTTCGCCATGGCAACAGCGGTCCGATGCCCATCATGACGACGATTCCCAATAGCACGGGGCCGTTCACTCGATCGAAGTAAGGAGCTGAAACGCTGACTGATACGTCCCTCGCGAGATCTGAGAATACTGGAAATAACACTCCCCACAGTGTTACCCCCATTACGGCGAGGAACAAGAAATTATTGATGAGAAATGATGCTTCGCGTGATACGAACGATTCCATCGCCCTATCTGATTTAAGCTGTGGCATACGCCATAGAAACAGAGCGAACGCGAACACTAGGCTCACCATCATGAACAGCAAGAAGATCGTACCCAATGTAGAAGCTGCGAATGAATGGACGCTAACTACGGGGCCACCTCGATTTATGAACATTCCGAGCTGAGCAAGTACGAACGCTATGTTCAATAGAGCGACGTTCCACATTCGGAACATTCCCCGGCGTTTTTGCACCATGATCGAATGGATGAACGCTGTCATAACGAGCCAAGGCATGAGCGCCACGTTTTCGATCGGGTCCCATGCCCAGTATCCGCCCCAACCGAGGATTGTGTATGCCCACCATGCACCAAGCAGCATTCCTGTGCCAAGTACACCCCAGGTGATGATTGCTGAAACTCTGGCGACATCGATCCAATCGTCACCGTAGTTGCCAGCGATCAATGCGCCGGAGACGAATGCGAATGGAATGGTGACGCCAATGAGCCCACCCATGAGAAGAGGAGGGTGGCTGAACATTCCGGGGGGAGTCAGAAGCGGGTTAATGCCGCGTCCTTCAAGGGGTACTGTGGCGAGCAATTCGAAAGGACTTGCGACGAACGCGAGGACTCCGAAGTAGAACAGCTGAATTATCGCAAGAATGGCGATTGTCCACGGCATACTTCGTGCCAGCCGCTTTGGAGCGAACCAAACAGATATTGCGGAAATAACAGAAAGGGCGAGAAGTATGTAGAGCAGTGAACCTTCGTTACCGGCGTAGAACGCTACCCAAACGAATGCTCTGTCCATGAGCGTGTTCGAGTGATCGGCTACATACGCGATTGAGAAGTCGTTTTGTACAAAAGCATTTATCAATGCACCTGATGCGACTATTGCGGTAACTGTGGTCATGTACAACGCACGTCTTGCACTTACGACGAGTGCCGCCATACCTATCTTTTCGCCAATGATGGCTCCGATGGCTGAGTACGCACTCAAGGCAAGCCCGAGCAGTAGTGCCATCACTCCCAGATCAGCCATTAGGACTTCGCCTTTTCTGAGGCTGGTGCATCACCAGATTCGTTGGGTTCATCTGATTTGATGCCAGAACCAACACTGAGGTGCCGATCGACCTGCGCTAGATAGTCAGATAGATCGTTTTGCTTTTGGTTAGCAACCGCCGAAATGCCGCCAACCGGTTGAGCTTCGAGTCCCGATTTTCGCATGCTCTTAATGCTCAATAACGCGATTCCAATGCCACCCAAAACGATTATTACTGGGACTATCCATGCGAGCAAACTGAACCCGCTACGCTCTGGGGCAGCAAGAATATCTTGACCATAGCGAAGTACAAAATAGTCTCTAACTTCTGCGTTGGTTGAACCTTCGTCGAGTAAGTCACGAACTTTGAGTCGCATGTCGACTGCAATCTGTGCACTTGAGCCATCGATAGTTTGACCGTTACAGACCGGGCACATCAATTCGCCGGCAAGCTGGTGGGCACGTTGTTCGAGGGTGATGTCCGACTCTTTAATGCACCCAGAAAGTGCAAATAATAAAGAGAGCAGGAGTGCTGCAAAAATCGCAGTTACTGGGCTTGCGGGCAGAGCACGCTGTTCGACCGCTACGAACGAAAGCCGGGATGCCATAACTTTACTTTCCCCGTGCAGGGATTTCCGCGATGAGTAACCGGGGTTAAAAACGGTGCGACCACGTGCCGCACCCTCATCATCTTTGACGACTTACTGACTGAGACCAGTCGTATCGTCAAAGATGTAGTTCACAATGTCCCTGATGTCTTCTTCTGCAAGTAGCTTGCCGAATGAAGGCATGACCACTGCACCCGAAGTAACGAAGGCAACCATAGTGTCTCGTTCTGTCAGGCGTGAAGCTGCTGATTCAACCAGATTAGGTGGAGCTCCGTAAGGAGAACCTTGTGTGGTTGCGTAGAAGCTAGAACCAGAAGTGATGTGTCGAGTAGCCTTGCCGTCACCGAGTCCTGAAATTCCGTGACAAACCGAACAGTTGACTCGGTAGAGTTCACCCGCGACCACTGGGTCGTAAGCTCGCTCTTGCTTGTCTGGAACGTTGTAGGTTTGGCTAGAATCGCCTGCGGTCCTGAAGGCAACCGAATCTGCCGGAGGGGCGAGACGTGGTGGCTCCTGTGCTCTGAACGACTGCGAGTAGTGCATTTCAGAGAATGTCTCAACCGGGTAGGTGTTCGATTCCTGAACTGCACAAGCAGATGTCGCCAGCGTGCCGAGCATCATTAGCCCAACAATAAAAACTAGACGGCGGGTGAGCATTGATTTGATATTCGTTGAGAACGAAGTCATTACGCGTGCTTGATCTCCAGAGCGCCTGCCTTGTTGAGCACGCTCTCTGCATCGGCGACTTTAGATTCATCGTCGAATGTAATAACTACGCCAATCCAGCCTTCAGTGATACGTGTGTCGTAAATCCCAGGCTGCATATTTGGGAGTCGAGACTCGAAGATGATTCCGACAACGGTTGCTATCACACCCGCAAGCATCGTCATTTCGTACATGATGATCAGCATTGCGAAAATCGACATGATCGGCTTACCACCGGTCACCATCGGGTATGCGAGCTGAGTCACCGCTGTCAGGAAGACCGACAGTGTGAAACCGATAATTGCTCCGAACGCTGGGAAGCGGAACAGGCGGTGCTGAGGAACGTATT
>JABIHL010000002.1 GCA_018649665.1 Chloroflexota bacterium | reverse complement strand
TGGGTTGTTCCGACCGGTGATAGGCGATTCGACACCCCGGCATCCGCCGCTTCGCTGGATCACGGCTACGGACTTGTTTCGTGGGAGTTCGAGAATTTCTTCGATAAGTGGACTCATCGTGTTTGGACGATTTTTCCATGGACGCCAACGAGCGAAAGTGATCGCCGAGAAGCACTCGATAGATACATTGTGCTTGTCGACGAAATCCGTGCTGCCAAAAACGAACTAAACCGAGTCACGACAGTTGCAACGCCTGATTTGAACGCCGTCGCCGTCTCCCAGAGTGACGTCGATCGTCTGATCAATGAACGTGATTCGATTCGACCTGCGGTGGAGGAGTATCTCGAACAAATCATTGGTGAAACCGTTCGGTCGGGTGAAATTGATCTTGTTTCTTCGTTCGTTTGGCCGCCCGTTGATTTCCGGATCGGCGATCCACCGAAGTTATTGGTTACTTCTCCTCGAAACGAAATCTCACGAATCGAAGATGTGCTTATCGATCCGGATATATCGATTGAAGAAATGTCGAGGATTGAACGCGAGTTGATTGACGATCAAAATATTTCAGCCGTGATTATTCAAACCGGCGGGCTTGCGAGTTATCCAAACGTGATTCCAACGACTCACCTGAAGCGATTGGTCGACACAGCCGCCCACGAGTGGCTACATGCTCATTTGGCTTTTTATCCTCTGGGCCAAGCGTATTTCTCAGGCGGCGATATCCGATCAATGAACGAAACGTTGGCCGATATATTCGGACGAGAGGTTGGCTTGCGGGTTTATTCAGAAGTCACCGGAGAGCCGTTTGTTGCACCGATTCGACCTGAGACCGCGTCAAAGAGCAAGACAAGCGATCGAGCCGAGGAAGCGGTTGAGGACCCTGAATCATTTAGCTTCAATCGGTTTATGGGTGAGACTCGAAGAGAAACCGACGAGTTGCTTGCTGAGAACCTAATAAACGAAGCCGAGGCGTACATGGAATCGCGTCGAGTGGAGCTACTGGATCACGGATACCAGATTCGCAAGATCAATCAGGCGTACTTTGCGTTTCACGGAACGTATGCAGAAAGTCCGTCGTCTACGAGCCCGATAGCGAGATACCTGTGGGATCTACGTGACCAAGTCGCAACTGTTGGCGATTTGGTGAAACTGCTCAGGCCAATTCGTACGTATGCAGAATTTGAGCAACTAGTTGCTGATCGCGGAATCGAACTGGAGCTTGCGGAGTAGAGCGGCGATTACTATCGAAGATTGTTCGACATAGCGGTGTGGATGCTGTGAGTTTTAGTAAGAACTCGCCATACGTCGGTATACTTGCGTCACGTATGTAAATCTGACCAGTAATTTGGTCGGCAATATTAGACTGGCTTAGCGTGAATCACGAATGTGAATTACACGACGAGTAAATGAACACTACCCAGCGTATCGGTCGAATCAACGGTCGACACGAGGAGAAGCGATGGCGGCGTCAAACGAAGACACCCAGGTCGTCGATAACAAAATGTATCGACCACCACAGCAAGAAGAAACCCAGATGACTCTGGACGAGGTTATCGAGCGCTTAAAGGCGTCGATGCCAAATATTCCAGGAATTGGCGGAGCAGGGTCGGCAGGACTCATCTTTGTCGCATTGATAGTTATTGCTGTCGTATGGGCTGGAACTGGTTTCTACACTGTAGGACCGGACCAGGAAGCAGTGCTGCGGACATTCGGTAAGTTCACTGGAACCACTACTGGCGGTCTTCACTGGCACTACCCAGGACCGATTGGTAAGAGAAATGTTGTAGCCGTTACGACAACACGTCGTATGGAGCTTGGTTTCCGATCTGGTGCCGATGGCTTTACGGTCGCACAGTCGGTTACTAATGAATCACTGATGATTACGGGTGATGAGAACATCGTCGACGTACAGGCGGTTGTTCAGTACCGAATTGCCGATCTTCAGTCTTTCCTATTTGAAGTGGACGACCCCGGTGATGCTGATCGAGGCATTCCTGCTGGTCAACCAGACGGCCGAACTCTTCGGGATATCGCTGAGACTGCCCTCCGACAGGTGGTAGGTTCACGAAATATCGATGACGTTCTGACTACTGAGAAGGAACAGGTTCAAACTGAAGTTCTTCTTAAAATGCGAGAGCTTTCTGCCGATTACAAAACTGGAATTGACGTATTGCAGGTGCTGTTGCAGAACGTAAACCCACCACTGGAAGTACAGTCGGCGTTTGAAGACGTTGTTCGTGCTCGTGAGGATAGGGAGCGTTTGATTAACCTTGCACAGGCGTACGAAGCTTCTGAGATTCCGAAGGCGACTGGTGAGGCTGCAAAGATCACCGAAGCTGCTGAAGGTTTCAAACAGGGTCGAATCGCTAGAGCGCAGGGTGAGGCTGATGGTTTTGAAGCGATCTTGCAGGGTTACCTGTTGTCGCCTGACATCACTCGTCAACGATTGTATTTAGAGGCTATAGAAGAGATTTTGCCTGGTGTTACGAAGTTCATTCTTTCTGATTCCGGAGTATTACCGTTCTTGCCGCTTGCTGGTTCAAATTCAGGCTCTGGGGTTATTTCCGGAGTGGGAGGGGGACAGTAATGGGTAAGCTCATGATCCCGCTGATCGTAATTATTCTGGCGGTTGTGATTGTCGTCCCGCAGACGTTGTTTG
>JABIHL010000043.1 GCA_018649665.1 Chloroflexota bacterium | reverse complement strand
CAGCTAAAGCCGCTGAGACCGACGCACCGGCTGTAGAGGCGACTCCCGAGAAGACGATGCGTCGCACGCCAACACGTCGACGTGTTGGTGGTGGTGCAAGTTCTAGCTCAACCCCGGCAAACGGTACTAGCAACGGTCGCTCAGCTCCTAAGCCTCCTGCGCTTCGGAAATCGGCTGATTCGCCAGCTCCTTCGTCTGCACCGGCTCCTTCATCTGCTAGTTCGGCTCCGCCGGCAAGCAAGGATTCAAGTGATGCCGAGCCAGTGGGCAGCCCAACTCGACGCCGCAACTGGCGTGGACGTCTTGGTCTGAACAACAGCGAAGAGGAATAATCCTCAAAGTTGCGCAAAATGTGTGAATTAAAGGGATGGCATCGAATTTTGGTGCCATCCCTTTTTTGTTTTCTTCGGATTCTCTACGATCAGTGCGTTGACCCCCAGCGCGCTGAATGCTAGTTTCCGGAGTGAAACATATTCATTCAGGGTGTCCGACGAGGATTAGTAAATGCCATCACTTCAGAGCTTGCTTGATCAGGTTGAATCTGCAACCAACGAGATTGTCGAGCTTGAGCAGTCGCTAGTTCGGATTCCGTCGGTGAATACAGGGTTCATGCCGACGGGTGGGGAAACCGCGGTTGCTGAGTTCATTCGTGACTGGCTCGACGAAGATGGTCTCTCATCTGAGATTTTGGCTCGTGATGCTGATCGAGGAAACATTATTTCGGTCTACCCGGGCGATGATAACGACACCCGTTTGATGCTCATGTCACACACGGATGTGGTTCCTGTTGAGGATGAAACCAAGTGGAATTGGGATCCGTTTGCCGCTGAGATTTCAGAGGGTCGGGTCTATGGCCGTGGTGCATCTGATTGCAAAGCGTTACTGACCAGCCAACTTATGGCGATGGCGATTATGAAACGTTCGGGCGTACGGCTGGATCATGGTCTGCGGCTTGTTAGTGGAGCAGACGAAGAACATGGTGGTCGTTGGGGTTTCGGTTGGCTTGCCGACAAGCATCCTGAATCGCTCAAGGCAGAATATGCAGTCAACGAGGGCGGTGGTACACCGGTCGAGATAGGCAATTCGCTTACATATCTTCTTGGTACTGGCGAGAAGGGGCGAATGGAGCTTCACATCACCTTGAGAGGTGAAAGTGCACATGCTTCAGTTCCTTGGACAGGTGTGAACGCCAGCTACAAGCTTTCACGTGCGTTGGGAGCGATCGAGGGCTACCGGCCTGAACTGGATACATCGCTGGAAATTTTCGATCATGTTGGTTCGTTTGGTATTGAAGAAAAACCTTCGCCAATGAACATTGATCGCATTGTTGCCGAGATGAACGTTACTTCACCTCGACTCGGTTCACTGCTGAAGGCGCTTTCTCGCATGGTTCTGACGCCGACGATGGTTTCGGGTGGAATCAAGTCGAACAGCGTGCCTGAAGAGATCAAGCTCACCTGCGATATTCGCACGCTTCCTTTCCAAGATGAGGCGTACGTTCGCCGACAACTTGACCAGGCATTCGAGGGTATCGAAGGGCTTGAGTACGAGATCGATTACATGTCAGTTCCGAACTCTTCAGAGTTTGAAACCGAACTAACCGATTCAATTCGGAAGGCGCAGGCTGCGGCGGTAGGGCGTGACGATATTCAGTGGATTCCAGCTATTAGCAATGGATTTACTGATTCACGATTTACACGTGAGCTCGGAATTATTACTTACGGTTTCGCTGGGGCACACCCTGATGATGATCCGATGCTTGCACGTGCTCACGGAACAGATGAGTCAGTCGGCATTGCTTCGTTGATTAGCGGGACTAGAAGTATGTTGGCAATCGCCTACGATTTGTGTGGTGGGCGATGAGCGAACGAAGCCCTGTTACCAGTGATGATCTTCGTGCCGCAGCTGAACTTGTTTCCGGTTCGATTAGCGGTTTGGATTCTGAGTTGTTCGAAAGGCTGGCGTATGGGCTTGAATGGACGCGTTCAGCCACCGCCGCCCATATTGCGAGTGCTCTCAACAATTACGCTGGCAGTTTGGCACGTAAGTCTCAAGAAAACCCAGAGACGAGAGGGCTTGCCCTTGGCGAAGGAAGCATTACGGCTGCTGCTTGGCAGATTGAATCGAACGCTCGAGTATTGGCGCTCGTATCCGATTCGACTTCACCGGAGGTTAGAGGATTTCACCGCACCGGTTCACCAGATGCTGAGGGCTTCCTCGCAATGGGCTGCGTTGAAGTCCTATTGCATGGCTACGATGCAGTGGTTGGTACCGACTCGGAATTCGATCCAGATGACGAACTTTGCAAGCGAATATTGGGTCGATTGTTCCCGTGGGCGCCGCAAGATAGCCCTGGTTGGCTAGCCTTACTTTGGGCTACGGGCCGAGGTGAATTAGATGGTCGTGAGAGTCTTGGTGAGACTTGGATGTGGCATAACGATTTGTTGAGTGAGTGGGAAGGTGACATCCCCGATTCACGACACTGGATAACCCGTAACTAGTTTTTTACCGTATTTGTGGCAAGTTTCGGGTGCCACTATTCGAACATGCATCTAGGAAACCTATGATCGAGAATTCAACTCCTAACGTTCTGTTCATCATGGCCGATCAGATGAAGGCTTCGATTCTTCGAATGTATTCGTCGGAGATCGGCATCGAAACTCCGACACTCGAGCGATTGGCTGGCGAGGGCGTTCGATTCGAACACGCGATAACTCCACACCCGCTGTGCGTTCCTGCTCGAACATCGGTGATGACGGGTCGCTATCCGCATTCGACCGGGTGCAGACGTAACGAAACGTTGATGCCGGAGAACGAACAGCACGCCTTCCGAATTTGGAAAGATAATGGTTTTACAACAGGGCTGATCGGTAAGAACCACTGCTACATCGAACCGTCAGATCTAGAACTGTTCGATGTACGCTGCGAGATTTCTCATGCTGGCCTGCCAGAAGACGGTAGATACAAGGGCGAGAATGCCGGGAACACTGGTATGGAGTGGATCGTGCCGGAAGTCGATATTAATGCGGCTCATGAGGTACGAGTAAATCTTAGACAAAACGCCCAGAGTCCGAGAATAGCGTATGCCGTGTCGGACACCCCCGAAGAGCATTACAGCACCTCGGTGATTGCTACTCAAACCGAAGCCTTCCTCGATAAATATGTTGCGGGAGATTTCGCTTCAGGCGGGTCTGCAAACCGAAACCCGTTCGCACTCTTGGTTTCATTTCCCGATCCTCACGAGCCGTTCGAAGCACCTCGTCGCTACGCGGATATGTTCCCACCTGAAGACGTAGTTCTACCGCCGCAGCGTACGAATGAGTACACCGATGGAACTTCGCCAGAACGCAATCGTGTGCTGGCGAGAATGATGCGGCAAACGGACGATCTCGAAGAGCACCGTCGTGGTGTCGTGAGCGTGTATCAGGCGATGACCAGATTCGTCGATGACGGTATCGGGAGAATCGTAAACAAGCTCGATGAACTTGGGCTTCGAGAAAATACGATCGTTGTATTTACGGCTGACCACGGTGATTTCATCGGTGAGCACGGAATGGCTGTGAAAGGCGGGGTGTTCTACGATGCTCTTGTGCAGGTGCCAATGATCGTTTCGTGGCCCGGCGGTGGTGTTCCGCAAGGTGTGGTCGAAGATTCGATGGCAAGTACGATCGATATTCTTCCGACGTTATTGGAACTTCAGGGCCTCGCTTCGTTCGACGGAATAGGCACTGGCTGGGCACGAGGCGAAGAACCAGAAGGTGATGCAGCGCTGTCGGAAGAAGAGACCCGACGAATGCAGGGTCGCCCACTGCCAACTGTTACTGCTGCTGCACCTCGTTCTGCGGCATTCTCAGAGTATGGTTCCGGCGGTCCGCCGGTAACGATGGAACATCTCGATGCACTCGATGAGCCGCTCGGTTACCACACGATCATAGAGACGCTCTGGGGCCGTGAAGCTGAAGGTCGCCGAAAGATGGTTCGTACGAGAGAGTGGAAGTACGTCACTGACCCGATGGCTCGTGGCGCAACATTGACATCGGGCACAGATGGTGGTCCCGGTGATGTTGACGAGCTCTACGATCTGACGAAGGATCCTTGGGAACTAACGAACGTTGCCCATCTCTCAGAAAACGCTGGTGTGATTTCTGAAATGCGTTCGTTGCTTGCGGGTTGGATGATCGATACAGAAGATCCAAGCCCGGTCGAAGTTCCAGAATCGATCGGCAGAGCTGTTCCGCGTTGATTTTCTTCCGGCATGCTCAACAAACCAAAGCAGATCGAATTACAATAGGCTTTGCGGCGTTCAATCTACGCTAATTGCGATATAAAACGGCACCCTTTCAGTGCTTCGAGGTCTCAGTTCATGAATCGAATGTTGAAAATGTCCAGAATTCAAATATTGTTGATTTCTGCGTTCTTGCTAGCGATAGCAGCAGTCGCCTGTGGTTCTGATGGTGGTGGCGAAGGGGTCGCTATGGGCGGTACTGATGACTGGCCAAAGCGGATTCGAACAATCGAGTCAACGACAGTATTCACGGAAGCCGACATGAAAGCGGTTGGCTGGAAAGGTCAACGCGATTTCATTTTGGAGTACCCGGGAACATCGCTCGCAAAGTGGGGCTACATGAACCAGAAAGAAGTCGGTCTTCTTATATACGCTACTGCCGAAGATGCAAAATCTCTTGGAGTTACCGCTGCTGAAGGACAAACCTTCAGGCGTGAAGGAGATGGTCAGGCTCCAGACGGTAATCTCATCGACCGAATCTCGTGTCGTGACGCGGCGGGTGCATCGGCAGTGAAGGCTAATACGGGCTTCACTGCGAAGTCGTTCTCAGCTTCATATATTGATCCCGAAATTGGCGAATCTGACGACATCCAGGGCGTGGGCGGGGCTTGCTCGAACCGATTCCCGACTTATAACGATTACACCGTTATCGGCAACATCGTGATCATGTGCGAGAGCGATGACCGTAACCTGACTGAACCTTCCACCAACTGCGCGAAGATCGAGGAATGGCTGATACCGGCTGAATAGCCGTTGCACGGTGCGAAATGAACTGAAGAATCAGGTCATCATTATGGTGACCTGATTTCGTTTAAACGCCCGTAACAAATGCATCAGTTACGGGGTAGGTTTCCTAGTACTATTGTTTCGTCGTTATTAACCCCTATTTCGCACGGTTGCACTAAAGGCTACTTTTGATGAATCGATTTCTACTTATTTCTAGAGTTCAGTTGTTGCTGATTTCAGCGATGCTGCTCGTAGTGGTGGCGGTTGCATGTGGATCTTCTGAAGACTCTTCGCTTGTGGCTTCCGGTGGCGATGACGCCACTCCACAGCGAATCCGTATAGTCGAATCGACTCAGATTTTCACTGAGGACGATATCAAGGCAATCGGATGGAAAGGACAGAGGGATTTCCAGCTCGATTACCCAGGAGCAACGACCTTCAAGTGGGGATACTTGAATCAGACTGAAGTTGGTGTTCTGATTTATGCTTCGGCCGAAGACGCTAAGACGCTTGGTGTTGCGGCAGCTGACGATCAAACCTTCCGTCGGGAGAGTGATAATCAGGCACGTGATGGCGATTTTACTGACCGAATCCAATGCCGACGCCCTGTCGGTTCTTCGGCTGTGAAGGCGAACACAGGTTTCCCCTCAAAGTCGTTCTCTGCATCGTACTTAGAACCCAATTCCGACGGTTCAGATGAAGTACTAGCTGCGACTTGCACTACCCGATTCCCAACCTACAACGACTACACGGTGGTTGGTAACGTGGTGTTCATGTGCGAGGGTGACGATGGCAACTTGCTTGATCCTTCAACCAATTGTGAAAAAATCTCCGAGTGGTTGATTCCTACCGAGTAGTGCTTAGGGCATTTGTCGAGTAGGTCGAAAAAATACTAGAAGCGGAAATAAATAAATTCTGCTGAAGTATCGGCTCGAAGCAACAAGATAGCTAAAAACGACGTGAGCGTAAGAACGGTCAATGCGACTGTCCTGCTCACGTCGTTTCGCGTCCAGATGCTGGCGAAGTAGGGTCGATCGATGATGGCATGCAGCCAAATAGGGAGTGAGTAGAGCAGCGCAGTTATGCCGAGGACTAAGGCAAGCTTGAGGTCGCTAGTCGAGTCGAAAATGTTGTCGCCAATGTAGGAGAGTTCGCCTTCACGAAACAGCAACCAACTGGCGTTAATTACGATGAATGTAATAAGTGTCGCGGGCAGTGTAGTGGCGTTGAGTTTTAACTGTCTAGCTGCTCGCCAAATGAGAATCAGTGCTGCGTGGAGAAGTCCCCAAAGCACAAAATTCCATGCGGCTCCGTGCCACAATCCTCCGAGTACAAATGTGATGACAAGTGTGATTGCAGAGGCGTACCGACCGTTGCGATTGCCCCCCAGCGGAATGTAGACGTAGTCGCGAAGCCACTCCGAAAGAGTGATGTGCCAACGCCGCCAATAATCGACGGGCGACGTCGCCAGCCACGGATGTCGGAAGTTCAACGAAAGTTCGATACCGAGGAGGCGAGCGGACCCTCGTGCGATATCGGTGTACCCAGAGAAATCAGCGAGTATCTGTACGCCGAATGCCAAAACGCCGACCCACAATATTGCGCCGCCGGGCTGAGATGTAGAAAAAATGCTATCGACGATCATCCCAATGTTGTCGGCAATAACGAGCTTTTTGAAAAGTCCCCAAGCGATAAGTGAAATTCCGCTGGCGGTTCGATCTGCATCGAAACTTCGTCGTCGCTCGAATTGCGGGAACAGCGCAGACGCTCGTTCGATTGGACCTGCCACAAGTTGCGGAAAGAAGCTGACGAACAGTGCTGTATCGATCAAGCTCCGGCGAGCGAACGTTCGCTTCTTATAGACGTCGATCACGTAGCCGAGTGATTGAAATGTGTAGAAGGATATTCCGACGGGAAGGATGATGTTTAGCGTCGATTCAAAATTGGCCAGACCAACCGTGTCGAGTACGTCTGAAATGCTTTCGACGAAGAACCCGGCGTATTTGAAGAACGCCAACGCCCCCAGTGAAGTTGTGATTGCAAGCCAAAGGTATTTTCGAGAGTTGTTTGGGTCGGCTTCTATACGGCGTGCAGCAATGTAGTTCACCGCCGTGTAGCCGCCGAGTAGTAGTGCCATTTTTGGATCGACATACGAGTAGAAGACGTAGCTGGCTACAAGCAGCAATAGATTTTGGAACCGGCACGGTACGAACCAGTAGCCAGCGAAAACAGCGAGCAGTAGCACTGCGTATTCGAACGATTGGAAGGTCACGGCGTGGTGCCTTTATCGTTGTTCGATGCGAGCATCCATTCGGCGAAAAATTCGGTGTATGTCTGACGGAATCGATTTTTTAGGTGGTAGCCGTCGTAGTACATAGCGGCGTCAATGTCGCCACTTTCAATGTGCCCGATCATATCGACGTAGCGAATGCCGTTTGCAGCGAGATACGCAGAAAGATCATTTGTGTAACGATCCAACGAATCCGGTTCGTTAGGAGAACCGTCGGTTGCTGGCCGAGCTGCGACTCGAACAATCGTTAGATTTGCACCGATATCGTCGACGGTTCGTATTAGTTCTGGCAGGAACGAATCGTCGATCACATCATCGAAATCGCCATGGAATTTAGGCTGTTGGATGATCGCTGCTTGATTACGTATGTTTGCGAATGAGAATGTCGATTCGGCGGCATCTGCGAACTCTTGATCGTTGTAGCCGACAAGTGCTGCGCCTATCGAACTGATTGGTTGCGACTGTTGATTCGATTTCGACAACGGATAGATCGATACGAACGCGCTTTTTATCGTGTCGGCAAACGATTGCTCCTTTGAGTTCGACAAGACGTATCCAGAAATATCCGAGTGAGTTAGTCGTTCGATCAACTGCGAGTCTTTTTGACCCGTGAAATTAATTTGTCGGGTGATTAGATCGTCATGAAAGAAGATGAGTATTTCGGACGGCGGATTTTTGATGGCAGCTACGACGTTCTGGAGCTGCAACAACCACACGCCGGGTGCTGTGCCCTCTATTGCGAGTGAAACGGCGGTGGTGCCTGTTAGATCGCTTAGATAGTCAGGATCTATGCGGGTGTCGAGCAACGAATTGCCGATGAACACGGTATCGGGAGCCGAGCTTTGAAGGTCGTTGACTGCGGATTGATCGAATGGTTCTGGCGCCTGCATACGTCCGAAGGCTGCGGGAACGATCATCACAACAAGAATTAGGCCGATCAACATCAGCGCAGATGAACGGCGTTTGGTTGCGGGATTAGCGGAGGTAGTCGGCTCTGTGCCGTCGGGCTGCTGCTGCATTGATCGAAAGTGTATTACGTGAGTGGTGGGGAGTGCGTAACAGTCGAGTCGGGTTAAGCGGGTTACGATTCGTACGTAAGCTTGAACTTGGGGTTGTTTGGATGACCACATCGAAGTGCATGGTGTTGATGACGATAGCCCTCGTGACAGTATTTCCTATTTTTCTCACGGCACTTAGCTCTTCAGGGTGCACGCCATGCTGAACATATCTTGAACCGTAGAGGTGGTTCGATGCTCTACACTCGCGTCGGCAACGGTTTTAGTTAGGTCTTTGAAAGGTCATCACACTTGAAAGCGAATCCACTACGAGCGGGTGTCGAACGTGGCGAACTGCAGGTTGGCACTTGGGTCAATATGCTTCGTAATCCAGCGGCGATGACAATGTTCAAAGAGGCAGGGTTGGACTTTGTACGACTCGATATGGAGCACTCCTCGGCATCGATAGAAACGGTTGCCGATTTTGCTGTGATGGGGCGAGCATTGGATTTGCCTGTGATGGTTCGACCACCTGAGGCGAACAGAGAGTGGATCACTAGATTGTTGGACGTCGGAATCTACAATATTCATTGTCCTCAAGTCGACACCCCAGAGCATGCCGCCGAAATAGTGGCGGCTTCTCGCTATACGCCGCGAGGTTCTCGCGGAATGGGAGCTGCGACCCCTGGCAATGATTTCGATGTTTCGATGCCGGTGATGGATCGTTTGAAATTCACGAACGATCAGGTGTTCATAACCGTTATGTTCGAATCGGCGCAGGCTTTCGAGCATCTTGACGAAATTGCTTCGATGGATGGAATCGATGCTTTGACTTTGGGTCCGCAGGATTTGGCGCAAGATCTCGGTGTGTTCGGAACGGCCGATCAGGATCGAGTGATTGACGAGAAGAGAACCCAGATCGTTGAGGCGGCGAACAAGTACGGTAAAACGTGCGCCATGCTGGTGAATTCTGCTGAGCAAGCCCGCCAGTGGCGAGATGCCGGTGTGCTGTTAGTGAACTACTCATCCGAAGTTAATGTTTTACTGGACGGTTATCGGGCGGCGTTGAGCGACATACGAGGCTAGGGGGTACTAGTCGATACCGACGATCACGAATCGACCATCTTCATCAACTTCGACAGTGAACTGTATTTCTTGACCTACGGTTAGAGGATCGGTTGTCGGCGAAGTGTCGATAATCGTTAGGAAAACGTCGTCAAGGATCACGCCTGCTACTGACACCTCTCGAACCTTGCCGATGAGTGTGTACTGCGGTGGTGGTCCTGGTGTGACAATAGGATCGGTGGGCTGGTCGTCTTGCGAAACAACTTCGACTCCGTCGGCAGAGAATCCGTCATCGCCGAGCGTTACTTCCACTTCTTGGCCGGGTTCAAGTGCGTCGCCACCGGTAATAACGGTGTCGGGAGTGATCTCCGCAGCGCCATCAGGTCCGCCTTGGTTATCAATGACAATCACCGGATTAGTGTTGGAGTTTCCATTGGCTACAAGAACGATCGTGCCTGTGATTGTTTGATTATTTCCGTTGCTATTCCCGCTGTTTCCAGGTGAAGGCGGTGATGGAATCATTTTTATGAGTTTTGCGACTGGGCTGGAAATAGCAGTCTGCGGTAGTGCCAAAACTTCGACGTAACCATCTCTCAATACGTCGAGGAACGTTCCGGAGCTACCGTCGACCAATTCGACCTCAACATCAGAAGAAACGACTACATATGAGCGTCGGCCGTTTCCGTTTTTCGCAATGACAATGAGGCCGGCTTCCTTGGTGAGCACTTTGCCGGAGATCGTTACAAGAGGGGGGGAGATTAGGTTTTCGTCGAGGGTGGTTGTGTAGTTCGTCTCAAACTGCTGGTATGCCGCTTGGATCTTCTCTTCGGCTTCGGCTTGAATCTCGTCGAGAGTAGCGTATAGACGTGTTAGGTGAACCGAAGCAGTTTCGGACATTCGTACTTTTAGAAGTTTTGCCTGAGCAAGTGTTATTTCATGATCGATAGCTTCGTTTAGTCTGGCGATAGTCTCTTCAGCGGTGCGAAGACCCAAAGCATCGAGTGCTCCCGTGTCTTCGTTTTCTTCAACCACGGAAACAACAAGGCTTCCTTCGGTGGTCGGGTCGTCAGTTGGTGACTCCGAGACTTCGACTTCGACTTCTTCACCATCGGTTGTTTGAATGGTGAGCTTCTTGCCTTTTTTCTCGACGACAACGCCGATCAAATGTTTTTGATTCGATTTTGCGTTCCGTTTTTTGAATGCTAGTTTGGCGGCAATCTGCTGATCTGACTCTTCATAAAAATATCCTACGACTTGAGAACCGGATTGAACTTGACTCAGAGTGATGTAGCCCTTTTTCGAGTTGATTACCGTATCGCTGGTGATCGTTAGATTTATCACTCCCGACCTAGTAGCGACTAGTAATATACCGTCGTGAGGTGCGTCCATTGCGGTGCCAAATATAGCGATTCTTTCAGCCTTTGCTTCCGCCACATAATCGCCTGAACTGAATATGACGAGCGCTAATGTTGCTGCCCCAATTAGCACCAATAGTTTGATCGAAATAGTTCGAGTTATTGCTGTAGCGCTGTTCATTGCAAGCTCACCACGGTGAACGATCGTCGAGTGGTTCTACCCTGAAAATCGCTTGCCAGTAGTTCGATGAAATTGGCGCCGTCTTCCAGCGGGAAGTCGATAACAAATGCCCCGTATTCCGATACGTGGACTGGTTCGCCATTTACAGTCAGGAAGGCGTCTGGTGCGGTGTCACCCCAGAACGCAACGGCTGCTTCTTCGATAATTGCGTGATCTTTTATTCCAGAAATTTCTAGAGGTAGATTCTCGCCCGATAGCTCATCTAAGGAGAGGGGCCCGATTGGCTTGAGCAAGAGCTGAGGAACAACTGGTAGTGCTTTGGCTACGTTTTCAGTGGGTTCGTCGTTGGGCTGCATTCCGAAGAAAGGAATCGCAACTGCGACTACGACGGCCGCTGCGAACGCCGTGCCTAACGCAGTTCGGTGCCATCGCTTCATCGGGAGTTTTATTCTGAACGACCCGAGGGATGGTAACTTCAAGGAAGGCAGTGACTTCCCTGAATTTTCAGTTGATGCTGCCGCCTCTGTTTGAGTAGCTGGCGGCGATTCTGGTTCGAGACTTGTATTGATACTCAGGGTGAGAGCATCTGCAGCCGTGAGTTCAAGCTGACGATCGGTCTGAATGGTCGAACGCGCTGGTTTGGCGGTGGTGGCGACGAAACCTACTGAGTCGTTTGAGTCGTCGTCGTGGTAGATAACCCGCGTTGGCACATTTTTGAGAATTGCGAGAAGTTCACTAGTGGTCGCAGCAAACTTTGAGATTCCTAGCTCTTCAAGCATTGCCGAAATCGTTGGATCGGGTATGCGCCCTGTGGCGATGATCGGACCGTTGAACCCAGTTCGAATTCGTTGGATTGAACCTGACATTCCGAATTGGGAGATAGGATCGAACAGAACTACGTCGGGCCACGATGAATTGAGTAGTGCGAACGCAGGTTCAGTCGAGGATAAGACCGTGACTTTGTGACCTGCGTTACGCAGTACCACCTCGAAGGTTTCATCGCCCGAAGATTCTGAGCGAAGTGAAATCACTCGAAGAATATGTGTGCTGGCGTTCATTGTTCCGAACTCCACTCAACCTGATTGCCGATGGTTCTAGATTGAGTCGTAAAGCATCGTGCTACATGGGAGGAACTACGTACGTGTATCTGGGTGATTTGAACGTAGGTTCAGCGCAGTTGATCTCAATATCACCACAATGCATGGCCGAGCGCGATTTTAGTAAGCAGTACCGGAGGGTACGACGCGAGTGTCTTTTCGCTAGACGGGGAGAGCGGCGAACAGTGTGTTGAGCACGTAGTTAATGCCCCACATGAAGGCCATGGCGAATATGAGAGCGACGAAAATAATCACCATCGTCCGCTTGCGGATGAAGGTTTTCGGCTTATCGTCGATGCCGAGAGCTTTTTCTATATTGCTTAGCCGTCCTTCGATAGATCGAAGTTGAAGAACTATCGGATGCGGCTGTTCTGCGCTGCTCATTACTTTCTAATTCTTGACTTCTTGCCCAAATAAAATCATTAGTGAGAACTACGCGTATTTGGTGAGCTAGTAGGATTCAGCTTGACTGACCTTTTGAGTGGCGAATTTCCGCCGGGTGGCAAGTTCAAGTCAACTTAACGGAGTCCCCCTCTTGTTGGGGGCTCCGTTAAGCTTTGCAACGAGTGAAAGGTCTGAACGGAAATTGGCGAGGGCTGTTCAGCTTTAGGATCGGTAGACCTCTTGATCTTGTGAATAGGCAGCGGGCGTTCCGCTTCCTCCACCGAGAGAAGAATGTAGCAGTGAATTTGAAGGTGTGTTTGATTGAACGCTGATGGGCAAAATATGAATACCCGGACGATCGAATCGTTCGATGGCGTCAAGATCGTTTATGACGTCGCCACGAGTGGTGTAAATACTTCGCCTGAAAACGATAAACCAACGCTGGTATTCATTCACGGCTGGACCTGCAATCGTTCCCATTGGATTGAGCAAGTCACGACGTTCTCAGATCGTTTTCCGGTTATCGCCATCGACCTCGCTGGTCACGGTGATTCCAGTTTCGAGCGAACAAACTACTCGATGGAGTCGTTCGCACGAGACGTAGTGGCAGTGCTCGACAAAGAACAGATCGAGCGAGCTGTATTGGTTGGTCATTCAATGGGTGGAATGGTTATCGCTCACACGGCGCGGTTATTGGGTGAACGTGTCATTGGTCTTGTTGGTGCCGACACGTTCAAGTTCGTGAGAGATGATCCAAGTACCGGCAAACAAGCTGATCAGGCCGATAGGATTGCTGACGATTACGAATCTGCTGTCGAATCGATTGTTTCGAGTATGTTTGCGGATGATACGTCGGATGAATTAAGGCGAAGTATTTCTGAAGGTATGGTGGCGGTGCCTCAGCAAGTTGCAGTTGGAGCGATGCGAGGGATGGCAAACGACGTTGCAATGTTTGATCTGATGGCTGGATTGCAAATACCAAAGTTCACTATCAATGCGACAGGCCGACCCATGGACGAAACGTCGGCTAGGGAAGCAGGAATCGAAGTCCGATTTTTGCCAACTATGGGTCACTTTGTGATGAACGAAGATCCAGCCGGGTTTAATCAACTTCTTGATAAAGCACTGAACGTTATCGATTCGTGAAGTTTTGTTAGTGAAGGATGAACAATGATTCAGTTTGGTGTTGCGTCGACATGTGTCAATCAGCCCGATTCGCTCCGTTACTCAGTCGAGTGGGCGATTGAACATGGCTTTCGAGGTGTGGAATTTAATGCACCAGAGATGTATTTGGCAGAGCAATCTTTGGTCGATTTGAAGTGGGCGTTCGATATGTCAATCGAGCACAATTTGCGATACACGCACCACTTTCCGCCGGGGGCACTTCCTGGTTCCCATGTTGCCGCCACGAGAGAACGCGATCTCGAAGAGTTCAACAAAGAGATATTTGTTGCTGGTGAACTTGGCGTTGAGGTAATCGTCGTTCATCCGGGTCGTCTTCACGTGCCGGGGGTCAAGCAAGGCGAGGAATCAGAGGATGATCGTCAGGTGGGGATTTCGTATTTCGTGGATTGGGCGAAGGATGCGGCGGAGGAGGCTGAAAGTGCTGGAGTTATGATCGGCTTCGAGAATATGCACTACAACCCAGGATGGGTCATTCGGTCACATCAGGAACTCGTTGATGCTGTCGACGAAATCGACCACGACTCGGTCGGCATAACGTTGGATGTAGGGCACGCGTGGGGTTCGGGTGGAATCGATGCTGGGATCGAGATATTTGGCGATCGCATTAAGCACGTTCAGGTCCACGACGCACGAGGTCCGGAGGGCGCAGGTAACGTTCGCGATCAGCATCTCGAAATCGGCACAGGGCTGGTGAAGTGGGATTCGGTAGGTGAGCTTGTTGGGGATAGAGAATTTCTAGTCGTGCTCGAAACTTCGGGACGTGATGAAGACCGAGAGGATATGGCAGTGCGTAGCCGGGATTTACTTCAGAATCAGTGGGGTTCGTGATTTCGTTCGACTAACGGTCATGATGCGCCGTTAGCGAAACGCCAGCGTCACAAATATTCCAGTGACACTGAGTGCTGCTCCGCCGAGAGCGTAACGAGTTAGTCGTTCCCGTAGCAATATTGCGGCCATGAGTACTGCCCACATTGGTGATGTGTTGATTAGCACGACGACCACACCCGGTGGGGCGTTATCGAGGGCTAGAACGAACGTCAAGGCGCTTACTGCAAACAGAACGGCGCTCAAGATGAGCCGAGTACCGTTTCCCTTGAAGACCCTGGTGATTCTGGCGGATGGAAACGCAATTGCCACTCCGATAAACAGAATTGCTGGTACTAAGTTTCGGATAGTAGCTGCAGCCACTGGGGGCGTTTCTTCGAGTCCGATTACCGTCGATAGAAACCCGGCTGCCCAGAGGAACGACGTTGCGACTCCGAGACCGATGCCGATGTAGTCGCCTCGTGGCTTGCGTTTAGTGGTCGCTGTAGACGAGTTGGTCCAATCTGCTGAGCGATCATCTGGCTGCCAGTTTAGAAGTATCACTCCACCTATGATCAGTAACGCTCCTCCGATCACGCCGATCTGTGGGTTGTCGCCGAGGAACAGCCAGCCCGAGAGGACTGAGATGCTGATGAAGATGCTCTGAGTGGTTGGGTAGACCTTGCTGACTGTGCTTCGGGATAAGGCGAGCCAGAATACGAGCGATCCGGCGGTGTTGGACAGCGCTCCACCAGCTAGGAACAGGGCCGAACGGAGTTGAATGTGGAAGAGTTCATTCAGCTGACCGACTACGAGTCCGACTATCAGAAGGAATATCAGGCCGATCCAAGTTTGGGCAGCGACGATGTGGGTTGGCTTTACGTTCTTGCCAACTCCTTTTGTTACTACGCCAGTGAGCGCCCAGACTACGGCGTTTGCTAGGGCCGCTAGTTCGCCCAATTTGGATTAACTCCGGGTGCTCGTTCGCTCGTGATCGCGTGATGCGATATCGAAGTCAATTCTGTTGTTTCCAAGGCCTGATTTAAAACCGAAATGCCGGTGCAGATTCATTTTGCACCGGCACTCCGTGTGATAGATAGCCCTCCGCTGTGCGAATTGTTATAGCGGTGTCGCTAGGCTGTTTGTTTTGCTACGAACTCTGCGAAGCTGTCGAGAGTCATGTTGAAGCCCATGAGCATGCCGCCTTGTTCGTTCATTTCCTTCTGCTCGGCACTATCGTGAAGGATCAACATCGTTAGCTTGGTTTCTTCACCGGCATCTTCGAATAGCAACGTTATGTTTACTTGATTACTGTCGTCGCTGGCTATTTGCTCGTTCCAGACGATCTTTTCGTTAGGGACGATCTCGGTGTAATTGTTTTCGACGATCTTGCCCATGTTCTTGCCATCAGGCATGAACATTTCGTACTTCCAAGCGCCGCCTACAACGAACTCTCGTTCGACAGTCTTAGTGGTCATCATCGAAGGTCCCCACCATTTATCGATGTGTTCATCGCTGGTCCAAACGTCGTATACGAGTGAGCGAGGAGCATCGAACGTTCGTTCGATCAGGATGGTGCGTTCGGGGTGTTCTATCGTGGTCATGATTATTCTCCGGGCGTCGTCGGACGACTTGGTCGCAACTTGAGCGTTAGTCGCACTCGTCATCGAATGACTCGGCCTTGCGTCGCAATCTACCCTCCCTCAATCCCTACCGAAGGAGGGAAGTATAGAAAGGAAAATTACTCAGCCATCGTGTTGTTGTAGATCGGTTAGGTAGGCATCGAGACGATCGAGTCGTTCTTCCCAATGTTGCCTGTAGTTTTCGAGCCACTCGGAAACGTCTTTCATCGGACCTGCGTTCAATTTACGAGGTCGCCATTGAGCCGACTTACTTCGCACGATAAGACCTGCGTTTTCTAGCACTTTCAAGTGCTTTGAGACGGCAGGCATTGTCATGTCGAAAGGCTCAGAAAGCTCCGTGACCGACGCCTCGCCGGTTGCTAAGCGCGCCAGAATCGAACGTCGAGTCGGATCGGCAAGAGCTGAGAGTGTTTTTGAGAGCGTATCGGTTGGCATGTACTAAACCATACAGTTACATAACCAGATAGTAAAGTGTGTGTATTTCTCAACCTTTGCTCAGATAGCTTGGGAAGACGGGTGCGGGCGACATTGCATTCGCTGAGAGGAATCCGGCGAAGTGGTAATCAGCCCGCAACGCTAAGAAATTGCTTGAATCTGTTCACTTTAGAGCGTCTTCAAAATACGATCGCTAGGAGTGCTTATACCGCTCTCACTTCGTGCTAGGATTCCCGGCATTCGTCCGCCACAACTGCCGAGGAAGCCTCATGCCTACAACCCACGAGATTGTTGCCACTACTTACTACCGAACTTTTTCGAAGTCGTATCCGGTGTTGGCGAAAATACAGCCGGGCGACAGCGTTGTCACGAAGACTCTCGATTCGGGTGGGCAGGATCTTCATGATGAACATCTGCACGGAACGGGTAATCCGCTGACGGGTCCGTTCTACATCGAAGGCGCGGAGCCGGGTGATTCGATATCGGTGAAGCTCGACAAACTGGCGCTAAATCGTGATTGGGGTTACACGTCGGTTCGACTTGGGTTAGTTGCGCTGAATCCCGATCACGTGGCTGAAGTATTTTCCAACGACTACAAGATGGACCTCGTGCGCAAAGATCGTTCCGACTTGCTGCCGTGGGACATCGATCTCGAACGAAACGTTGTGAGTGCTCGTTACCCGGAAAGTCCGGGTCAGGTGCGGGAGTTTCCAGCGCAGCCGATGCTCGGATGTATCGGCGTTGCGGCGGAAGGCGACTTCACGCCAACGTCGGGGCCTTCCGGCTCTTGGGGTGGGAATATCGACTACAACATGATTCGTGAGGGCTCTACCGTTCACTTGCCGGTCGAGCAGACCGGAGCATATTTATACGTTGGCGACGGGCATGCGCTTCAGGGCGATGGTGAGCCGTTGGGCAACGGGATTGAGACGTCGATGGACGTTGAATTCACGGTGACGCTTCACAAAAAACGTGAGCTGGTGATGCCGAGGGTCGAGACCGATGATTACATCATCAGCTTAGGTAGTCAGCCTGAGTTTAGTTCTTCGTTGAACCGAGGACTTCAGCTTGCGACTACCGACATGGTGAAGTGGCTGGTTGCCGACTACGGATTCGAAGATTGGGCAGCGCACACGCTAGTCGGCATGGTTGGGCAGTACGACGTGGTCACGGTTGCGGGCTCGATGGCGTTGAGGATTCCGCGGGAGCACTTGGCCTAGAGCGCTTAGCAGTACGTTCGACGCAGGACTCGACACCGACCGTCAGACAACGGCGGTGCGGAGGGCG
This sequence comes from Chloroflexota bacterium, assembly GCA_018649665.1. GTDB lineage: Bacteria > Chloroflexota > Dehalococcoidia > Lucifugimonadales > Lucifugimonadaceae > Lucifugimonas. The sequence continues at coordinate 10,345 of JABIHL010000043.1, read as the reverse complement.
TGGCATGCTGCGGAAATTGTCGGGCTATGCGGTTCCGATGGCGGTGTAGGATATGGTCTGCATGACCACTCTTCCGTTGTCGGTATGTTCTTGAACTATCTTGGCGGTGTCGGCTCTAACCTTAGGTTCAAGCGCCTGTTTCTCTTCGTCGGTGAGTTCGGCGAACGCTGGGATAGCGGCGGCGGCTCCCATGACCATCAGCTTCACGAACGCATCTGCCGGTGCAAACGCTGATTCTTTCGACCTTTTGTTGATCTGAACGTTGCTGAATCCGGCATCGGTGAACATGTTTGCCAGCGGCTCGGGACCACCAAATGAGTTCGGAATCGACAGTGCTTCGATTGGAACGTTTATTTGCTCGCTGGCCGATGTGAAGAGTGCTTTCCATACTGGAAATTCGTCGGAAGAAGCCCACACCGCAACGGCGAGTTTTCCTCCCGGTTTCAGCACTCGCCCTACTTCGGAAGCGGCTTTAGCGCGGTCGGGGAAGAACTGGAAACCTTGCTGGCAATACACTGCGTCGATTGAGTTATCGGGCAGCGGGATTGAATCGGCGCTGGCTTCGATCCATTCGGCTTTGGTTGCGCCGAGATCGCGTTTCCGTGCGACTGCGAGCATGATCGGGTTGAAGTCGAGTCCTACGATGCTTCCGGTGTCGCCGATTAGCGGTGCGATTTGTTCCGAGACCAGGCCTGTGCCACATGCTAAATCGAGAACGTAATCTCCAGCGGCTGGAGGTGCCTGGGCGACGAGGTCTTTTGCCCACGGACTGAACATAGCTGGCCCGAAAAAGTCGTTATATATATCGGCTGGAGTTTTTGCGTTCTGTGAAGTCAAAGTCGTGCCTTTGCAACGTGTGGAGTTGGGGTGAAGTGCCAGTTTGCTGATTGTTGAATAGTCGGCGAGCGCACGTATGTTACAGGTGCATTGTCACTAAGGCGTGGTGAGAACGATTTACGGCTTAAGCGTTCGCGTTGACCCAGTTTTGCGCGGCCTGGAGCATGAACATGACAGCCGTTGCACCGGGGTCTTGATGTCCAATCGACCGTTCTCCGAGCCAACCGGCGCGTGAAACTTTCGACTGCATTTCGATGGTTGCCGTTGTTCCAGCTTCACATGCGGCAACCGCGGCATCGGTTGATTCCTTTAGTGATTTGCCAGATGACTGAGCCTCTTCGAATGCGTCGATCGCCGGAGCAAGTGCGTCTAGCAACGTCTTGTCACCGATCTTCGCTTTACCTCGATCCATCATGCCTTGCACAGCGGCGCGACCGATGGCGACGACGTCGGCGGCTCCTACATCTTCGCGATCTTTAACAGCGGCTCCGCCGCGCATCATAGCGGTTGCGAACAGCACACCGAAGGTTGACGCAGCGGCACGATTGAACGCCATGCCTGAACGTCCAAGTTGGTTACTTACAGGCGTACCAGCGAGATCGTCCAGCCCTGCCATCACAGCTTCCATGCCGCGGGTGATCGTGATACCTAGATCGCCGTCGCCGATTTTGGCGTCGAGGTCGCGCAGGGTTTCGGCTTGCGGGACGACCTCTTCTGAGATCGCTTTGAATATTCCGAGTATTTCGTCTGTCATATTTTTGCGTGATGGCTCCGGGCGTCACTTTCGTGACTTGGTCGCAGCTGCAATCTACCCTCCCTCTAACTCCCTCCCGAAGGAGGGAGGACCGATTCGTCCGGAAGGAAGAGGGGAGATATCGAAGTGGGCTACCGTCCTAGTTGTGACGATAGTAGTGGTGAGTATGATGGGGCGTCGAGTAACTTGACCATGTCGTCGTCGTCGAGCTTACACACGCTGATCGAAGCTCCAGCCATCTCCATCGACGTCGCGTATTCGCCGACTATCGTCTTATGGATGTTGATTCCGCGATCTGCAAGAATTTCCGACGCCTTGTTGAAAAGAATGTACAGCTCTTCGGGCGCTGTGGCACCAAGACTGTTGACCATCACAGCGGCGGTATCGCCTGATGAGAATGGGAGGTCAGGGAGAATGCGATCCAGCATCTGACCAGCGATTTCGTCGGCGGTTAGCAGCGGGCCGACCTGCACACCGGGCTCACCGTGAATGCCCATGCCCAGTTCCATCTTGCCTTCGGCAACTTCGAATCCGGGTGTCCCTGCCGCTGGGATCGTCGTTCCGGAAAGAGCGACGCCCATGCTGCGAGTGTTGAACGATGCCTTGTTGGCGATAGCGTGGACAGCGTCGAGATCGCGTCCTTCTTCGGCAGCTGCACCTGCGATCTTGAACGGAAAGACAATTCCTGCAACACCACGTCGGCGTTCTCTTTCAGCGATAGGCGCCGAAGTTACGTCGTCGGCTCCGAGGGTGGTCAGCACCCTGATGCCCTCCATATCGGCCATCTCGGAAGCCATATCGAAATTCATCGAATCGCCCGAGTAATTTCCGTAAAGGAATAGCACGCCCGCACCGCCATCGACAGCCTTCGCCACGTCGAGCATGTCGTCGGATGATGGCGACGAGAAGACGTTTCCTACGCAGCAGCCGGTGGCGAGTCCTTCGCCGACGTAGCCGAGAAATAGTGGGAGGTGACCCGAGCCGCCACCCGTAGCGATTCCGACTTTGCCGGCGAAAGGGGCGTCGGCACGAACCAGCGCTCGGGTGCTGCCTTCGACTCGCTTTAGGTAGTTCGGGAATGCTTTGAGGATGCCGGAAACGGTCTCGTCTTCGACGTGGTCGGGATGGTTGATGATCTTGCGCATTGCCATGATGTGTCGCCTTTGGAAAGGAGTGAGGGAGCGATACCGAAGTTCGAGTCGTATGAACCGATGGCGGGAACTCTATTTTGGTAGGCACGGCGTGTCAATTTAAGGGGCGAGGTGGAAGTGTGAGGGATTGCGCTGTCGAGGTGGGTTTGGAGCAGGGCTGGCTAGGTGAGGTTGGCTCGGTGCATTAGGCGGTCGACTTCTTGGCGGGTCTCTTCGTCGAGGTTGTAGAGGTAGGGGCGTCGGCGTAGATCGGTGGCGAAAGTGCCTCGCTTGTGGAGGATGTACTTTTCTATGGCGATGAAGCCGTCGAGACCTGCCTGAAGCTGGAGCGAAACCAAAGCGCATAACGGCAGGTACGCAGCGTAGGCGGCATCGTCGTCGCCAGCTTCGAGCGCCGACCACACGGCGATCACGCTATCGAGGAACTCCATGCCGGGCATCGTTCCCTTGATGCCGCGTCGGTAGCTATCGATGATCGAAATTCCGCCCGAACCCTCGAACGCCCTTGCCCTGCCGTTCGTGGCGTCACGTAGCTCGCTGAGCTTTGGTCCTAGCGGAGCGGCTTCGGGTTTGAACATGATCTTTTCTGGACCGAACGTATCGAGCAGTTCGACGTTCAGCTGCATCGGAATTTCCTGGCCGACGTACGACGACGCATCCTGGATGATTACCGGCACGTCGACGCTGTTGGCGACGCTCGTGAAATAGTCCCTGAGATCGGGTAGGGAAGTTTTGGCAGTAACTGGCGGGATCACCATTAAAGCGTCGCAGCCGTACTCCGTGGCGCGCTCGGCGTAGGCGGTGGCTTGTGACGTCGATTCGGCGCCGACACCAGCGATGAAAACTTTGTCGCCGCGGTCTACGGATCCGATTTCACGATGTAGTTGGTTTCGTTCTTCTTGGGAGAGTCGGAGTAGTTCCGAGACCATCCCGGTACAGTAGCCGTTTATGTTGCGGGTGAGCGCCCATTCCAGTTCCCGGTGCAGGCTATCGACGTCGAGTTGGTCGTCGGCCGTGAATGGCGTGTGGATGATGGGCAGAACGCCGGTGATGGTGGTTGGCATGATTAGATGTGATTCTAACGTGCTAAGAGGAGCCCACTCTCTGTCCCGATGTGAATCGGTGCCCGCTTTGTCGCCTTGGTTGGGTCTACCGATTGGGCAGGCCGAGGCGTTGGTGGCGTTCTGGGTGTCTGGGGTTGGTGTCGGGTGAGTGGCGGTTAAATGCTTCAATGGTATTATGTCAGCGTAAATACTGAATACTCATAAAATTAATGGTTCGATTACATGAAACTGACGAAACTGATTATTACGAATTTCCGGTCGTGCAAAGATTTGGATCTTGATATCGATGACATGCATGTCCTTGTCGGATCAAATAACTCAGGGAAGTCAACCGTATTGCACGCATTAGATTTCCTTTTCAACCCGTCAACTCGAAACATTAATGATGAGTCATTTTGGAATTCTGATACCGGCCTAGAGATCCGAGTCCAAGGGGTTTTCACTGATCTTACCGCTGATGAAATTCAACAACTCGGTGCTTATCTTCGTCCGGATGGTTCGTTTCATATGGCTCGATCAGCGAAATCAATCATGGAAGCAGGTGCATCTAGTGATGGCAACTCAAAAACGGTTATAGGAAATCATTGCCGAATTCCAATTCCGACGGTCGCTTGGCTCCGTCAGGATGAGATAAACGCGAAAAACATCAAGCTGTGGTGGGATGACAAAGAAAACTTAGTCGTGAACGAGTTAAGTTTTCTTAGTTTTCTTGATTCGGAGAAAATACCCAAGGTTGGAGAGTGGGCAACGAAAGCTGAAGAGTTTATTTCTGCAAATGAAGGAGAAATTCCAACAATTGAAACGTGGAAAGACAATCCAAAAGGTTATTCCGGCGTGCTAACTGGGACACTCCAGTTTTTTGTAATGATCCCTGCCGTCAGGGACGTTGCGGAAGAGTCGAAAGGAACTAAAACGAGTCCATTCGGTCAACTATTGTCGACGGTTATTGAGTCTGTCGAGGGCCAGAAAAAAGACGAGATTGAAGCGGCATTGCTACAAGTCGCCAATCAAATGAACCGCTCCGGGGCCGATCAAAGAGTGGATTCTATATCGACCGCCGAGGCCGATCTAAATCAGTATCTTCAGGAAATATTTAGCAATGCTGATCTCGAAATCGAATTTGATATTCCAACTCTTGAAGTTCTTGTTCGAGCGCCACAGATATACGTGAATGATGGTTTTCGAACCAGTATTGAGAACAAAGGCCATGGTTTACAGCGCGCAGTAATATTTTCGATTATTCGAAGATATGCCGACCTGATGACAGAAAACAAGACACGAAGCCTAGTCCTTGCAATTGAGGAACCTGAACTCTACATGCACCCTCAAGGGCAGCGCACGCTTCGCCGCTCACTGCGAAAAATCGCTGATGGGAATGACCAAATATTCTTATCAACTCATTCATCACACATGGTAGATGTTGCGTACTTCGACGAAATCATCAGATTAGAGAGCACAAGGCACAACTCTGGTTCGTCCAATACGACCGTCAGTAAAGCTTTCCAAATGCCAATGGGACCGATGGTTGACGATCTGATTGCGAGAAATCCCCGACATGCGGGCACGGCGACACCTGAGTCGATTCGAGCAAGATATTCACATGTGTATAACCCACACAGAAATGAAGGCTTCTTCGCTACGAAAGTAATTTTAGTTGAAGGGGCGACAGAGGAATACAGTCTGCCGATTTATGCCGAAGGTATGGGAGTCGATTTTGATTCACTCGGTATCAGCGTTGTCGAATGCGGAGGCAAGTCGTCAATTGATCGCTTATATCGAGTATTTAATGAACTAGGTATTCCCTGTTTCGTAGTATTCGATTATGACCATGGCAACTCAGATTCCAACATAGTAAAAACATCGCGTGAAATCCTTGAATTTATTGGCATATCTACTGATGTTCCGGAGTCGATATTGGTAGACAAAAATGTCATGTGTTTTCGAACAACTTGGGAGAGTGAACTTAGCGAAGAAATTCCCGATCAGAGTGTCCTAACTCTCGAAGCTAAAAAAGCGTTGGGATATAAGGGCGATTCAGGAAAACCGCTCATTGCGCGTAGCATCGCTCTCGAATTAATATCTCGGACTCCAGCCGAGATTCCGCCGAGTATCGCGACAGCCATTAAATCAGCCATGCAAGTTATTTGGACAGGTAGCTGTCTGGTCGTACCTGAAATCGAATCCGACTGATCACAACGCTGATCCCTTCTTGTGGGAACGACAAACATCTCACGACTTGGCTCAGGTGAAGATCCATACGTGTTAGTCGAGATGATGTTGGTTTCAGATTGATCTATAGATCCTGAAAATGAATTCAGGATGACAGTGTGCTTGAGTTGGGTGCGATTGGCGGTTTCACCCTCATGCCAGCCTTCTCCCGCTGGGAGAAGGGGTTTGTCGTCGGCTTGGGGTTAGCCGTTGCCTACTAGGATTCGGTAAACGTCTTTTTCGGGTTTTAACATGCGCTCGAAGCCGTCCGCTATTCCTTTGTCCAACGGGACTAGGGCGGAGATTAGGGGTTTTACGTTTACTGAGCCGTTGGCGATTAGGTTTACTGCTTTTTGGTAGCCGCCGGTGCTGGTGGCAGACGAGCCCATGATAGTTTTTTCGCCCATGTGTGCTCTGCCGAAGTTGAGGGTGGCGTCTTGGTGTGAGAAGCCGACGATGACTACACGTCCGCCACGTCGCACCCAGTTTGCGGCGTCCAAGCCGGTTCCAGGCGCACCCGCGGTTTCGATAATCAAATCGGGCCCGATGTGATTATCGAAATTCGTTTTGGTCCGGGCGTCGTCGGACGACTTGGGACCCGTCGCAATCTCCCCCTCTAACTCCCCCGGTCCGGGGGAGGACTGATATGTGCCGTTGCGGATGGCGTCGGCGATTTGCGGCAAAAGCTCCCCTGGGTCGACGTCGTTGGGGTTCAAAGTTTCTATCGCCCCAAGTTCCCTTGCTAGTTTGAGAGATTGTTCGCGGGGGTCGATTGCTATGACGTTGAGTCCGGCTGCTTTGAGGACTTGGAGGGTGCAGAGTCCGACGACGCCGCATCCGATTACGGCGGCTGTTTCGCCGACGGTTACGTTGGCATTTTCCACGGCGTGAACCGCAACGGAGGTTGGTTCGGCGAGGGGCGCTTCTTCGTTGGTCATATTGTCGGGCAGGGGGATGCAGAGGGCGGCTGGCCAGACGCCGAATTCGGCGAGTCCACCGTCATCAGAGAAGCCGAAGTTGCGTCCGTTTTCGCAGAGTTGGGATGTGCCTTTGCGGCAGAAGAAGCAGGTTCCGCAGGTGCGGACGTTTTCGACTGCGACTCTAGTTCCCACTTCAATACCGGCTACGTTTGCGCCTTCGCCAAGTTCAACTACGACGCCTGCGGCTTCGTGTCCGAGGACGCGTGCGGGTCGGTCGCCGCTGCCGAACATGCCGTGCTGCCACATTTCAATATCGGTTTGGCAGATGGATGAGTAGGTGAGTTTGAGTAGGACTTCGCCGGGGCCGGGTGTTGGCTTTGGGTATTCAGAGTCGAATCGGAGGTCGTTTTTGCCGTGTAGGACGATTGCTTTCATATGTGACGAGTCACTTTCTCTGAGAGTTTTGGAATTGTTGGCGATGATGATGGATGAGGCTTCGGAGAGTTGGTCGGGCTTGTCTAGTTGCCTGACGAAACGTGTTTGATTGCGGCGGAGCCTAGCTTGATGACGTCTTCGGGTGGGGTTCGAAGTTCGCCTGAGGGGGTTTCGAATGGGGTTTCGTTTTGGAGGTCGTCGAGGGATGCCCAGAGCCAGCCGGCGTTTGAATCGGCGAATTCGTTTTGGGCGGCTAGTTCGTTCGTCGGTGTGGAGTCGAAGCCGGTGAGTCGTGTGAAGTAGATGTGGTCGATGTGCTTGTGTTCGCCGTGTTTTTTGTCGACTACATTTTCGATCATGATGCTGTGTGGTGCGGTGACCTGTTCGAGGTTGCCGATGACGATTTCGGTTTGAGTTGGGACGATTTCTACGTCGAAGCCGGTTTCTTCTTTGATTTCACGAAGAGTGGTTTGGACGGGGTCTTCGTTGGGATCGACGTGTCCGCCGGGTGGGAGCCATTCTTGAACCTTTTTGTGCCAGTGAAGCAGGGTTGAATCGCGGTGTACGACGAAGCCGGTTGCGGTGAAGTGGCGAGTTGTGGGGGTTGGCATGAAGAATATGAGGCTAGCGTAAATGTCTGGAAGTGGCGCAGACGCGAGTAGAGCCACCGGATCAGCATATCCGTTTTACGGGAGTTTGCTGGTCGGGTGGCTCTACTCTAGAGGTGCCCTACAGGTAGGGCGCCCTACCTAAAGCAGGACACCTCGTTTGGTACTAGACATTAAAACTGACCACCTCCTTCTTGGAATCGAACTCCGGACAGTAGAGTTTTTCTGCCCACGGCCGCCTGCCCGATGAAGGGTTTGGTCAAGACCGATTAGTGGATTATACGGAAGTGAAGAATAAAAAGTTTGGTGGTGGGTACTTAGGAACGTGATGAGAATTGGTTACGCGCTGTTGCCCACTCGTGGTTTGTGAGTGGGTGGGATTGGTTTCCCAGTGGGGGGGCGTTAGTCGCGTTGGCGTGACCTCGTTAGTCGCTCTCGTCGTCGAACGACTCAGCTCCGCGTCGCAATTCTCCCACCCTCTAACTCCCTCCCACTCTGGGAGAGAGGACTGTTTAGTCGCGGTTGTCGTCGGCCGACTCTGCTCTATCTGCAGCATTAGTCGCTGTGCATGATGGTTACGATAGTCGTCGTAGCCTGATTAGATGCGGCCTAGGACTTCGGGGTTTACGACTACTGTTGGTCGTTCGCCGCGGAGGACTCGGGCGGCTTCTTCGCCGGCGCGTCGGCGGATAGTCTGCCAGCCAATTTCGCTGGATCCGGCTACGTGAGGGGTGCAGATGACGTTGTCCATATTCAGGATTGGATTGTCGGGCGAAAGTGGTTCTTCCTCGAAAACGTCGATTCCTGCACCGGCAATTTGGTTCTGTTGCAGCGTGTTCACCAGAGCTTTTTCATCGACGACCGGTCCTCGAGAAGTGTTGATTAGATACGACGAAGTTTTCATCGCTTCAAGCGCTTTGGCATCGATGTAGTGGTGGGTGTTGCCTACTAGATGAGGTACGTGGAGTGTTACGTAGTCAGACCGTTTGAGAAGTTCGTCTTTGGAGACGAATTCAACGTCGTACTCGATCGCTAGATGATCGCCAACATACGGGTCGCTAACTAGCACGTTCATGCCGAAAGCGTTGCATTTACGTGCCATGGCGCGACCTATCCAGCCGAATCCGACGATTCCGACCGTTTCACCGTATATACGACTTAGAATCGAGCGGGAGTAGACCTCACCCCATCTGCCAGTAGTGGTCGCCAGATCGAGCCGTTTTAGCTCCCTCGCTAATGCCAGTAAAAGAGACATAGCGTGATTGGAAACCTCTTCTGAAGTTGAACCGGCTATGTTGGTAACGATGATTCCAGCCTTGGTGCAAGCATCGACATCGACGGTGTCGTAGCCGTGCCCGTATCGGATGATCTGCTTGCAGTTCGTTAGCTGGTCGATCATCGACTGGGTGACTGGCGAATGATCGTTGAGAATTACTGTGGCGTGCTTCACCGCTTCGATGATTTCGCCTTCAGATGAGGCTGCGATCGAAACGATTTCGCAGTCGATTCCCGCAAGCGCTATTCGTTCGAGTTCGAGCGGAGACTCTGTGGCGTCGATATGAATTACGAGCGGGCGGCTTTGGTTAGGCACTTGAAGCTACTTCTTATCGGATTTATTTATTGAGCTCACTGACGTGCCTATCCCGGCGCCGATGGCTATTCCTAGTGCAATCCAGAGTCCGGCGTTATCGGTTGCTGCTCCAATGGCCGCACCGATAGCGATGCCCATGCCAACACCGATGCCGGTGTTTTTCTGGTTTGGGATTTTTTTTTTGTTGTCTTCGTTGTCTGGCATGTTTAGCTCACGAGCGAGTCAGTCTAGAACCAGTTTGCTTTGTCGACTTCATTGCGGAGCGGTTCGCCTGCTGCGAAATGCCTGAAGTTTTCAACGACGATTTCGTAGCGTCGTTCGAGCAGATTTGCTCCCCCAACCGCAGCGGTGTGAGGCGTGAGAATCGTGTTCGGAGCATCCCACAGTGGGTGGTCTTTTGGCAGCGGTTCGATTTCGTAAACATCTAGACCTGCACCCGCGATTTCGCCAGAGCGAAGCGCAGCGTTTAGATCGTCGAGCTTCGTTGTCATACCGCGTCCGATGTTGATGAATATTGCCGAGTTTTTCATCAAAGCGAATTTGGAAGAGTCGAACAGACCTTCAGTTGCCGGGGTGTGCGGAATCGTAAGCACTACGAAATCGGCTTTTGGAAGCTGTGAGTCGAGTTGGTCGGGAGTGAACATATCGTCGACCCACTCAGGCTTGGATTCCCGTCGAGCGTCGATGCCGAGTACGTTCATGCCAACGGCTTTGCAGAGCCGGGCTGTTTCGGTTCCGATACCGCCAACACCGACGATTAATACAGTCGATTCAGGT
>JABIHL010000042.1 GCA_018649665.1 Chloroflexota bacterium | reverse complement strand
TAATGCCAAATGTATCGGGACTAATGCGAGCCGCAGTAGCGGTAGAAAAAGGCGTGGTTCGTTGTGATGAGGTAGAAATACCGCATCCCTCGGCTGGCGAAGTTCTGGTGCGTACGCGTGCAGCTTCGATTTGTGGAAGCGACCTTCACATGGTAAATACCGGTTGGGCGATGCATGCGTTTCCCGCGATGGCAGGTCATCCGGGGCACGAAGCGGTTGGCGAGGTTATCGAATCGTTATCTGAGAAGTTCGCGGTGGGCGATATCGTGCTTACCACGCCGCATATATGGAACTCTCGCTGCTTTGCCGACTATCAAGTCGTCGATGATGCTCATGTGCTGAAGCTGGAGCCAGATGTTGATATCGACACTGTGACTCTTGCTCAGCAGCTGGGCACGGTTGTTTACGCCGCAAAAAGGCTGCCAGCTTCGCTCGAAGGGCAGACATGCTTGGTTGTCGGGCAGGGTAGCGCAGGGCTGTTCTGGGATTTTGCGCTTCGAAATTTAGGCGCTGAGCAGATAATTTCTATCGAGCCGCTGGCGTGGCGACGTGAACTCGGACTGGCGTACGGCGTTGACGAGACTATCGATGTAACTGGCGATGCTGCGGTTGAAGCTGTACGTGATTTAACCGGCGGCGCGGGCGCCGATCTTGTCATTGAGGCAGTCGGTACAACTCCGACTCTTTCACAAGCGTTCCACCTTGTTCGAAACGAAGGGCGTGTGGTTCTATTTGGTCTTCCTGAATCGGAAGACCCAGTGCCGTTCGATTATTCGCAGATGTTCAAAAGTCGGGCTGACGTGTTTACGGTTTTAGGATCACAAGATGAGCCGGGTCTCACCAGTTATTCCGAAGCAGTACGGCTGATTAGCTCAGGCGAAATCGATGTTCATCCGATCATTTCACACCGAGTGAACATCGGTGAAATCGACCGAGCGTTCGAGATTGCCAACGAGCGAATTGACGGCGCAGTGAAGATAGGTATTACGTTCGACTAGGGGCGGCGCGTTGTTGTTTGAATCTCGGGTAGATCGACAAAATTAGGCGTACGGCAGCGTTCCCCCTCAACCTAACCTTCTCCCTCGGGGAGAAGGAATCAGAAGCCGATCAGGCAAGATTTCTCCGGCCGCCTGATCCAGAACCTTCCCGTTAGCCGCAAGCTATCAACCAGGCAGGTCGGATAGCGGCCGGCTTGTGTGGTGGTCTTTGCGGGTCATGACTTCTCGAGAGTAGAACTCGTTCGACCAGCCGATCAGATTTTTCACAGCCTCATCGAACAGGGCCTTTCCTTTTTCGGGCGTGGCGAGAAGCGCATCGCCGCATACTCCTGAGTCGGTGTACTCGCTCGTCCACGAAATTACCGAAACCGGTCCAGCGCCCCAGAGATCAACCCATTGGTATGGCGATTTGTGCTCATGGAACTTGATGTCTTCGTTTACCGCGTTATCCATCTGAATGAGATCGGCGTTCATGTGCAAAGCCATCGACGTTTCTGCTTCGCCAGAGTGAGCACAGCCGCCCGGGTATCCCGAATCACGCCATGTCTTCATGAACTCAGGATCGACGGCGGTTAGGTTCCACCACGAAGTGAGAGCCACGTTCGCGTCGGTTTCCACATTGGCTCGTCGGCACGCAAGGTCAAGTGGCGGCATGTTCGAGCCGTGTCCGTTGATGACGATGATTCGACTAAACCCGTGATAAGCGAGCGACTTCAAAATATCGACGATGTAGCGAGTGAAAGTCTCGTGGTGGATAGTAACCGATCCGGGAAAGTCCATCACGTGAGTCGTGTATCCGTAGGCAACCGGCGGCATGAAGAGCAATCGATCCTGATGCTGCTCTGTGGCGGTCTTAGCCACCTCGGTAGCAGTCCATCTATCCATCTTTACCGGCAGGTGAGGACCGTGCTGCTCCATCGTGCCTACAGGCAGCACTGGAATAAGTCCTGCTTCGACAGCCTGATTCATTTCGGGCCATGTGAGGTCTTCGTATCGCCATTTGCCGTTGATTGCCATGAAATTCTCCGAGTAGATGTTCGCGGGTGTTTAGGTGGGTGAATTAGTTAGAGTGCGCCGAAGTCGTCTGAGCCTTTGCCGTGGGCGATGACTGCGTCCTCGTCGATCTCGATACCCAGTCCTGGACCATCGGGAATCGGCAACATGCCGTCCGAATCAAGCAGCATCGGCTTGGCGAGAATTCCGCTTACGTAAGGGGCTGGATGCCAGTATTCGAGGTATCGACCATTTGGCATCGAAGCTGAAAGCTGTAGATCGGCTGCGGCTCCAACGGCAGTGTTCCAGCCGTGCATTACGACCTGAACGTTGTTGTCATATGCCCGCTGCCAGATTTTTCGTGATTCAGATAATCCGCCACAAATCGTTTGGTCGGGCTGCAGAATATCGCACGCCTTTTCGTCGATGAACGGATCGAAATTGAGTCGTCCACGAATTACTTCACCAGTGGCGATTCGTACTGGTGAAACTTCGGTAAGCCGCTTATAGCCATCGATGTCGTCGGCGCGTAGCGGCTCTTCGAACCATGACACGTTGTAGTCCTTGAGCATCTTGGCAGCTTCGATCGCCCACTTAAGATCACCGTGCCAGAAGACGTCCGACCCGCCGGGGTCGACCATCAATTCGCAGTCGTCTCCGATGGTTTCACGTGCTTTTCTCACGAGTTCTTCGTCGTGTCGTAGATCACGCTCTCGACCAAAAGTACCCCAACCGAGCTTGAAGGCCCGGAAGTTCTTTTCCAGACCCGATTCAAGACTCGCGACCATCTCGTCCACCGGCCAAGAAAATAGCATCGAGGCGTAAGGCTTCACCTTTTCGACGTACCGACCACCGAATAGCCGAGAAATTGAAAGACCGGTGTGCTTGCCGAGAATGTCCCACAGGGCATGGTTTACCGCGCCGATGTAGCTTGTGACGGCTCCTCCTCTGCCGTACCAGAACGTCCATTGGTGCAATCGCTCAGTGACCGACTCAGGCTGAAGCGCATCCTCGCCGATCAGGTGCGGCCAAAGCACTTTCATCGTCGCTTCAGCCATTTCCCAGCGAACTCCAGTACATCCCCAGCCCGATATTCCGCTTTCGGTGTCGATCCGAATAAGCGTTTGGTCGTACCCCCACCAGCTTGGGTGGATTGGCTTGCCGACGCGGAGTTCGGGTCGCTGGCTAACGAGTGGGAAGACGGTTATGTTCGTGATTTTCATGGAATTTGAAATTGCGTTGCTTAATTACGTTGAATGGATTGGCGATGGTGCGCTTGATACAAAACACTGTCAATGAATTCGGTGGCTAGTTCGTTCGTGAGCACATTGACATATGCCAATCTGGTGTCAGAATTTGGCATCGCCAAGTCTAGTCGAATCAGAGTCATCAAAGTATGAAAATATCTAAGTTAATCGTCACACCTGTCGCAACTCATGACCAGCCGCTACTGAACAGTACGGGTGTCCACGAGTCGTATCGTGAGCGGACTATCGTTCAAATCGAAACATCCGATGGCTACACTGGCGTAGGTGAAACGCACGGTGGAAAAGCCTCTGAAGCCGAGGCGAATCGTGATTGGATCATTGGTCACGACCCTCGGCAGATGACACAGGCACGACTCAAGTGGAAAGGCACGCCACAGGGCTGGTCGGCAGTCGAAACAGCGATGTTGGACGCTGCTGCCAAGGAAGCCGGCATGCCTGTGTGTGACTACATAGGAGGTCGCGCTAGAGACCGGGTCGAATGGGCAGCGTACCTTTTCTACAAATTCGCCGACGAGAACGGGCAAGGTGAAATCGCCACTGGTGCGGCTCTCGATCCAGAAGGGTTCGTGAAGCAGGCTGAAGAATTCGTTGAGCGATACGGATTCAAGGCGCTAAAGATCAAAGGCGGATTTTTCGAGCCAGATGTCGATATCGAAACGTTCCGGCTATTGCGCAAGCGATTTCCTAAACAAGACGGATACGAGATTCGGATCGACCCCAACGCCGTATGGACCATCGAAACTTCGATTCGAGTTGCCAAAGTGATCGAAGAATACGAACCGCAGTATTTAGAAGATCCCACCGACACTATCGCCGATCATGCTGAGCTGAAAAAGCACACGGATATTCCGACCGCTTCGAACATGTGCGTATCGGCGTTTTCGCACGTGAAGCCCAATGCTCAACTGGAAGGGATCGACGTGATATTAGGCGATCACCATCATTGGGGCGGAATTCTTGCTTACAAGGAAACCGGCGTTCTTTGTCGAGTATTGGGATGGGGCTTGTCAGGGCACTCGAACAACTCATTGGGCGTCTCGCAGGCGGCGATGCTTCACGCTTGTGCCGCCACGCCAGAACTTGCCTACCAGCCTGATACTCACTATCCGTGGACCGATACTGATGGCGACATCATCAAGGGCGGAAAACTGCAATTCACTGACGGCTATATGGAAGTTCCAGACAAGCCTGGACTGGGCGTTGAGATTGATGAGGACCTGCTTGCCGAACGGCATGAAGCACTCAAACAGGGCGCACCGAGCAATCGAAAAGAAATGATTCTGGATATTGATCCAACAGCGGTGCCCCGAGATGGATCATGGACGGGCTATAACTTCCCCAATTACGCCAAGCCAAGATGGTAGGATTCGTACCGAAAATCATCATCTTAAGAGATTTCATAAAGAAATGAAGGGCTGACCATGGACGCAGAGATCGCTGTTCTCAGGTTGTTGCACATCTTGCCGGGGGCTGTCTGGGTTGGAAGTGCAGTGTTTTTGGCGTGGGTAGTACAGCCGGCACTCGCAAAAACCGGGCCACCGCATGCTCCAGCTTTAATGGCGAACATGCTCAAGCCATTGATGATTGTTCTGCACGGTTCGGCAATAACCACCATCGTATTCGGTTTGTTCATGGCTTTCCGTGTACCAGGTCGCCAACCCCTTTTCGATCACCTCTGGTCGACTGATTGGGGAACGATGATCTGGCTTGGATTCGCCTTTTCCATAGTCGCGTACGGAATCGGAAACGTCAGTGGGATGACCAATAAGAAGATGGGTGCAATCGGCAAGAGTCTCACCGGTCCGCCAACTCCTGAGCAGGTGGCTGAAATGAGTAAGTTGCGAGACCGAGGGGTCTTGTTCGCCAAAATTGCTTCAATTGGAGTATTGATAGCGGTCGGCTGCATGGCGCTTGCCCGGTACGTTTAACTAAAGCAAGCAGTTAGCAATATAGAAAGATCGAATTGGACGTCGGTTTAGTAATAACGCGGATCATCCACATCGTTGCGGGTTCGTTTTGGATGGGCGCTGCGATATATCTCGCTGTGCTTCTCGAACCCCGAATTCGTGCCACGTCTGGGGGCGATCTCGAACGACAGCTTCTAAACAAAACTAGCAAGTTGAATAGCCTTTGGATTACGAGTGCCGCAGTAGTTACGATGCTGAGCGGATTCGCACTTGTATCGACCACCCCGGGGCGCAGCATGTCGGACATCGGATCCGGCGGCTGGGGAACGATGATATTGATCGGGATTATGACGTCGGTGACAGCCTTTTTCGTCTCCGGTGCAGCGGGCGCGTTTACAGCTAAATTGCGTCGCGGGTTAGAGTCGGGCGATGCTGATGAAGCTGAACTCGCTATTTACCGATCCAAGCTGACATTGCTTGGATATCTCAACGCCATTCTCGTTGTGGTCGCCGTGAGCACGATGGCAACTGCCCGGTACGCCTAGCCTTCTTTGGAGACTCTCGGCGAGCCCGGATGAACTTCTGGCTATACGTAAAGCCCGAGTTGTCCGCCGCCGAGTAAGAACAGGCTTGCAGGATTTTCGCCTGGAGCTTGATTTTGACCTGGATTACTCGTTATTGATGGCTCGAAGTTCGACATCAGCCGAAACCCATTCGGCGACTGGCGTTCAGCCGTATTGAGGGCTTGCCTCGACGTTTCGAGTATCTGTTCAGAACTCCATAGTTCGCGTTGCGACATTGCGGTTTTCGGGGCAATGCTGGCAGCAAACGGACTTTCGTCAACGCCGTATTCAGCCACCGAAGTTAATTCACTGCCATCTAACGATGATTGCTGCACTGCCGACTGAAGCTGTTTAGATGTTCCCGACACTATGTGAATGTGAGCATGTGGTTGGCTCTGATGAGCTTGTAGTCCGAAGTTCGAGATGGCGCGGTAGCCTTCTTCACCGCAGTGCTTGTCGCCCATTTCGAGCGCAAGGCGGGCGGCATCGATCAAAACGTCAGACGACCACAACTCATGTTGGGTGAGGTGTTGCGTTGGGACGATCAATAGCATGACTCGTGCCCACTTAAGCCGATTGTGGAAGCAACTGACCAGTGAGTCGCCAGTCGGGCGTGACTCCCATTTCGCCTCTGTGCCACCCTCGATAATCGAGCAAAACGTGCAGCCGTCGATTCCGGTTACTGGAAGTTCGAAACTCACTTGCGAGGGGATTTTCTGCCTGTCGATCGAGGCCGGGGTGCAGCACCTCGATGGCGGAAGTCGGGAGCAGTTAGATATCGCTCGGCGACGACGTTCGCATCGCTGAGTCGAGAGATGATAGCGTCTGAATACCGAGAAGCCGACCGAGAGTCGGTTCCGCTCATCATTTCGATAGCCGTTCGACTTGTGAAAACCGTGGGCATCATCGAGTCGTGTCGATGAACGATCAACTGGTAAAGCTTCTCCTCTGCCCATGCAGTAGAAGCTTCGGCACCGAAATCGTCTAGGACCAAAATTTCGACATCACGTACCTGCCGGAACGCGTTGTCGAAAGAGTTGCCCCCACCTGAGCCGTACGATCGTCGAAGATCATCAAGCAGATCTGGCACGAAACGGAACAGTACTTCTCGACCTTGGGCGATGCTCTCGCCGACGATAGCCGCTGCAAGATGGGTTTTACCAACGCCTGTGGGCCCTGCGAGATAGAGCCAGCCTGACGGATGTTCGCCAAACACCTTCGCTGCGGCGTGCGCCTCCGACAGCGAGCGTTTCTGGGCTGCTGTAGAGCCGGCTGCACCTTTGGGGGCGAAGCTGTCGAACGTCATTGCTTCAGAAAGGCGAGTTTGAAGCCCTGAGTCGCGGATGTCTGGCATCCCGCTACCGGCTTTGATGTTCACCACTTTCGAGAAATACGGATCGCCAAGACGAGTTCGGAGACGGTCGCCCAATTCATCGAACCGGGTTCCAGTAGTAACCAACGTAGGAAGTCGGCGATTGAAGCGATGAGTGAGAATCTGATCGAGTTTTTCGTCGGCCCATGCGGTAGACGATTGTGCGCCTAGATCATCGAGAATAAGAATCGGTGCTTCGATTGCCTGCAAGAATATTTCGTCGTATTGAGCACCAACGGCTGGGTCGAACGCCGATCGCAGGTGATCCAGAAGGTCGGGCACCGAAACAAATCGAACCGGTTGGTCGGCTTCCACAAGAGCATTCCCGACTGCGGCAGCCAGATGAGTTTTTCCTGTGCCAGATGGCCCGCAAATAACTAACCATCCCTGTAAATCGGTGACGAACCGTTGGGCGGCGTGGTACGCCTCACGGAAGCTAGATGGTTCGGAGAATGTGTCGCGAGTACCGAGTTCGACCGTGTCGAAAGTGAGACGTTCTAACGGTCCCAAGTCGGAATATTGCCTGATGCGATCTGATGATTTAACGCCCCACACGCGTTCCTGACACTCGCACGCGATTACTGTCCGGGCTGAAGCCGGAGCATTTTCGCTTGGCGCAGATATAAACCACCGCCTGTCGTCACAGATGTCGCAGTGGATCTCGGCGCTAGTTGGCTCCTCTAGCTCGTTGTCGCTTGAGGTATTCCTCGTAGAACTGGTCTGACCGATTCTCTTGAAGATCTCGTTCAGTGGTTCCATCCGATCCATCGTCAAGCTCCTCGGGTCTTCCTTCTGTCGCCCATCGGCGAAGAATGGCGGCTATATAGTTCCAACTGCGGGCATTGGCTTCAGCTGCGTATCGAATTGCCAGAACCACCTCATCTTCGGGGTGTTGTTCCAGCGCTTCGTGAATGTTTTCAGCAACTATCGGCGTGACAGAAGCTATGTTCTGTTCGTAGAACGTTACTGCATCTTGCTTAGGCTTCGCAGATTCAGTGTCCGCCCATGTTTCAGCAGGTTTGCGGGCTTTGATCAATGGGTCAACACCCTGACGAACGAGAGCTCTCCGCACTGGCTCGGTGTTTAGCAGTATTCGTCTTTGCCCGTTTCCTTCATCGACTACCAGCAATATTCCTCGTTCGACTGCTGAATTTATCGACTGTTCAACAATCTCTTCAAGCTGTGGTCCTGAGGATTTGAGCATCGATGCTACCGTCCTGTCAGACAACAAATCGTCAAAGCCTATCGACGCTGGTACTTTGCGAAGCTTGTGCAATCCATGAATTGCTCGCAGTACCACCTTCAGTTCGTCTAGGGAGTCGATCTCTTCCAAAAGCGAGGCTAAGAGTGGATTTGGAACTGGTGTGAACTGAACCCCGCGTGGGAATCCGTCCTTCACCGAACTGCTCCTGAACTAGGTGCGTATGACTGCGAACTTTGCGGGGCGAACGATAGTTCTTCGAACACACCGACCGAGTCACGTACGCGCATTTCTACTTCGTCTGTTGGGCCGTTTCGGTGCTTTGCAATGATCAATGACGCGCGGTCGCGTGGGAACGGCTGAGTCGGATTAGCCTTGTTCCATTCCTCTTCGGTAGTGAACTTGTCTTCCCTGTGTATAAACATCACGACGTCGGCGTCCTGCTCAATCGAACCAGATTCTCGAAGGTCGGAAAGCATCGGTCGATGAGAAGTACGGTGTTCGACAGCACGACTTAGCTGTGAAATGGCGACGACTGGAATGTGTAGGTCACGTGCCATTCCTTTCATCTGCCTCGAAATCTCGGATACCTCTTGCGCACGGTTGCCTTCACGACCCCCAGTGGACCCACCGTTGATGAGCTGCATATAGTCGACGATCAAAAGGTCGAGACCATGAGTCATTTGTAAACGTCGTGCCTTGCCGCGCATTTCAGCGACGGTCTGGAACGGGGTATCGTCGACGTAGATCGTTAAGTCAGAAAGCAGACCGATCGAGTTGATGACTTGATCTTCTTCGCTGGGCGACTGAATCCTGTTTCGAATCTGCTGCATATTCACCCGAGACTGGGCAGCCAATAATCGCATTGCGATCTGGTCACGCCCCATTTCGAGGGAAAAGATGCCTACCTTGAACCCCGCCTTTGCGGCGCTGAGAGTGAAGTTGAGTCCCATCATCGATTTACCAACAGAAGGTCGAGCCGCAAGCACCACCATGTCGGATCGCTGCAATCCGCCGACTAGGAGTTCGTCGAGGCGTTTGTAGCCGGTGACGATTGGCGAAGTATTTTGTTCGCCATCGACTTGGTCGAGCGGAGAGGATTCTTCGAGGTAAGGGGTGAGCGAATCGGCCAATGGAACGAAGTCACGGTTCTGAGAACCTTGCCTGATGCCAAATAGAGCGTCTTCAGCGGCTGAGAGAGCGACGTCTACGTCAGGGTCGTCGTTATAGCCAATGTCTGCGATCTCGGCTGCTGCGGCGATCAACCGGCGCATCGTGGCGGTGCGGTGCACCAGATTGGCGTAGTGCTCGATGTGAACCGATGTTGGCGTAACTTCGACTAGGTGCGAAAGATACGAAGCTCCTCCTACAGATTCGAGGAGGTCTTTGTGATCGAGTTCGTGAGTGACGGTTACCTGATTGATCGCTTCGTCGCGTTGGAAGAGGTCGTAGCAGACCTCGAACGTTTGACGGTTGATCTCTCGATAGAAATCGTCGGCCGAAAGAAAGCCGGCGATCTGGGTGATCGTCATGCCGTCGATAAGGATCGATCCTAGGACGGATTCCTCGGCGTGTAAATCGTGTGGTGGGAGACGGTCTGCTTGCATTTAGTAACGGTTGTAGCTGCCGTAGCGGCTGTCTGGAAATCTCTGGGAAACTGGCGGAAGTGAGAGTGGAATATACATTCAAGTGGCTGGGGAACAGAAGCCCAAACACTTGTCAAATCGTCCTATATCGCCTCGAAGATATCAACAACTTTCCACATGTTATCCACAACCAAGTTCAACCTCATAATTTGAATGGCGAGACGGTCGGTTAAAAACAATTGCCCGGAGCGTGTGACCCCGGGCAATTTTGCAATCAGTATGTGACGGCAGGATTACTCTTCGGACTTCTCTTCCGAGTCGTCTTCAGCGTCATCGGTAGCTGCTTCGTCTTCAGCGTCATCAGATTCCTCTGAACTGTCCGAAGCGCCAGCCTGGATTTCAGCTTCCGCAGCTGCAAGAACATCCTCGAATGATGGGTCGAGAACGTCGGTGTCCGCTTCAGTCATCTGAGCCTGAGCTTCTTCCATCTGGCGGTTAAGTTCGATGGAAGCATCGTCGGCAATTACTTCAATGATGAGAGTAGCTGTAACGCCCTCAACGAATCGAGCTGGAATCTTGTACTCACCAACTGTGCGGATCGGAGCAGGAATCTGAATTCCTCTTCGGTCGATCTCCCGCTCGGTCATTTCAGAGACCTTGGCGGCGATCATGGTGTTGGTAACAGAACCGTAAAGACGGCCAGTTGGTCCCGTGCGCACATCAATTCGAACCTTCTGGTCCTTGAGTGCGTCCGCAACGTCCTGCCATTCTTTGGCTTCAACGAGTCGTCGGTCTTCCGCCTGTCCTCGAAGAGCTGATGCTCGTCGAAGTTCGTGCTCGGATGCCTGAACGGCTAGACCTTGTGGGATCAGGAAGTTTCGTGCGAAGCCAAGTTTGACATCTTTTACGTCACCGGCTCGTGCGGTAGGACGTACATCCTGTAGAAATAGAACTTTCACTTATTCATCACCTTGGAGTCCAACGGTAGGTTTTGCGCTGAAAAACAGCGGATCGGCATGCCGACCCAGTCTCGTATTACGCTACGCGACTGCCGTCACACTCACTGTGCTAGATGTTGGTTATTCGAACAAGTAAATTTGAGCTGGTGCTCGGCTGTTCGTGAGCCAACCTATTAAAAGTACAACATCGAAGTGGTCTGGGATAGCTATGTATTTCGGTTTTTAACAACGATCTAAGAGTGTTGGTATCGTCGTTTGCTGATCTGTATTCTTTGCACACCCTGAACGCTGCGTAGTGTTCAGGGTTCTTTGAAAGGTCTGTAACCGTGACGTCAAACTCGATATTTCATAGTGGACTTGGCGATCCTGAGGGTCCGGTGTTGCTTCCGGCAGGCGAGTGGGGCGTAGTTGAAATGACGCCCGAAACAGGTTGTGTAACGGTGATTTCTTCCGACGGCGTTTCGAAGCGAGTGGTCGTGAAAACCGGACGTCCGAACGGCATGGTTCAAGATCGGTCGGGCTCTCTGTGGGTCGCTGAATCTATGAATCCACCGTCGTTGCTCAAGATCGAATTAGACGGTAGCAGCGAAGTGGTGATGACTGAAGGGGACGGGATCGAGTTCATGTTTCCGAACGATTTGGCGTTTGGTCCCGACGGTGCGCTGTACATGACCGATTCGGGAGTTCACCGTGAACCGTTCGTGAAGGCCCATGAGGAAGGTCGTACCGACTTCCCAATCGACGGCAAGCTTTTTCGAATCGACCTTGAAGGCATGACCGCCAATGTGCTGGATGACGGTCTTCAGTTCGCTAACGGTCTAGCGTTTGGTGTTGATCGAGCTCTTTATGTAACAGCGACCGTCACGGGTCTGCTTTATCGATACGAGTGGAACGGCGATGGCACGTTAGGCCCAAGGGAAGATTTTGCAGATCTAGTTGATCGTACACAGTCGCCTGGATTCAAGGGTGGTGATGGGCTAGCTGTTGGCGAGAACGGCTACTTCTACTGCGCCGTGGTCGGCCAAGGCGATGTGACAGTGGTCGATACTGACGGACATATTGTCGAACGAATTAGCGTTGGCGGGGATCAGCCGACAAACGTTGCGTTTGGTCCAAAGGGAAGCGGCGATATTTATGTCACGGTCAAAGACGCGGGAACGGTAGAACGGCATCACGTCGGTGTTGACGGGCTGGCATTGCTGCCTTCGAAGTAAGCCGCCGAATTATCGACGACTACGCCTTAGGGTCGATCGGGTCAGTTTCGGATGCTTCATCGAAACTGCCGCTGGCGCCGCGTAAGAACATATTGATCGCCGATGCTGCCGCGTCTGGATTGTCCTTCGCTGGGAAGTCGCCGCAGTTCTCTGGCTCGATCAGCGTCGAATTTTTCAGTGACTCATGCATCTTTACGGCTGCCGCGTGTGAAAGCGTTTTGCCTTGCCGACCTCGTAAGACCAAAGTCGAAATTTCGTGCATATCCGCCCTTTGACCGGCACCGATTTCACCGTCGCACACGATGATTCCGGCTGCAGCCGCAGGTGCTATAGCGACAAGACTGCTGGCGATATCTACCGCTGGTTGTCCTTGTGCCATAACCAAAACCGGTTCGCCAATCTCCCAAGTTAACATCAACAATTCAAGGCTTGATGAAACGTTTGCCAGAATCGAGGCGTGCGAAGGGGCGAGGAACGCCACGAAATCGTTCCAGTCGGCTGCCGAACTATTCGGTGCGACTATCACTAGCGGTTGAGCGTCGTCGTGACCCTGCCAAGCTCGGATCTTGATATCCGATCCCGATTGCAATGTCACTGAGACTTCTTCGAAGTCGGCCATTTTCCGCTTGTCCTGAACACGCGTACATTAATTCTTGGATGCGAATAGTATCTCGCCCACCGGCATTTGAACTAGCTAAAAGGGATCAATCCGTTGCTAACTAGGTGCAGGTGTCGATCTCTCAGGGTATATTGGCTCGGCAACCTAAAAGAGAATCGTAATGTGCTCCAAACGTGAGTTTACGAGACTCTAGATTTCAAGCTTGATAAGGACGTAACTAAACGTGACTACAAACGATTGGGGATCGATCTACAAAGAAATGGGCGCGAAGCCAGTAATAAATGCTACTGGCAGCGTTACATTACTCGGCGGTTCTACTCCTGTTCCAGAGGTTAAAGCCGCCATGGATGCTGCAGATTCTGCGTTCATTCCATTGATGGAACTAGAACAGGTTGCAGGCGACCGAATTGCCGAAATGCTGGATGTTCCAGCGGCGTATATTACGTCGGGTGCAGGATCGGCACTAACACTTGCTACTGCTGCATTTATGGCGGGTACTGACGATGCAAAAATCGAACAGCTACCCGACACGACAGGGATGCCGAACGAAATTCTAATTCAAAAGCGTCAGCGTTACTGGTACGACCGGTGTCTCGAACTCGCTGGAGCGAAGCTGGTGGAGTTTGGTGATGAGAATGGTACGACTGAGGAAGACCTCAAAAATGCCATCAACGAACGAACTGCGGCCGTCCATTATGTTGTCTACGAACAGAAGCCGACCGACCCGAATGTTCTAACTCTGGAACAGGTTCTGGAAATTACCCACGCAGCTGGAAAGCCTGTTTCAGTCGATGCGGCAGGTCAGATCTATCCGCTAGAGAATTTCGGTAAGTACGTGAGGATGGGAGCCGACTTCCAGTGCATTGCAGCTAAGTACATGGGCGCACCGCACTCGACGGGATTTGCTCTCGGTACCAAGGAAGTTATCGACGCTATTGGGCGACATTCTTTTGTGGGTTATGAAGGCAGGCGAATACGTGGAATAGGCCGACCGCAGAAGATCGACCGACAAGAAATCATGGGAGTCGTCGCTGCGGTAGATCGCTGGCTCACGATAAATCATGAAGATCGATTGGCGTATGCCGAGAGTCAGTCCCAAGCGATATTGAAGCCACTTCAGGGTATTCCCGGAGTAAAAGCCGTACTCAATACCAACATCATGGGACACCAGCCATTTGGTGCCATTGTGAGCATTGATCCCGCCATTATTGGGTTTACGATTGACGATCTGGTCAAGAAGCTTCAAGATGGCGATCCTTCGATTTGGACCCGTGTTTCACTGGAAGCACCCCAGATTGAAATTCATGTGTTTGGCATGAGCGAGGGGCAGCCCGAGCTAGTCGGTAATGCAATTGCTGACGCCGTGAAGGGTTAGCCCTAGTTTCGAACAACTTTGATAATGCGCCCGGTCGGTATGGCCGGGCGTTTTTCGTTTGGAAATATGACAATCGCTTCACCAGTTGGCAGACTGTCATCAAACCCGAGCAACAGCAGCAGGAGAAGAGATAGTGGCAGTCGAAACCGTTGGAGTGATGAGCCCCGGAGACATGGGGAGTGGCGTTGGTGGAGTGCTAAAGAAGAACGGCATGAGGGTTATCACCGCACTCAACGGTCGAAGCGATGACTCGAAGCTACGCGCATCTGAACAAGGATTCGAAGATATTGGATCGCTTGATGAACTGGTAACCCAATCCGATCTCATCTTGTCGATACTTGTGCCATCTGAAGCGCTGTCGTTTGCTCAAAATATCGCCGAAGCAATTGTTCGTACCGACTCTCAGGTAGCGGTAGCCGACTGCAACGCTGTTTCACCGGCTACTGGTATGAAAATTACCGAAATCATCACTGCCGCCGGCGGTAAATTCATAGATGCAGGGATCATTGGTGGATCGCCACGTACCGGAGCTGTTCCCCGTTTTTACGCCTCAGGCGAATACGCTGGGATTCTTGGCGAGTTAGACGGCAAGGGAATTTCAGTGCCTGTCATGGACGGTCCACTTGGTAGCGCTTCGGGTCTTAAAATGGTCTACGCTGCGCTGACCAAAGGTACCGCCGCTCTCTATGCATCGACGCTAATGACCGCGAAGTCACTTGATCTATATGAAGATCTGATTGGTGAGTTGGAGCAGAGCCAGGCAGATACGCTTACTGCAATGAATAGCGTGAAGACAGTTTCTTCTAAAGCGTTCCGCTGGATTGGTGAGATGGACGAGATAGCTGCTACTTTTGGGGATGCAGGAACTACGTCGAAGATCCATGAAGGAGCTTCGGAAACGTTCCAGCAAATCGCCGATTCATCGATTGGGCATGAACGTGTCGATTCAATCGACAAAAATCGTTCGCTAGAGGATTCGATCGCCGCAATGTTGAAGAAAGCTGAATAAATGGAAAATATCTCATCACGAAAACTTGCCCTTACCGTCTTTTTCGCATCGGTTGTAATCAACGCCGCACTCGGAATATTTTCGCTGTTCGCAGGAGAATTTGGCGAACTTCAGGGCAAGGTATTGATGACATCTCTGAGTGTTTCGGCTGCTAGCGTTTTGTCGTTAGCGATGTTCCCCGCTCGGGAAAAAGAGTTACTGGGACCGGTTCCGACAGTCGGTATGGCTCTATCGGTGCTTGGGTTCGGAATGTTAGTGGTCCTTGTATGGACAGAGGTCAACGCAGACGATCTAGGGCGACTCGCAGCGAGTGTGCTTACCTTTGCAGTTGCGGCTGGCTATGCGTCGCTTATAGCGTTGGCAATTGTTCACCCGAAGTTTCGCAACATCGTCAACGGCGCTTTCGGATTAGCCGCTGTACTTTCTGTACTGATCGTCGGATCTATCTGGAGTGAACCTGAGGGCGATTTCATGCTCCGCCTAATGGGAGTGATATCGATATTGCTGGCTGCGGCAACTGTATCGATACCAGTGCTTCACAGGCTAAATCGCTCGGAGATCAGTGACGATGAATCAATTGCCGAGCGAGAGTACACACATGTATTTCTTGATCGTCGGCCGTCGATTTGTCTGAACTGCGGCAATGCTGGAATCGATCTAGCAGAGGATGGCACTTACGAATGTGAGTCGTGCGACGCTCGGTTCCGGGTCGAAATACCCGGGTAAGCGCGCTAGTTTTCATCTGAGCGAATTAGCTAGTGAAAGCGAACAGCGGGACTGTTACTTGCCAGCTTCGATCTGAGCCTTCAGGTTATCGGTAATCACTTTGAACTCTGCACCGACTTCGTCAGATTCAAGCGAAGCTGGTCCCTGTGAATTCGTGTAGTCGGCACTCATCGTAAGTGCGCCCAGGAACGGCAATTCCATCTCTTCAGCAAGAGCCTTGCCGCCACCGGTTCCGAACACGCTACCAGACAGGTTTTCGACAATCCCGAAGACTTTCAGATTCATCTTCTTGATCATATTGATCGAGCGTTTAGCGTCGAGAACTGCAAGCTCGTGTGGAGTAGTGACGATCACAAATCCGTCGAGGTTGAGAGTCTGCATGACCGTTAGCGGAGCGTCAGACGTTCCGGGGGGAAGATCGACAATCATGTAATCAGGATCGCCCCACTCGGTCGAGTGGAGGAACTGGTTGATTGCGTTGTGAATCATCGGGCCGCGCCAGACGATTGCTTCGTCTTCGTTGTCTTGGAAGAACGCCATCGACATGACCTTCACACCAAAACGCGAAGGTGGAACGAGCTTTTCACCGTTCTGAATGGGACCTTCAGAGATCCTCAGAACACGGGTCACGTTAGGGCAGTCGATATCGCAGTCGAACAGTGCGACGTCGTTTTCTTGCGCAGCAAGTGTCACCGCAAGGTTGGTGGCAACGGTTGTCTTGCCGACTCCACCTTTACCTGAATAGACCCCAACTCGAACACCAATACCTTCGAGCGATTCAGAAACTTTTCGTCGTTCTTGAAAGTTTGCACGCACCTGTGCAAGTCGGGCTTCTTCTTGTGGGGTTAGTTTTCGAGGTGACGACATATTGTTAGGTCAGGATACTTTTGGTCGCGGCGAACCGTAGATTAGTAGATACGTGTGGAGCGAACTGTTTTAGTCGATGCCCAAAAGACGCTTGCCGTCTTCGGTAATCATGTCGGGAGTCCAAGGCGGGTCGAACACAACGTCAACCTGCACATCTTCAACATCGTCGATCTCAGCAATTCGCCATTCGGCCTGCTGAGCGATGTACGGACCCATACCGCAGCCGGGGGCGGTCAGCGTCATTTCGACGTGAACATCGCCATCAGCAACTTCGACTGTGTAGATAAGCCCGAGATCGACAACGTTGACCGGGATTTCCGGGTCGTAAACGTCGCGTAGTGCCTCGAGAACGGTGTCTTGCTCTAGTACTGCAGCGTCGGCCATTAGTCTCTCCGTGAGCCATGCGAAATCGGGTTCGCCACGGCAACCAAATTAGATTCAAAATCGAACGAATATTAGTCTACCAGAGAGGTAAGGAATTGTTGGCGTGAGGAAACTAGGAATTTTTACGCGATGGGGTACTGCTTGCCTCGGGTGAGTGATAGGCAGAAGCCAGCCGCTAGTCCGCCCCAACCAACTCTTCTGGGATGCCGTCGGCTGTTGTGGGGGCTAGTTCTACGGTTTTGTCTGGCTCGGGGTCGACCGATTTTAAGCCGTCCATATCGACGAGCACTTTGCGAATGTCGACTACCTGATCCCGCAGCAATGCAGCCTTTTCGAACTCGAGGTCTCGGGCTGCTTTCTTCATCTGCTTTTCGAGATCTTTCAAGAGCCTGAGCAGATCGTTCTTCGGTAATGCGGATGGCGTGATGTAAGGAGTCTTGGTCTCAGCGACCTGTCTGACCGAGGTCGTGATGTCCTTGACCGCCTTAACAATAGAAGTAGGCGTGATCGAGTTGGCATCGTTGTGCGCCTGCTGAATCTTGCGTCGTCGGTCGGTTTCGTCCATAGCGAACTTCATCGACTTCGTGATCTTGTCGGCGTACATAACGACCTTGCCTTCAACGTGGCGCGCTGCTCGACCGATGGTCTGAACCAGCGAAGTGCTGGAGCGCAGGTAACCCTCTTTGTCGGCGTCGAGAATTGCTACCAAAGAAACCTCTGGCAGGTCGAGACCTTCACGCAGCAGATTGATTCCAACTACCACGTCGTACACACCCAGTCGTAAATCTCGGAGAATCTCCGTGCGCTCCAAGGTCTGAATATCAGAATGGAGGTACTGCACCCGTACTCCGAGTTCCCTTAGATAGTCGGAAAGCTCTTCCGCCATGCGTTTGGTCAGGGTCGTTACAAGCACTCGTTCGTGCTTAGCGGTGGTCGCCTGAATTCGCTCCAGTAAGTTGTCGATCTGACCTTCGGTCGGCTCCATGATGATCTCTGGATCAATTAGTCCAGTCGGTCGAATCACCTGTTCAACACGACGCTCTTCGTGCGCTGCCTCGTAAGGCCCCGGCGTGGCGGAGACATAAACGATCTGCTTCACCCGATCTTCAAATTCCTCGAAGGCGAGAGGGCGGTTGTCCATCGCAGAAGGGAGTCGGAAGCCGTAATCGACCAGGCTCGTCTTGCGGGCGAAGTCGCCTTTGTACATTCCGTTGATCTGCGGGAGTGTGATGTGAGACTCGTCGATAAATATCAGGAAATCGTCGGGGAAGTAGTCCAACAATGTCCAAGGTGCCGAACCCGGGGAACGTCGACCAAGAGGACGCGAGTAGTTCTCGATTCCGGGGCATGAACCGGTTTCCTTGAGCATTTCAAGATCGAAGTTAGTTCGCTGTTCCAAACGCTGTGCTTCGACGAGTTTTCCGTTCGAGCGTAGTGCGTCCAGTCGTACGCCAAGCTCGTTTTCGATGTCCTTGAGTGCCTCTTTTAGCTCGTCTTCAGGAGTTACGAAGTGCTTGCCGGGGAATATGTCGATGTGATCGAGTTCAGCAAGAATTTCGCCCGTGAGCGGGTCGAGCTCGATGATGCGTTCGATCTCGTCTCCGAAGAACTGAACTCGAATTGCTAGCTCTTCGTAAGCCGGCATGATTTCGAGCGTGTCGCCACGAAGACGGAAGCGACCCCGGACCATTTCCATGTCGTTTCGTTCGTAGTACATGTCGATGAGCTTGCGCACGACTTTGCGAAGTCCGGGCTCTTCACCTTTGCGGAGGCTTAGTACGACTGAACGATATTCCTCGGGGGAGCCGAGACCGTATATGCACGAAACACTAGCGACGATTAGCGTGTCGCGGCGGGTTAGTAGCGCGCGAGTTGCTGCGTGCCTGAGACGGTCGATCTCTTCGTTTACGTCGGATTCCTTCTCGATGTAGGTGTCCGACTGCGGAATATATGCCTCGGGCTGGTAGTAGTCGTAGTAGCTGACGAAGTACTGCACCGAGTTGTTAGGGAAGAAATCTTGGAACTCAGACGACAGCTGTGCCGCCAGCGTCTTATTGTGGGCAATAACGAGGGTAGGGCGCTGAACTTCTTCAACGATCTTTGCCATCGTGAAGGTCTTGCCGGAGCCGGTGACGCCAAGCAGCGTCTGGTGTTTTAGCTCGTCGTTTAGACCGGCGGAAAGATCGCGGATCGCTGTCGGTTGATCACCAGTCGGCTCGAAGTCGGCTTCGATCTCAAATCGACCTTCAATTTTCGGATTAGGCATTCTCGAATTCTACCTCGGGAACCGTCAGGGTTGAATCGTGAGTGTCACTCGCAGCGCGTAATTAGTTGAAGGCAGCGTTGATACGTACGAGGCTAAACGTCGTCCCAATTCTTTGGAATCTGCGGAATCTCCCAGAGAATGTCAGGACGCCAAGATCCCCACACGCTGTTGAACGGTTTGCGGTTTTCCGCAACGGTTTGCAGAGCTTGGGCGGCAGCGTCACGAACTTCTTGCGCCTCGAACTCGGTGAAAATCCCTGCTTCGATCGCCTCAGCGAATTCATCTTCATCTTTGTATCGCCACGTTTTGCGATCGGGCTGAACTACAACATCGAGGAACATATCCCAAGTGTCGAAACCGATGCTTGTTCGCTTGTAAGGGGCGTCGATATTGATGTACCAGCCCCGCACTTCTCTCATCTCTGGTTCCCAGAAAACCCAAAGCGACCACATCAACCGAGGGTTCTTTATCCGAAGTGTTCCCGAAGTGTGCCAATTTCGTTCTGCCATGGTCCATTCTTTGGCGGTCATAGATTCCGCACTCAAATGCCCGTTGCCACCGTCGCCTTCAACTGAAGCATCAGTCACTCCGTTCAGTATCGGCGTATCGAGCGGTAGCCATGTCACTACCAGTTCTGGAGAGTCGACCACGACGATCGATGGGAATACGGTCTGCACACGATCTCGGAACACATTGCGAACCACAATGTGCTGTCCAGTTTCGAATCGGGTGGTGGGAATCATTCGTTTTTAATTGTTTCTATCTTTGCGCCGGAGTGCAGACCATTGGCGCATTATGCCTGTTGTGACAACATGCTCATCTGCAAAATACTAAGCGGAGTTTATAGATGACGAACCTGAAAGTTGTAATCGGAACCGACCACGTGGGTACTCAATACGCCGACGAACTGATCGATTCCTTCCCTGATATCGAGTTCGTCGTTGCCTACGACCCAGCCGATCACGTCGAAGCCGTCAAAGGCGCTGATGCCTTTTTTGGCTGGCCTAACGACGAGGCTTTCGCTGCAGCCGATCAGTTGAAGTGGATCGCTTGCCCCGGTATGGGAATCGACAAGATAGTCGCTTACCAGAACATAGTCGATTCCGATGTGCCGATCACCAACGCCCCCGGCACGCACGTGACCTCGATGGGTGACCACGTGATCGGTGCGATGGTAGGTCTGACTCACCGTTTTCAGGAAGCATTCGAAGATCGCCAGAAGAAGACGTGGGATACCGAAAAGTACGCTTCACGCATTACTGAAATTACCGGCACAACTGTCGGTATTTTTGGACTAGGTGCGATAGGTAGGGCGGTTGCCGAGCGGGTTTCTGCCTTTGGCACAACGACGTACGCGATCGATCCTGCGCCATCGAATGTTCCAGCAACCATTAAAGAATGCTGGGACTTGGATCGTCTGGACGATCTGGCGAAGGTATCTGACTTCCTTGTGATCGCGGCCCCGGTGCTCGACACCACTCGGAATTCCATCGACGCTCGCCGGATCGCAATGATGCCCAAGGGCAGCTACATCATCGTGATTTCACGTGGCGAAATTGTTGATGAGGACGCAATGTGCGATGCGCTTGAATCGGGACATCTTGCTGGTGTAGCACTTGATGCGACCGCCGTCGAGCCGTTGGCAGACGATTCACGATTGTGGACGCTACCAAACGTAATTCTTACGCCACATTCTTCGGCACTTACGCCTGAGCTATATGAAATGCGGCGACAGGCGTTTAAGTCGAATCTACGCCGGTTTGCTGCGGGCGAAGAGCTTGAGAACATCTGCAACAAGACGGCGGGATTCTAGGTGCGAGCTGTTAAGAACGAACTGAGGCGACTGATCCGTCGATTGGTCGCCTTAGTTCGTTAAGTTCAAATCTGGTCGGATGCCTTGTGGCGGGCGAGCACCACGATCTCGTCGCTTTCTTCGTCTAGCTCGCCACCTTCGAAGTCTCCCCACATTTCGATCACTTCCAAGCCGACTCGATCGCATAGGGCGATGATCTGCTCGGGGTACAAGAAGCGAACCACGACTTCGAGTTCTTGCCGTCTGAGAATCTCGCCTTTCGGATCAACTTCTTCGGCAATCTGAACGCCGTGATTTAATTGCGACTCTAGGTCGAAACGATTTTTCGCCGTGAGTACAAATCGACCACCGTCGGGCTTCTCGACAACCTCTAGAAGAAACTCTTCGTCAGGATCATCGGCGAGCATTTCGGGGTCGGGATAGAACAGGTTGAACGCCATTGTTCCATCTGGAGCTAAATGCTTTGCGGCGCAACATAGCGTGTCGATCTGTTCTGCCTCAGTCGTAGCTAATAGCAGCGTTCGCGCCGGAATAGTCACAACTGGAAACTGTCGCTTCAGGTCGAAATCGCGCATGTCGGCCTGAATTAGGCGAAGGCTGCCGTCGAGTGGAGCTACGTCGAGAGCGTTCTGCTGGGCGACCTTGAGCATCGGCTCGAAAAGATCGATACCAACGACCTCCATGCCTTGTTGAGCCAACGGCAGAGCGATGCGCCCTGTGCCAACACCGATCTCCAAAACAGGACCGCCAGAAGCCTGGCAAAGCCCGTGATAGAAATCGATATCTCCGGGGTCAGCGGCAGCATAGAAAATGTCGTACCACTCGGCCCACGCCACGTAGTCCATCGTCACTTGAAATTTAGTCCGTATCCGGCTGAAAAGCCTCTAAGCCCGCCCGACGGTTTCCATGAAATGTCGACCGTAGCTGCTCATGAAGGTTGGAATGTGGGTGTAGTGGTATTGAATACCGGCCTCGGTGTTCTTCAACGCACCCTCGGCAGCACTCGGTGTGCCTGACGCGTGCCCTGCTGCGTGAATTCTGTCGAAGGTTTCCTTGACGACTTTTTGGACGTCGGGGTGTCCATTGTTACCGGGGTGACCCATCGACTGCGCCAGATCGGTTGGTCCGATGAAGAACACATCGATGTCGGGAACGGCGAGTATCTCATCGAGGTTTTCGACGGCTGCGATATCTTCGATCTGGATGCACACAAGCATCTCTTTGTTGGCGTCTTTGACGTATTCAGAAGTTGGCGATCCCCAACCGAAATCTGCCATGCGACCTCCGCCAAGTCCCCTCATGCCGTTCGGGTGGTACAGGCATGCCTCAACAACGGCACGAGCTTCGTCGGCAGTATTTACGTGCGGAACTTGAACACCCATAGCGCCGCGATCAAGGTATTTATTGATGATCGCTGGATCGTTTTTCTCGGGGCGAACGATTGGAGTGATGCCACGAATCTCAGCAGCCATAATCATCGGACCTATGTTGTCTGGGGTAATCGACCCGTGTTCGGCATCGAGCATCACCCAGTCGAAGTCGAGCTCGCCGATCATTTCGACAATTTCAGCCGATGGGAATTGCACGGATACCCCATAAGCCGGTTTTCCCGACTTTATGAGATTTTTCATTCGATTCTGTCTGATTCGTTTGGTGTCTGACTGCGGCATGATGCTTTCTGTCTCTTCGCTCAATGCGATTTTCTTGCTAGGGGTTGATCCGGGAACTGGTGGTCTTAGGGCGATAATTTGCTAAATCGTCTCGAAGATTTCGAATTGCCTAACGTACTGGCAGTGCCATTGTCTCATCAGATGTTGACATGCCAACTGTGCGGGAAGAAAATTTTCACCTTGCTGCGAATTCCGTAACGTCCAAAGTCGACTCGCTTGAGCGACTATTGGAAGAGAATTCGTTTTGGCTCTCGCATCTTTAATAGTTGAATAGGCCGCTCCACAGTGACACAGCTCGCATCTCGACAGGCAAATCTGGGTACCGAAACCGCGTTCGAAACCC
>JABIHL010000041.1 GCA_018649665.1 Chloroflexota bacterium | reverse complement strand
GCTTCGATCGAGCCGGACTCGAATGGGGCGATGGACCGTCCGTATCGTTCA
The DNA here is from genome assembly GCA_018649665.1 of Chloroflexota bacterium. Taxonomy (GTDB): domain Bacteria; phylum Chloroflexota; class Dehalococcoidia; order Lucifugimonadales; family Lucifugimonadaceae; genus Lucifugimonas. Next base: position 5,335 of record JABIHL010000041.1, on the reverse strand, counting down.
ACGAACACTCATCGATTCCGCACTACGATCCTCAACCCGGCGAGTCGGCAGTGATTCGACGTGAAGGCTGGCTACTGATCGACTTGTGGGCGCGCAAGAAATCTTCTTCAAAAGACGAACGAAATATATCCGCCGACATTACGTGGACTGCCAAACTAGGCGAGCCGCCTACAGCGAAACAGCAGGAAGTGTTTAACGCTGTAACTGGCGCTAGAGACGCCGCGTTCGAACTTCTAGAAAACCGTGTGCTTGAAGGTGACAATCCGCAGGGCTGGGAGATCGATCGCGCCGCTAGAGATGTGATCGAGAAAGCGGGATACGGCGCATTCTTCGTTCATCGACTCGGACATTCACTCGGCTATGAAGTGCACTCGAACGGCGTAAACCTCGACGACTGGGAGACGCACGACACTCGCACGGTCATCAACGGTGTCGGAGTAACTATCGAACCGGGTATCTACCTACCCGAGTTCGGAGTGCGCTCCGAAATGGACGTCTACTTAGGCGAAGACGGCCCCGAAGTAACAGGCAAACGCCAAACCGAAATCGTGCAAATCGAGACGACGTAGCGTTCGTTTCCCGACTGCAATATCAGTCACCGTCTAAACGCCATTTACATTTGGTTCGCGATGCACGATCAAATACTATTCAAGTATGAACATCGAAAATTATCCTGTTGAGTACATTTCAAATTTATTGAGAAGCCGAACACCGCAACTCGGGGAAGGCATCCGGAATCAGATTGCAAAAAAGAAAGATTGGCGCAACGGCCAATGGAAGCAAGGAAATACGCCGGGAAAACTTGCTGTCGAAGGTTATTTGTACGAGTTAGCTGATCGAATTTCAGATGAAACGATGTTTCAGCATGCTCCAAGCAGTGAAGGCGTGAGGATTGGTAGGGAATTCATTTCAATCGCGTCTCACGATCTCGCTCGAAGTAAAAACGCTCGTGATTCGGATGACTTTCCGATGGCGGTATATTTCCTTCAACAGGGCGTAGAGAAACTTTCATCAGGATTGAGTGTCTCGGTCGGTGCGTTGGAACCGAAACTTCCACTTCAAGTAGATCACCGTTCACCGACTCGCATACTGAAACTGCTCAAATCCGATTTGGGTGGGAAAATTTTAGACGTGGCATCGTTCGTGAGCGAGAAACGATATCGCTCAAAACTTCGGGACGTAAATCGTTTAGTCAATAATGATCCAGAACACAGGTTGTACCGCTGGAGTACGAGAGAAATTAGACATCTCCTTGAAATGCAATCAGCTCTTAACAAATCGGCTCTTGACCTGACTGATGTGGAAAACATCACGAGGAAAATTGCTGTCGATTATTTTCCAGAATTCAGGTCATTATTTGTGCAGTACCAGATAGGTTCGGAATATAAAAACGCGGAATTGGTAAACGCACTTTACGTTCTTGGAGTAATAACTTTCGAACACGAAAGTGAAACTAGGTATCCGACAAACAGAGGCGGTCCTGCGAACTACAATCAGAACCACCCGTTGATTGAATGTTTTAACGAGATGCATGAGTTGGCATCCGGTGCATATTCAAATGCAGTTGGCTTTGTTGCTAAATTGGCTGGCTAAATCACAACCGCAACGCCGACTTCGGCTGCTCTCGCCTTGATCGCTGCGTACTGACCGTTCTCGACGGGCACTCCGTTCGCTAAGCGATCATCCATAGCATCTGTCTCGGGGTCGCCGGGCACCAATACACGATCTGCACCGGGCAAAGTTGGTGTGGCGTGAAGCTCTCGAATCATGTCGTCCATCATCGACTTGAATTCATCAACGTCCCTGAAACGAGCGATATCGATCGCCATCACCCAGCTCATATTCTCACCACGATCCAGCTGATTGCTGAACCCTCCGCCAGATAGAACGCCACACAAAATATCGACCATCACAGCGAGTCCGTAGCCCTTGTGCGAGCCCTGTTCACGTGTGTTGCCAAGCGGATTCAATGCCCACTCGTCGTTCTCACCGTCGGGCGGCTCAGTGATTTCGCCACCATCCGGCGTAGTCACTCCCCACCCCGCCGGAATTGGAACGCCGATTCGACGAGCAAGTCCAACTTTTCCGCTAGCGACCGTCGAAGTCGCCATATCTAAAAAGAAATCTCGCTCTTCGCCAGCGGGAGCTGCAAATCCAATTGGATTAGTACCCAACATCTTCTTCGCACCAAGCGCCGGTCGAACCGCTGGTGCTGCCGTCGTCATCGACATACCGATCATGTCGTGCTCAAGAGCCATAGAGGCGTAGTAGGCGACCATCCCAACGTGGTGACCATCTTTGATGCTTACCATTCCGAGCCCATGCTTCTCAGCCTTCGCAATCGCCATTTCCATCGCCTCGTACGCAGAAACAAGCCCGATGCCATTCCCACCGCTTACAAGAGCGGTCGTTTCGGATTCGCTGATAACGGTGGTCTGTTGAGGAACTGTGTACACGCCGTCTTCGGCGTTTTTCGAATAACCAACGACATTCGAAACTCCGTGGGTATCAACCCCTCGAACGCTCGCTGCAACAAGAACTTTGGCTGCTATTTCAGCGTGTCGATCTGTCGTTCCAACGGCTCGAAAAATCGCAGAAAGCTGCGTTTGTAGATCATCTGCTGGAACGCGGGTGGAATTGGAGTCGTTGAGTTTTACTTTATTGGCCATTAAATGAACACCTCAACGCCTAGTTGAGCCGCTTTGGCACGCATCTCGTCGTATTGACCGTTCTCGACAGGCACGCCGTTCACCGATCGGTCATCCTCGAAATCGGCTTCCGGATCGCCAGCGACCAGCACACCGTCTTCTCCCGGCAACGGAGGAGTGGCGTGCAGTTCCCGCACCATGTCGTCCATCATCGATTTGAAATCGTCGACATCCCTGAACTTGGCGATATCGATTGCCATGGTCCAGGTCATGTTTTCTCCACCTGAAAGCTGCGCTCCGAATCCACCTCCGGAAAGCACACCACACAAAATATCGACCACTAGTCCAAGTCCATAACCTTTGTGCGCACCCTGTTCTCTTGTTCCACCCAGCGGGTTCATCGCCCAGTCTTCTCCCCTATCGCCACGAGGTTCAGTTAGAGGTTCACCTTCGGCAGTTACTGCCCAGCCGACCGGCATCTGCACTCCGAGCCGCTTTGCAAGCCCGATCTTGCCGCTAGCGATTGTCGAAGTAGCCATATCGAATATGAAGTCACGTTCTTCGCCAGCAGGTGCACCAAACGCTATCGGATTCGTACCCACTCTCGGCCTCGCACCTAACGCTGGCCGCACACTTCGGCTGGCGTTGGTCATCGCCATTCCGATCATGTTTTCTGCGACGGCCATCATCGGGTAGTAGCCGACCATCCCGATGTGGTGACCGTTGCGAATGGTGGTCATACCGGCGCCGAGGTCTCGAGCCTTGGCAATCGACATTTCCATCCCTTGATGAGCCGCAACGAAACCTAGACCGTTTCCACAATCCAGAAGCGCGGTCGATTCGGTTTCGCTGATGATTTCCACGGTTTGCGGAACTGTGTACTCACCGGATTCGATCGATTCGGCATATCGAACAGCGTTGCCCACTCCGTGCGTTTCAACACCTCGTAAACTCGAAGACACCAGAATTTTTGCCGTGATTTCGGCATGCTCGGTCGGTGTACCAACGCCCTGCAAAATTGCAGAAACCTGTTTGTGCAAATCTTCCGCGGAGACGCGGATCGAGTTCGATTCGTTGAGTTTTAGATAGTCGAGTGCCAAAGATGAATCTTTCGTGCTGATGCCAGTCTGCCGCCCCCCGACAGACCTTTCGGCGGCGAGTGTACGTGAGTTGCCGGTGCATTGGTCTTCAGAAATTGTCATTGCGAGTAGGCGCGACGTGGCAATGACAGGGTCGGTCAAACTCACGGCGCGTCGATTTCTATTCGTAAGTTTACACTTACGTAAGACTATGCTTACATATATGGCATGGAAGCCGCACTCAAAGCAATGTCCGACCCAACACGACGTGAAATTCTTCGTTTAGTACAAACCGAAGAGAAGCCAGCTGGCGAAATAGCGTCGAACTTTTCTATTAGCAGACCCGCCATATCGCAGCACCTTGCGGTGCTTAAATCCGCGGGACTAATCGATGAGCGACGTGCAGGCGTAAAGCGCCTGTACCGAACAAGGGTGGAGGGTATGGCGGAACTAAAAGCGTTTCTGGAGATGTTCTGGGACGTACGACTTGATCGGCTTAAGGCTGCTGTTGAAGCAGATATCGATAAAAAGGAATCTTGCGATGACAACGCCCAGAACTGATGCGACGAGCCTTGTACGACAGGTGAGTATCGATGCCCCGGTGGCAACGGTGTTCAAGTACCTAGTTGATCCGGAATTGATGTGTAAGTGGATGGGACAGGCTTGCATCTTCGAGCCGTTTGAAGGCGGTGAATATCGATGCGAAATCAACGAAAACATTATCGCCGGTGGCAAGGTTGTTGAGGTCGTACAGGACAGCAAGATCGTTTACACGTTCGGCTGGGAGGATCGCGAAAATCCGGTGGTAGTCGGGTCATCAAAGGTTGAAATCACTCTCGAAGAGAACGACGGATCGACGCTTGTTGTGCTTACACACTCGGAACTCGTCGCAGCCGTCGAACAGCACGGTGAAGGCTGGGACCACTACTTGGCAAGGCTTGCTATCGCTGCCACTGGTGGCGATGCAGGTCCAGACCCCGTTGCGAATCCGCCTGCCGACGCATAACGACGAACGATTACGAACAAGCCCCGGGGTCTTATGGCTCCGGGCTTTTATTGTTGATGTCGTTTAGCGACGATCGAGTCCTCCAGCCTTTTCAGCGAGGGAGTTATAGGGTGGGTGCAGCCGACCAAGCCAAACGCGATCAATTTCTTCAAATCATTCCCACTCACAGCAAACACCAGCGAAGACGCCTCGACACTGGCTGGTCATATCGTATGACCAACTACCCCAACTCAGTCCCAATCCCGCGCTCTAGCGCCATTTCATAGAGCCGACCGCATACCGCCAGATCCTCGAACGCCACCCCCTGTGATTCGAACAGCGTGATGTCGTCGTCGGAGTAGCGTGCCGTTCGCAATCCAGCCACGATGCGATCTAACCGCACCATCGACTCCCAAGAGAATCGACCGACTTCAACAGCTCGCATCAGCTCGCCGCACTCGATCTTCGTCTGGTCGATATCGTCACAGGCAACAAGGTTAGCCTTCACGATCGCCGCTGTATCAAGCTCCCGTTTCATCCACGAGTTGTTCCCAGCGGCGTTGATGTGCATTCCCGGCTCGACCATATCGCCGGTTATCACCGGTTCGACCGAGCTAGTCACG
>JABIHL010000040.1 GCA_018649665.1 Chloroflexota bacterium | reverse complement strand
GCTTCGATTCTCGATTCAATGCGTGAGGGTGTGGTGGTGGTCGACGATCAGGGTGTGATCGAATCGGCTAACCCGGCTTCGATTGAACTGCTCAGTTCATTGGGCGATGTCCAACCCGGCATGCAACTCTCTTCGCTTACGAGCCACCCGGATGTCATCAAAGTTGTGACGAAATCCATGGTGAGCAATAAAACGATCACAGCTGAAATCGAGTTGTTCGATAACCACCGCACAATAATGGCGATGTCGGCTCCGTTTCCGCGCCCTGACTCTGATCTGATTCGAGCGTTATTACTGCTTACTGACCTTACAGATGTTCGACGGTTCGATACTACGCGCCGAGAGTTCGTCTCGAACGCTTCGCACGAATTACGAACGCCCCTGGCGGGAATTCGGGCTTCGGCCGAGACTTTGCAACGTGGGGCGATCGATGACCCGGAAGGACGTGAGCAGTTTCTTCGGATGATTCGTGAGGACGTTGATCGGATGGATCAATTGATCGCCGAGATGCTTGAACTTTCGCGGCTTGAGTCTGGTGAATCACCTCTTGATCTAAAGCTGATCGATGCGCATTCACTAGTAGAAACAGCTATCAAGCAGTTTTCTGCGATCGCAATTGATTCGGAATTGAAGCTCGAAACAAATTTGGCCGAAGGTCTTCCAACAGTATTGGTCGATGCAAAAAGGATCGATCACGTATTCACGAATCTGATTAGCAACGCCGTTAAGTGGAGCAGGCCGGGAGACACGATAACAGTGAAGGGATGGGTCGATGATGGGACTGTTTGGTTCAGCATCGCCGACACAGGGTTGGGAATCGAGCCTGAACACCTTCCGCATATATTCGAGCGATTCTTCAAGACTGATGCGGCGCGCTCGCAGCCGGGTACCGGATTAGGGCTGTCGATCGCCCGCCACATCGTCGATGCTCATGGTGGAGTGATGTCGGCAACGAGCTCGGTTGGTGAAGGTAGTGAGTTCGCCTTCACGGTACCGACCTAGAGCACCCAATGCTGTTCTCGGTTCCCTATCGACTGGCTGACTAGCTTACCGGTTCGATGTCCGCCGCTTTCACTTTCGTTCAACTGGCTGCTGCGTGGCATTTAACCGGCTGTTAACGACTAGATTCCCGTAGTTAACCTCGGCTTAATGGTGGAGGTTGAGTCTGTAATCACTAGATGGAATTTCCACTAGTCCTACTACATATAGATCGAAAACGTATGCACTAGAGCCAAGGAGCTCTGAACAACGTGATCAAGAACGAATTCAAGAAATTTTCAAAAACAGCCCTTATTTTTACTTCTCTGATAATTGTTGGAATCATCGCCGCCTGTGGCGGTAGTGGTTCCGGAGCCGATTCGAGTGAGATTCTTATCGACGGTTCATCGACAGTGTTTCCAATCTCCCAGGCAGTCGCCGAAGAGTTCCGAGTAGATCGACCCGAAGTTCAGATTCCAGTAGGAATTTCAGGTACGGGTGGTGGATTCAAGCGATTTGTAGAAGGCGAGATCGACATCGCTGACGCATCTCGTCCAATCAAGGAATCCGAAAGCGAACAAGCCACTGCGAATGGAATTGAATACACCGAATTTGTTATCGCCTACGATGGACTTTCGATAGTCATCAATAATGCGAACGACTTCGCTGATTGCCTGACCACTGCCGAACTTAAGAAGATCTGGGAACCCGGATCTTCGGTCGACAACTGGAACGAAGTACGTAGTGGCTTCCCAGACAAGCGTCTACGACTGTATGGCCCAGATACCGACTCGGGAACTTTTGACTACTTCACTGCTGAGATCAACGAGGAAGAGGATGCGAGCCGATCTGACTACACTGCATCGTCTGACGACAACGTGCTAGTTCAGGGAGTCTCTGGCGATCAAGGTGCTATGGGCTACTTTGGCTTCGCTTACTACACCGAGAACTCTGAGATATTGAACGTTATTGGAGTTGATGGCGGTGATGGTTGCGTAACTCCGAGTGTCTCAACTATCAACGATGGCAGCTACAGCCCGCTTTCACGTGAGATGTTCATCTACGTGAACAATGCCTCGCTCGCTCGAACTGAAGTTCGTGACTTCATAGAGTTCTACATGAACAACGCCGCTGAACTTGCCGAAGAGGTTGGATATGTTGGGCTTTCAGATGCCGATTACCAGTCGCAACTCGAAGGTCTTAACTAAGTACTGAACCCTGCTTCGCTCGACAATTCGAGACGATCAATAACGCTGGGTTAATATTTGACCTGCAATCTGGAGTCATGGTGAGTTTTACGCTTGCCATGACTCTTTTTTTGGAAGATTCCAGAGATTCGAAATTTTGGTGTCGAAGCTTGGATTCACACGAATTCAGCAACCCCTGTGGAATACATCTGACTAGATGGCGACAACCTCCGAAATCCAATCAAATTCTGATTTGTTAGAGCGCGTGGCTCGTCGACGACGACGACAGCACGTTGAACAAACGGTCTTCGCTTGGTTGCTTCGCGCCGCCGCACTGATTTCGGTTCTCACCACCGTCGGCATCGTCATCATTCTCGTTGCACAGAGCGCGGGATTCTTTGCCGAAGTCTCACCCTGGGAATTCCTGACCGGAACCGAATGGGCTCCGCTCTTCTCGCCTCAGAAGTTCGGTGTGTTGTCTCTTGTTGGCGGCACGCTACTGGTTGCTGTGATTGCGGGCATAGTCTCGCTAACACTTGGACTCGGTGCTGCGATTTTCCTTTCCGAGTACGCACCTGAACGACTGCGAAGAGTTCTGAAGCCGATTCTCGAAGTACTCGCCGGTATTCCAACGGTTGTTTACGGATACTTCGCCCTCACATTCATTACACCGATTCTCCAGAACATTTTTGGACACGATCAGGTGATTGTTTTCAACGCACTTTCGGCAGGTCTCGTTATGGGGCTGATGATTATGCCGATGGTCTCGACATTGAGCGAAGATGCGATGGTCGCCGTGCCACGATCGCTACGAGACGCCGCCTATGCGCTTGGTGCTACTCGATTTGAAGTATCGACAAAGGTCGTTATACCGGCTGCGCTATCAGGCATCGTTGCTTCGTTCATCCTCGGTGTGTCACGAGCCATCGGCGAAACGATGATCGTGAAGATCGCCGCGGGCGCAACGCCGAATCTCACGTTGAATCCTCTTGAAAGCATTCAGGCGATGACTGCTTACATCGTGCAGGTTAGTTTGGGCGAAACGCCGCAGGGCTCTCTTGAGTACAAGACGATTTTCGCTGTTGGTCTGCTGCTGTTCGTTATGACGCTCGCCATGAACATCGTTGGTCGTTGGGTGATTTCTCGATTTAGGCAGCAGTATGAATAAGCAAGACTCAATAATCAGCAAGCGCCAAAAACTTCACGCAGTACGAGTTCTGCGTGACAGAATTTTTGTCGTCGGATTCGCACTCGCGGTTATTGCCGGTATTCTCGGACTAGCAGCACTTCTTTTTGATGTATTGATCGATGGACTACCGTTCCTGAATATCAATTTCTTGACCAGCTATGCATCTCGTAAAGCCGAGAACTCCGGAATTCTGGCTCCACTCGCCGGAACGATTTGGATTGTTGGAATGACGGCGCTGTTGACCATCCCTATCGGCGTTGGAACTGCTATTTATCTTGAAGAATTTGCAAGTAAGAACCGTCTTAATCGCCTCATCGAACTCAACATAGCGAACCTCGCTGGCGTGCCTAGTGTGATCTACGGATTGCTGGGTTTGGCGGTATTCGTACAGTTCCTGTTCAACGGCTCCCGTAATGTGACAGCCGGTGCGTTGACGATGACTTTGCTGATTCTCCCGATTGTAGTGATCGCATCGCAAGAAGCGATCAAGGCTGTGCCATCGAGCTATCGTGATGCGGCGTACGCCATGGGGGCGAATCGATGGCAGGTTGTAAAAGCCGTGGTGCTTCCGCAGGCGCTTCCGGGCATGATGAGCGGAATAATTCTTGCTCTTTCACGGGCTATTGGTGAATCGGCACCGATTTTGATTATCTCGTCGCTAGTTTGGGTTACGTTCATCCCGACTTCGCCCGATTCGAAATTCACGGTACTTCCGCTTCAGATCTTCACTTGGATCAGCCAGCCTCAGCATTCGTTCCGAGGCATTGCGGCTGCGGCAATTATTGTGCTGCTGATCGTTCTGCTAAGCATGAACGGCATTGCGATTTGGATTCGTAGCAAGTACCAATCTCGTCCCGATCAATAGGGTTTGGGATACGGGATGACGGTATTATCTCGTCATGGTCGAAAACTTCGATAACACTGCTTACCTCGCTTATCTTCAGCGACTTACCGACGCGTTAGTTTCGGTTGTCGAGAATGATCGCGTTGGCACGCCACGTTTTGTTCGGTGGCTTGATCGTATTGACCCCGAATCTTCTATCGATGATTCATTGTCGTTAGTTGTAGGAATTTGCAATCGGATATTCGATGGTGAGCCGAATCGCGTAGAGCGATCAGGAAACAGCGAGTCACACGGAACGATTCACGCTGTATGGGCGAGTGGGTCGAGTGCTCTGATCTCTGTTGGACGATCTGGTGCACCTTCTAGATCGAATGAAGCGTCGGAGCCGGAGATCATGCTGCTCGGGTCGTCTGGTGCTATCTACTTTGATGGTTCTTTGGTGGGCGGCAAACGCACCGTCGAGCAGGTGTCATCATGACGAAATCACTCGGAGTACTTTGCATCGGTGGATTGCAGACTCATCAGGAAAACCATGCCGCCGGATTCGATTCCGATTCGCGTTCGCACATTGTTGCCGTAGCTGACGAAGCCGATATCGACGAACGTCGTCGTTTACTTAATCAAGGTCTAGCAGAGCAATATGGGGTTCCGTACATCGAAGGAATCGAACGGGCGTTGGCACTTCCGGAAGTCGATATCGTGAGCATGTGCGCTGATGTTGAACGCCGCCATCGGGTTGCTGCCGCTTGCGCAGAAGCCGGCAAGATTTTGTATTTAGATAAACCACTAGCATCGAGCGGTGAGAATGCACAGTTGGTGGTCGACGCCATTGCTGATTCGGGCTCTGTCTCTCAGATGTACTCGTTCGTGAATACCCCTTGGGCGAAGGCTGCCAAGGAATGTGTCGAATCGGGTCGGCTTGGGAAGCTACTTGCTGTTCACACCGACATTCTTTTCGCAAAGGGACCGGGTGGCACTGCTTCGAAAAGCGATCCAAGAGTCGAAACAGCTGAACCGGCGCAGTTCACCTTTGTTGAGTCAAAGCGTGAGTTTTTCGATCTTGGCGTTTACCCGATCGGCTTGTGCTTGTGGCTGATCGACGACTTACCGAGTGAAGTTTCGGGCGTGACCGGTAACTATTTCTTTGAGCAACACGAGCAGAACGACACCGAGGACTTTGGTGCTGTCTCGATGTCGTTCGACGGTGGGATTGTGGCAACTGCAACCGGCGGTCGTATTGGGTGGAATAGTCACCCGGCTGGCGGGCCACACCGGATCACGATTGTTGGGGAGTTAGGTATGGAAAGGTTCGATGCATGGGAGCCGCGGGTTGAGGTGTACTCGACTGCCGAACCGCCAAAGCTACCGCCTCCGCATCCACAGGATCCGATGGGGATGTGGCGATCAACACAGCAAGCGGCGGGTATTCCCAAGAAAACGACTTACAAGCCGCTTGCAGATGAAACACGCTGGTATCCCGACGATATCGAGGCGTTCCTAGATTGCCTTGAGCAGGGCGTCGCACCGGCGATGTCGGCGCAACAGGCGCTCGGGGCGTCGAAGGTCATTTCGGCGGCTTATAGATCCGCGGCTAACGGTAGACCAGAGTCGGTTTAGTTACTCCGTGACCAGCCCTTTGACCACTTCGGCGTTGGGCACCGAGAGAAATATCTCGGGCGAGATTTTGATCTTGGTGGACCGACTTCCGCCTCCGAGAATGATGTAGTCGAGGTTCATTAATCCGTCATCAACGTAGATTTTTACTTGATCAGGAAGTGCGAGGGCTGTGACGCCGCCGATCATCATGCCGGTCAGTTCGGAAGTTTCTTCGGCACGAGCGAAAGACACTTTGCCGACATTCATCATCGGTTTCACGACATGGTTTACATCGATTCGATGGCTAGCTCGAACAACTGAAGCAGTGAACGTTTTTGGCTTCTTCTTCGACGCGACGATGATCGTGTTTGCTGAATTTTCTAGCGGGAAGTCGTACTTTTCGCAGAACGCCGCGGTGTCTGCGAAGTCGGGATCGATTTCCACTACTTCGTAGGGAACCTCTGTCAAGTCGAGAAACCCGACAACGGTCGCTTCGATTGTTTTGTCGGTAGTCATATTGTTGGTTTTAATGGGTGTTTTATCAGGCATAGATACTGGCGAATGTAATCGCTGGGCGAAACGAAGTGTAGCGAAATGTTCGCCTTACAGTAGCTTGATCAAATACCATGGTGCGTGACTGCAGCATAAGTACCGCATTGGAATTATCACAATATGGGAAAAACCTTTTGGATGCTCGTGACTACCCAGGAAAATCTGGATATCACCCGTTCGCGTGGTTTTTCGATGCAGGGTGTAGACACCAAAAACCGCAAAAAAGCAGTTCGAATGGGGCCTGAAGACAGGGTTTTGTACTACGTCTCAGACAGAAAAGGATTTGCAGCGACAGCCACTGTCACATCGGATAGTTTCGAAGACGAAGAGCGAATCTGGAAGCACCACCGTGAGAAGGAAGTGTTTCCTCACCGAGTGAAACTCAATGCTGATGTAGTGCTCGATGAGCCTGACTACATTGATGGCTTTCAAGTCGGGCCCACTCTCGAGTACGTCAAAAAATGGCCGCCACATCTTTGGCCACACGCCTTCTACGGAATGCTGCACATTATTCCCCAGCGCGATTTTAATTTTGTCGAAGCCGAGTTGAGGCGGGCCGGAGGGATTACGCCGCCAGCGCCACCACCAGTAATTGAAGCGCCGGTTGAGACTCAAGTGGTTGCTGTTGCTGTTGCTGTTGCTAATTCGGCTGAAGTTACGAATGGTTCCGCCACGGGATATTCACACTCGTTGAACGAAGCTCGTAAGAAGTTTTTAGCGTTGGCGAGAACTAGACGTAATCGCTCGAATCGTAGGCGCACACAGCAGCGCAGGTAGCGTTCGAGTCCTAGTCGCCGGGCTTCATTAGCGAGCGTTCGAACGGCTGCTTGTTGTGGTCGACCCATCCGGTGCCTGAAACGCTCGACTTCTGAGGGTCGGGGTCACCAACGCCAAAGTTATCGGTGTAAAGCGGAGCCAACTGGTCGAGTTCACTCTGAGGAATATCGTCGATGTCACAAGCTACCGCGTATTCGTCGATCTGTTCGACCGATGTCATTGTCGGTAAGCACGAGGCCATGATTTCGGGCATGAGCGTGAACTTGATGGCGATCTGACCGACTGTGGCTGGCTTACCAGCGAACATGAAATCGATCTTCTTGAGCTTTTCGATCGAGTTCTTCAACCAGTGCATTCGCCTGTAGGCGCGGTGATCGGAAGCGTCGAATGGACTTTCGTCGAGAACGGTGTCCTTGGTGTACTTGCCATCGAGCATTCCTGAAGCGTGCGGCACTCGTGAGTAAACACCGACGCCGTTCTTGGCGGCGGCTTCCATCATTACGTCGGCAGGGTCTTGTTCGAGGATCGAGTAGATCAATTCCGCCGGAACCTTCATTTCATTGACTGTGTACAAGCCCTCTTCGAGCCAGCCAATGTCGGGACCGACCGCAACGCCGTAATGCCGAATTTTGCCTTCAGCTTTTAGTTCTTCAAGGGCGGCGATTGTGTCGTCTCGCTGAAGCGCTTCTAAGCGAGGGTTGTGGTACTGGTAAAGGTCGATGTAGTCGGTCTGAAGTCGTCGTAGGCTGCCTTCGCAAGCCTTCTTGATGAAATCGGCGTCCCACTGTTGTGGACGTTCCTTGTGACCTTCACGTGGGGCTTCGATGTCGTAACCGAACTTGGTTCCGATCACGAGGTCTTTACGTCTGTCTGCTAGAGCTTTTGGAATGATCTCCTCACCGTAGCCAGCACCGTAGGTGTCGGCGGTGTCGAAGAAAGTGATGCCCTTGTCGGCTGCTTTCTGAAGAAGATTTATGCCGTCTTCTTCTTTGACTTCGCCCCACCAGTTCATGCTCACGCTCCACACGCCGAATCCAATTTCGGAAACGGTGAGGTCGGTCGACTGTATCTGGCGGTATTTCAACGTGATTATCCTGAACGTGCTGGTTGGGTGGTCTGGCGTACCAATGTTAGTGGGCAGTGACAGTTTCGGATGTAAGCGCTATGTGAATTTGTGAAATCTGTTTTTCGAATTCAGCGTCGGTGAGCGCTGGGGTCGAAGCAGATATATCGATTTCATTGTCGAGGTCTACCCACGACTTGCAACCGCCGTATTCGTCGGTGACCCTTACGGTAGTTGGGGTGTCGAGTTTGTAGGCTCTGACGATCATCAGTTTTAGCGGGTGGCGCGGCTTCCAGTTGAACCGCTTCACTGCGAAATCTTCCGACCAGATGTGAAACGCATCGAGCGTTCGTACCTGGTGCTCTTCTGAGATATCGATCGTTTCAACAAGGTTGCAGTAAACAGAAAAAGTGATCTCTTTGCTGAAATCGGCGTTCGCTGTTTCTTCAAGCAGGTGTTGATTCTCCTGCTTCAGGAGCAACTGTCCCTCGTGAAACAACCCCGGGTACAGCAGGAACTGTTCGTGCTCGATTTTGAAGTGACGTCCGTCTTCACGGATGCCGCCTTTTCGAAGCAGGAAAATTTGTTCACCACGTCCCAGTGCGCTGGACGTGACTGCCCATTCCTTGAGCCCTATGTTTGATGAGATTAAAGACATAAATGTATCGTTGCTGTTTTATTACATTGCCGTGCCACAGGAGAGAATTCCTATGCGTAATAATGTGGACTCAGAGAATTTTATAGCGAAATCTCTCAAGTGCGTTCCCTAAGGGGCGATTAGCTAGTGTGAGTTTACGAACGGGATGTGGATTTGAGCACAGTTTCGACGATGCTAGCGCGTTTGCCGAGCATGTCGAGAGCATTTTTTGTGGTTGTTGCCTGAATCGTCTCGACGGTCGTTCCTCTGAGAGCGGCAAGTTTTTCAGCAACAACTGCTATGTCTTTGGGTTCAGTCCACTTGGCGCGATTCTTCTTGAACGTTTGCGGATAGGCGTCGGTCTCAAGCAAGATTCGATCTTCAGGCGTGTTTATCGCTGTCTCTTCGAGATCAAATTTGTGGGCAAGTGTTTTTGCGAACGAGATGCTTAATCCAAGATCGAGAAGTTCTTTGGCGAATGGCCAACGACCTTGGAAGTAGTGAGCGGTTCCGCCGAGTTCTCCGGCGTTGGTTTCCTTCAAGATCGATATTGCGGCGTCTCGCGCCGAGCGAGCGTCGTAGTCGTCCTGATGCTCTCGGACGTGGAAAACAATGGGTAGATCGTGTTTACGGGCGATGGCGATTTGAGCGTGAAACGATTCGGCTTGCCACTCTTTGCAAGGCGATTTTTCTTGATGGTCGATGCCGATTTCACTCATAACCACTACCTGCGGAGAAGCTGCTAGATCGCTGAGCTTCGATAGATCGTCGGCAGTTAACGAACGTTCGAGATCAGTAGGGTGAACACCGACTCCGGCGAAGACGTTTTCGAAGCGGACCGCCATATCGATAGCTTTTTGGGAGTCTTCGACGGTCGTACCGGCGGTGAGAATCGCACCGACACTGGCTTCGACTGCCCGATCGACTATGTCGCCGGACTCTTCTGGGGCGTGTTGGTGAATGTGGGCGTGGGTATCGATGAACATGTACAAGAAATTTTAGGACAGGAACTGACGGTGGTGGTGGGTTAATGGTCGTCTTTCGACCGTCTCAGCGCGCCGCGTTATCCTGTGAACTTTGGTACCAACGACTTCGTCCATGATTGAATCGCTTGCCAGTCGCGGTGGTCGCCTTGCGGTGTTGGGGCGAAGCGATCGATGATGCGCAAATACCACGGCAGGTTCGATCGTTCGAAGTAGCCACTGAACAGCGCATCGGAAACTATATTCAGCTTTGGTGCCACGTCGATGAGACCGGTTACGAAATCCTTATGTTCCTTTTCGCCGGCTTCCGAACTGTTTAGGCCGAGAGTTCCGACGGAGAACAGGGCAACCGGCTTGCCATCGATTCGTTCCGATGTGATTGCGGCGAACATCCCAGCTGCTGCCAGCCACTTGCTGCCATATATGGGCGATCCGATGACGAATGCATCGTAATCGTCGGGGTTTAGTGAGCTTGTTGCTTCTGCTCCATGTGCATCAAGACCGGCAGAGTTGAGTTCGTGAACCATTGCCGAGACGATTTCACGGGTGGACCCGAAGCGGGTGGCAAATGCGACCAGAACTCTTGTCAATTTCGGCTCCACTATGAGACTTTCTAGTGCCATTCGTTTCTACATGGCTGTTCATGTAGAAAGTATCGCGTATACAACTCGCTGTGCGCAGGCTGAAAATCGATAAGGCGACGCGGCGATGACGGATCCTGGATACTGACATATATTCCCCTCGTGATCTCGGGAACTTCAGAATGTAATTTGGCCGAAATTGCCGTGAAGTTCCAGAGGTGATCACACGTGTCAGCGTATGGACTTACAAGGTGTCGTATGGGTTCTCTACGTGGGCTTACCGATTGCATTTTCGAAAAGACAAAAACGGCTGGTGTTGCTCCGTAGATGCAACGCCAACCGCTTTCTTGCGATCTGAGTTTTCGACGTACTAGAAAGTATTAGTCAAGCGAGAACGGTGGATATTTGTCGGTAGTCAACAGGAATGCGTACGCCTGTACTCGGAGCGACCAACGGCTCACTCCAACTAAGAATTTGTGGATTCCCTGAGGAAGTTTTCCGGTGATGAGGATTATGACCCATCCAACCAACACAAGAACCGATGCAACCATTAGTAAAACTGCAAGAACGATGTAGTGCGGTATCGCCAATATCCACTTGATAAGTGGAAGCCATCGATTCAATTCGCCTTGAGCCGGGTAGTCCAACGTTAGATGGGTCGTTTGTTCCTCATCGGTCGATGGATACTCATCTCTCAGCAATAGCCAATACGCGCTAACTCTGGTCGAGAACTTGGTCACTTCCAAATTGAAATCAAACCACCATCGTGGATATTTCTGTCGGAACAGAACCATAAGAATTATGGGATACAAGACGGCTTGCAAGCCGCTTATTACGAGGAGGATTGGTATGAGAGTTACGACCCTGAAAAATACTGTCAGGCGATTCCTACTGGAATCGTCGTAGTCGATGTCCAAGGTTGCCGGGTAATCCGAGGTCGGATTCTGTGAATCGCTTGTCATGTGAATGAGTCCCTCTTCGTTAGCTGATATTGAGCTTGTGGTTCCGGCAGGTTATGACATTTCGTACTCATGCTGCAAGCGGTCGATACCGCTACCGCTTGACTCGGGCGGGGTGTAAATTGTCGGGCAGCGACTACGAAACACGGCGTTCGCAACATATACCGATTAGGAAAGACTCAAACATGCGTGCAGGACTCGGACAAATCAGACAAGCCTCACCTGAATATTTGCTGTTCGCTCAGCAGTACGGGATGAACGATATTGTGTTCAACACTCCCGATATCCCAAGTCACGATGGAACATGGGCTGTCCACGATCTGGTGAATCTTCGCCGTAACGTTGAGAACTACGGACTTACGCTTTCTGCGCTTGAGAACGTGCCCACGACGTTCTACGACCACATCATGCTGAACGGTCCGAAGCGCGACGAGCAGGTCGACAACATGATTACTACCGTGCGAAACATCGCTCGTGCGGGCATTCCGATCTTTGGTTACCACTGGATGCCTTCACACGTTTGGCGAACACCTGAGCAGCTGATTCGCGGGGGCTCAAGGGCTACCGCTTTCAACTACAAAACTGCCGGCGAAATGCCACTGACACACGGTCGTGAATACACCGAAGAAGAGATGTGGGCGAACCTCGAATACTGGATCAAGATTATTACGCCGATTGCTGAAGAAGAAGGCATTCGTCTTGGTATTCACCCGTGCGATCCTCCTGTGAAGAAACTCGGTGGTATTCCGATGCTGTTCAATTCGTACGACAACTACCGGCGGTACTTGGACATCTATCCATCAGACAACTGCGCCATCGAGTTCTGCCAGGGAACCGTTTCTGAAATGTTCGATTCAGAGGGCGACGCTCTCTACGAATTCATTGCTGAAATGACGGCGAAGCACAAGATTTTGTACGTTCACTTCCGAAACGTTTCGGCTCCGAACCCTGAGGACTTCCGGGAGGAGTTCATCAACACGGGGCACGTCGATATGTACCGGGCGATGAAGGCGTACAACGATAATGGATACGACAGCTTCTTCATCGACGATCACGTTCCGCACACGCATCAGGACACGCAGTTCGGTCACCGAGGTCGTGCGTTCGCCAACGGCTACATCCAAGCAATGATCGAAGCAGTTACGAAACAGGGGTAGGCGGTAATACCGCGTTTTCTATCTAGGGATTGTGGATACCTAGATAGAAAATCGTGGGAGCTTTCGACGTCAACTGTCAATCCTTCGACGGACTCAGGATGACATTTAGCATTTGATTCAAATGAAAGTCGTTCGCGCTCCGCCATCATCGATCTACTAATAGAAAACGACACAGTGTCATCCTGAGTTCGTCGAAGGATGCAGGTAGGGAAGCAATCGGTTTAATAAAGAGGTCTAAATGAGTCCGCTCGAATCAGCATCAATAGGAAACGCCAACTTCTTCGCCACCCGCATCGGATTCGGTGGTGCTCCGGCTGGGTTGACGAATTACTTGGATCCGTTTTCGCCGGTTGATGTGAGTCAGCGCTATGGTGTGATTCAGGCGATAGTCAGGGCCAGCGAAGTTGGGATTAACTATTTCGATACCGCTGCGGCTTATGGCACTGGTGAGAGCGAGAAGATTTTTGGCGAGGGGCTTGCCGCTGCCGGGATCGCCAGCAAGCGGGACGATATTTACGTGGCTACGAAAGTTAGTCACAACGAAGAGAATCCACGTACTTCGATCGAACGTTCCTTAGAGAATCTTCGTCTTGATGTGATCGATCTGGTGCAGGTTCACGGCACCACTTACACGCCCGAAGCCCGAGATCAGACGCTGCGCAAGGGCGGAACTCTTGATGTGCTTGAACAGGCTCGTGAAGAGGGATTAATTCGACACATCGGATTTACGACTGAAGACCAAAACCCACCGGTGTACGAATTTATCGAGTCGGGCAGGTTCGATGTGATGCAGACCTGCTACAACATCGTTTTTCAGCACACCTATGAGCCGACTCGTCCGTTCGGTTCGATCTACGAAGCCGATAAAGCTGGCATGGGCGTCGTGACCATGAGGGCTCTCACTGCGAGCGTTTTCCAGCGATGGATGAGTGCAGTGCGCCCCGAGGATGATTTCGACTATTCAGCGGCATTGTTGCAGTTTGTATTGTCGAATAAGCTGATCGACGTGGCGCTGGTTGGGATGCGGACGCCCGAAGAGGTCGACAAGAACGTTGCTGTGCTGAATGATTTGTCGGGTCGGGTAGATCTGAACGATTTGCACGAAAAGTTCGTTTAGACCGTGCTGATAGCTTTGATGATGATCGGCTGAAGAGCGACCCCAGCCAAGGTTCCTCGGTTACGATGACTTCGCTCGGGAAATCTAATAGTTCCGTGTTGTAATGCAGGAAGTGATCAGGATGAGTTCGTTTAGAGATTCGGTTAAGTCGGGGATGTCGGAGTATCTAGGTGAGCTCAAAGACAAACTCGAAGGTCTGACCGATGCCGAGCTTTACTGGCAGGCGAGTTTGGACACCAACACGATTGTCTGGCTTGTTTGGCACATGGCGCGTGTTGAGGATAACTGGATCAACAGTGTGATCGCAGGCGGCGACAGCGTGTGGGACGCTGGTGGATGGGCAGCCAAGACTGGCATTACGTCGGAAGGAAACGGCTATTCGAACACCATGGACGAAGTTCGGGCGCTCCCTGAAGTCGCTGTCTCAGATTTACTTGCTTACTACGACGCCGTCCGGGCTGCAGCGTTCGGCGTTATCGACGGAATATCCGATGAAGACATATCGAACGAGTTTTCGCGTGGCGGGAGGACGATCACTTGGGGCTGGATTCTGGGACACGTGATCGTTGAAGAGTCTCAACATCTTGGTCAGGTCGCCCTGATTCGTGGAATAATTCGAGGCCTCAACGGCTAGTAAAGGTGCGTGCGTACGATATGGCTTCATTCAGGGATCCGATAAAAAGTGGACTCAACGAGTACTACGGCAAGCTCAAAGAATCGGTAGAGGGACTGACCCCCGAGGAATTGTTGTGGCAACCGGGTCCGGAATCGAACCACATCTTGTGGACGGTTTGGCACATGGCGAGAGTGGCGGATCGCTGGGCGAATTCGACTGTGCTCGGCAATGACGAACTCTGGACTCGCAACGGCTGGGCTGCGAAGCTCGGGATGCCTGAGGATCGATATGGTCGTGGCGAAACGCCGGATCAGGTTCGTGATTTCCCTTCTGTCGATATCGGGTTGGTACTCGAGTACTACGATGCAGCACACGCTTCAGTGCTTGCAATGATCGATGCGTTAGAGCAGTCGGATTTGGAAAGAGACGTGTTTGCTGAGTACCGAGACGAATCGTTGAATATCGGTTGGATTCTTGGACACATTCTCGCCGAGGAATCACAGCACTTGGGTCAAGTCGCCTACATTCGGGGAATCCAACGTGGGTTCAACGGGTAATGGCGATCAAGTGCGTCTTCTTCGATTTCGATGGTGTTCTACGTCACTGGGATTTCGGCATGTACGGCATCGAGGAAAAGTTTGGAATTCCCTTAGAGGCTATCCATGAAGAGTGTTTCAGCGACGCGAGCGTGAATCCAGCTGTTCTTGGCGAAATAACTGATCCTGAGTGGCGAGCAGGCGTGGCTGCGAGATTGGTGAAACGGTTCCCTGACAAAGATGCCAAAGGGGCCGTGAAGTACTGGGACAGCACTACAGGCGAGATCGTGCCGGAGGTTCTTGCGCTCGTAAACGAATGCAAGGCGGTGGCGAAAGTCGCACTGTTCACTAACGCAACTACCAAGCTGAATCAAGATATGAAAGCTCTGGGGATCGATAACCTTTTCGACTACGTAGTTAATGCTTCGGAAATCGGAGCGAAAAAACCTGAACCCGAGATTTACCATCACGCGGTGAAGCTTGCCGGTGTGGATCCAGAAGAGGCATTTTTCGTCGATGACAGAGAGCATATGATCGCGACGGCTGTTCAACTTGGTTGGTCGGGTCATGTGTTCGAAAACGCCGCCGGATTGCGTACCGCTTTGGTCGATGCCGGAGTACTTTAGGGGCATCAATGCCATTGTTGGTCACAACATGAAGACTACCGGGAGAATTAGATGCGAATAACCGGATACCGCACGCTGTCGTGGACTTTCCACCGAGGCCACCCGATGGGAGATGCGAACGCTGTCGCGCCCGACGATATTTCTCGTGCGACTTACTTATTTTTGGAAACCGATGCCGGCATTACGGGTATTGCTCCAGCATCATCGCCTGATGTTGAGAAGCTGTTTCCGATTCTCGAAGGAAAAGACCCTAGAGGTGTGATCGGACTCTGGAAACAGATGTCGGATGTCGGCTTCAAAGGTGGCGTTGAGGGATCGATGTACGGCGCAATGTGCGCTCTTGATGCGTGCATGTGGGACATCAAGGCGAAGGACGCTGGTCAGCCGCTGTGGCGATTCCTTGGCGCTCACGAACCTCGCGTGAAGGCTTACGCATCGGGTCTTGATATGGGCATGACTGATGACGAGTTGGCGGCGTTCTATCAGGAGTACGTCGATCTTGGAGTCGACGCCGGCAAGCTGAAAGTCGGGTTAGATTTCGAATCGGACATGCGACGTCTAGAAATCATGCGTGATGTGTTGAAGCAGAACGCCAAAGAGCCGATGTTGATGATCGATTCGAACGAGTATTGGTCGGCAAAGCAGGCGATTCGTTACATATCGCGTATCGAAGAAAAGTACGACCTCACGTGGGCGGAAGAGCCGGGACGTCGTTGGGACTATCGAGGGCTGAGGCAGATTTCGCGAGGGATCAAAACAGCCGTCGCTACTGGCGAAAATATCAACGGCATCGACGAGTTCTATCCTCTGATTCACAACGAAGCCGTCGATGTCGTGCAGTTTGGGACTTTGGGAGTCACAAGTTTTCTTCAGATAGCTCATTTCGCAGAGGCGTACGAGCTTCCGGTATCGATCATCGGATCGCCGGGAAGTCCGATGTCCCACGCGGCGGCAGCTGCTCCGAATCATCTTGCGCAGGAAGTGAAAGACCTCACTCCGCCTACGGGCGTAAGCATCGACAATAAAATCGTCGACGGGTTTATCGAGATGGGTGAAGCACCGGGCTGGGGCTACACGATCGATGAAACAGCGATTGCCAAGATGCAAGCAAACCCGCTGGTGTCGAAAGGCTCAGGGTTGCCGGGTTCACGTCGTAAGGGCGCAGGGCTGTACATCATCCCACCGAAGCCGGGCGAGACGGGGTTGTACTAGCCCTGGGACGTAGCAAGTTCCGGTACAAGTTGCTCAAGCAGCGCGGCGCACTGCGTGAGTGACGTTTCCGAATCACGACCCTGACAAACGAGGATCATGTTCCCGTAAATCACATAGTCGCCATACTTTGAAATTCGGCAATTTGAAGAATCGCCTCCTGCGCTACGGGTACATGCCCGAGCATCTTTGGCGCCCTCTCCCCACATAGTCTCACCAGTTTTGATGTTGGCGTCGGGGCCTGTGCGTTCATCTGCGAATACAACACCAAATTCAACCGCATCGGCATGCGACTGATAGAAACGTGCTTCGTAGTCTTTCCGATCGTAAGGATCGAGTCCCCAAAATCCGTTGTAAGCGGTTGTTGCCCCTGTGAGACCTTCGACATCAAAAGTCTTATTTTTTTTGAATCCCACTTCAGTTAGATCTTCGAGAGAGAAGATGGTTTCAGAAGAGGTGATCTTGGCGATGGCTCCCGCATCGGAATCGGAACTGGAACCACAGGCGATGAAGATGACCGCAAAAAGCGATAGGAGCGTTAGCGGGATAAGTTTTCGCAAGTGAGATATTGCTTTCTTCGATGTCTGGGTTCTCTGAGGAGAGTGAATATAAAGGATGCAGGGCGAACGATATCAGTCAATATCGATTCTTCGGTGAATTTTCACAACAAACCGACGCTTTTGGCACATCATCAAATATCCAACGTGCTACATTCCTTCTCTCTGACAAAGTGGTGAATATCGAGAGTTGAACACGCCGTAATAGCTGGCGGAGCGGCTTTCGGTAATTCGAGAAGGAATATCACATGGAACCGATGGTCGCGCTGCACGGTAATCCCACCGACGAAGTGCTGCAAGTAGCCGCTCAATTTGGGATACAAAATATCCTTGTATACGGCGGTCCTGGTAGTGCGCATATGAAGTACCACGAGTACGTGGCACTTCGAATGAAGATCGAGTCGTACGGTCTGAAGTTGGCTGCTATCGAGGGTGGATTCTCTCCACAGCTTGATTACCACGATGTGATCTTCGGTGGTCCTCGGCAGGACGAACTAATCGAAGATTTGCTCGTACAGGTTCGCGATATGGGTCGAGCCGGTATTCCGATTTACGGATACAACTGGATGCCGAACAGCTGGGGCAGGGCGCAGCCGACGATAGTTCGGGGTGGCGCTCTTGGCACCGGGTACAACTACGATTGGGAGAACGACCGTCGCCCGGCTACGTTCCCAGAAGAAAACATCACCGAAGACCAGATGTGGGACGCACTGGAATACTGGATCAAAGCTGTAACGCCGGTTGCCGAAGAGGTTGGCATGCGCTGCGGGATTCATCCTGAAGACCCACCAGTCGCTCAGCGCGGTGGCGTACCGGGTTTGTTCCGTTCGTTTGACGCTTTCAAGCGCTTGGTCGAAATCACCGATTCCGACTACAACGCTATCGAGTTCTGTCAGGGTACTTTCAGTGAAATGCCCGGCGAAGATATTTACGAAATGATCGAGTACTTCGGAAGTCGTAACAAGATCATGTACGTCCACTTCCGTAATGTCAGCGGTCAGGCTCCGGCGTTCAACGAAGAATTTATCAACACCGGTTACGTGAATATGAAGAAGGCGATGCGTACTTATCGTGACGCTGGATTCACCGGTAATTTCATCGACGACCACTGTCCTCTGATGACCGACGACGAGGACTTCCCGGGCAACTTGGGTGGGTATCGTTCGCGACTGTTCGCACAGGGTTACATCGCTGGTGTGATCGAAGCGGTGAAGAAGGAAGTTGAATACGGCGGTCCGGTGGATATGAGCAAAGTAACGAAAGGAGCTAACTAATGAGGATCGGAATGGGACTCAATAGCTCCACAAATCGAGAAGCACTGCGCTTCATGGCTCAACTTGGTGTGCAGGACGTTG
>JABIHL010000039.1 GCA_018649665.1 Chloroflexota bacterium | reverse complement strand
GGGGGGCGAGCCGGTTCAGATACTGCAGCCCGGCGCGGTGTTCACTGTCGATGATGTTGCTGCGGCAGGTTGGAAGAAATCGAAGGAGCTTTCGCCTGAAACTCTGCCGGGCGCCACTAGTGTTTGGTACGGCTTTTACCAGCAGCGAGATGTTGAGGTTCGAGTGTATGAATCTCAGGCTTCAGCGATTAGCGATGGACAGGAAATTGCTGACGTTGCGACTGGGCGTCGAAAGCCTGCGCCGTTTGCTTCGGGTGGAATTAGTTCAACTCGCACCAGCTATTCGGCATACGGAATCGTTGGAAATTTGATCTTGCTGTGCGAGATAAAGATCGAGGATTGCCAGGGTTTGCTTGAGAGTATTGAGTAATTGCGCTCGTTACATTACCGGTTGAGCTGAGCTAGATGCTTTCTGTTCTCATGTTTGATTTCAACAGACGTGAGGGCTTACGGTGCAATTAGTAATGTTCATCTTTAATATATCGAATAACTAATTCGCCTATACTCCGGGTTCATGAATGCATCGAAATATTCTTCATACCTACTTTTGTTCATGATGATTCTCATACCCGCGATCTTCGCCGGGTGTGGTTCGTCAGACGGGAACGATCAGATCTCGGCTGACGAAGCCTACGAACCTTATGCGCGTGAGCCAATACAGATTTTGAAACCTGACGGCGTCTTTACTATCGAAGATGTATTTGCGGCAGGATGGAAGAAGTCGAAAGAACTTTCGCCGGAAACTCTGCCTGGTGCGACTGGCGTTTGGTATGGCTTTTACCAGCAGCGCGATGTTGAGGTTCGGGTGTACGAATCTCAGGCTTCGGCAATCAGTGATGGTCAGGACATTGCTGATGAAACGACTGGCCGAAGTAAGCCTAACCCGTACGCATCGACCGGGCTCACTCGATCGAGTTACCTTGCCTACGGAATTGTCGGTAACTTGATTTTGCTTTGCGAGATTAAGATCGAGGATTGCCAGGGCTTGCTTGAGAGTATTGAGTAAGAGGTGTGTGGGTTTCTGGCAGGGAGAATTGCTGCCGAGGATGTTGATTGCCACGTCGCTGACTCCTCGCAATGGCAACGTTCGATGAGATTCATCGCTAGAATTCTCGTTTTCAGTGAGTGGAACTTGCTGGGCGCAGAATCCGAGGAGCTAACGTGGCGAGTATCGATCCGAAACAACCAAACATTGTGTTCATCTTGAGCGACGATCAGGGTGCATGGGCAATGAACTGTGCTGGCACTCCAGAACTTCGCACACCCAACTTGGATCGACTCGCCGAAACCGGAATTCGTTTTGAGAATTTCTTCTGTGCGTCTCCGGTTTGTTCTCCGGCGCGAGCTTCGATTCTTACCGGGCAAATCCCTTCGCAGCACGGAGTGCAAGACTTCTTACGTGAAGGCAATGGTGTGAATGTTGAGGGCGACAGCAAGACGATTCAGTACCTTGCAGGCCGCACTACTTATACCGAAATTCTTGGCGAAAACGGTTACGACGTAGCCCTGAGCGGTAAGTGGCACATCGGCGATTCAGCAACTCCTCAGGCCGGGTTCGCCTACTGGAACGTTCACACCACGGGTTCGGGCGACTACTACAACGCTCCGATGTTCACCGATGGTGAGCCGTACACGTCCGACGGCTACTTCAGCGATGTGATTACTGATAACGCTATTGGCTATCTCGACGATCAAAAGTCATCAGACAAGCCGTTTTCACTGAACGTTCATTACACAGCTCCGCACGCTCCGTGGGGACGTGAGCAGCACCCGCCCGAAATCTACGACGATTACTTTGAGAACTGCAAATTCGAATCTGTTCGATGGGATCCTGTGCACCCAGATCAGCTTCACAAAGAGGGTGCCTTCGGAAGCATCGGAACCAGTCCTGAGGAACGGCATCAAGTGCTGAGCGGCTACTTCGCAGCTGTTACAGCGATGGACTTGAATATCGGTCGATTGATCGACTGGCTCGAAGCGAACGATCTTAGAGACAACACACTAATCGTGTTCACTGGTGACAACGGTATGAGCATGGGGCACCACGGCATTTGGGGCAAAGGCAACGGCACGTACCCGGCGAATATGTACGACACCGCCGTGAAGGTTCCTACGATTATTTCGCGCCCTGGTCATGTCCCTGAAGGTCGAGTCGAGCGGAACCTTTTGAGTCACTACGATTTGATGCCGACGATTCTCGATTACGTGCGACTTGGCTACACGATTGGCAATGTGCGAGATTCACTGCCGGGCACGAGTTTTGCCGGAGTACTCGATGGCGAAGTTGTTGTCGACGATGGTTCTGTGGTGGTACTTGACGAGTATGGCCCTACACGGATGATTCGTACTAAGTCGTTGAAGTACATTCATCGATACCCGGATGGACCGCACGAATTCTACGATCTTGCCAATGATCCCAACGAAGTCACGAACGCTATCGACGATATTGCGTTCAGATCGATTATTCGGCACATGAAAAACCAACTTCAGGAATGGTTCGATAAGTACGCCGAACCGGAACGTGATGGATCGAAGCAGGCAGTAAAGGGTAGGGGGCAGCTCGATATTGTTGGCGGCAAGGAAGAGGCGTTCGCTCAGGACGTGACTTTCTTGCGAGATGTTTAGCATTTAGCTTTGTGGCCGGCGACAGGTAGAAAGCCAAATAAAAAAGCCAGACTGCTTTGGGCGTTATTGCCCGGGCAGTCTGGCTTTTTATTTACTACGTAGGTAAGAGATCGACTCTAGCGTTACGCGGAATTGAAGTTTTCTTATTGCACCATGTAGGCAGCGAATGACTGCATTGCGAACTTGCCATCGACCACGTGGAACGTGTCGGTGCCGAGTGGTACAGCATCGCCTGAATGCCAGGTTACGTATGCGTACTCACCATCTACAGATTGAACGTCGACGACCATGTTTTCGACGAATCCTTCAGGGAGTGTTGCCATGAATCCCTCGAAGAACGCCTTGATTTCTTCAACGCCCGTGAAGGTTCCGTTTGGCGTTAGAAGTATTGAGTCGGATCCGTAGTCACTCAGCACGCCTGGCAAGTCGCCTGCGGCAAAGGTTTCAAAATGGTGTCCGAGTACTTCTGCTGTTGTAGCCATGATTTCGTGCCTTTGTCTGTTTGTAAAAATAACAGTTTGTTTTATGTTCGTGCGGAATATGATGCAAGTTTTCTAAAAGCGATTCATGAATTTTGGGGCAGAGCTAAGATTGCGGCTGCTAATCGAATATTTCGATTGGTTCTGGTTGGGACTTAACACTAGGGAACAAGAATTTGATCGATGCGTTATTGATTGGCGGCAAAGGAATGATCGGCGCGGGGTTACGGACTTATCTTCCGAAATTGGATCCGGAGTACCGAGTCACCTCAGCTGATCTGCCCGGAGCTGATGATCGAGCTACGAATCCTGATGCACATCAACATTTTGTAGAGTTCGATGCTTCGAAAGACGATGCAGAGCTGCGCAAAGCTCTCGAAGGTCGTGACCTTGTTGTGTATCTGGCGAGAATTGATCCGCTGAGCGAAATGAACGCGATGACCGATCGGGTGTTCAAGGCGATCATGGACGTGTGTCCGAACGCGGTTGTGATCGGTTCCAGTTCAGTGCACGCAACTGGCGCGGCTTACTACGGCTACACCCGTGAAGAGAATTCTCCTATAGCGAATAGGCGATTCGATGAAGTTGACCCGTGGCCCGAGCCGCTTTCAGTGATGACCGAACCGTGCCCAACTGGCGATTACGGCGTCGAGAAGGCTTATGTAGAGGCGTGGTGCCATCGATTGGGCGCTGAGGGACAAAGTGCTGTCGCAGCTCGCTGGGGGGGTATCAATGCAACCAACGGTAAGAAAGACGAGATTTCCTACTTCACTGTTTGGTGCCATCAGGAAGATTCCGCTCGATTCGTCGACGCTTGCTACAAGACAGCGCGTGCGGGGAAGTTGCGACCCAGCGCTCACTACTATGTGATTTCAGACAACACGTATAACGTCTTCGACATCGAGACGACTAAACGCGAGATTGGTTACGAGCCGCAGCATGATGCGGAGTCGTTTTATGGCGACGATGAAGGTGCGCCTTCGCTGCGTGCGGACTAACGGTTTGTTTGGCGGCTAACTAATTTTTCGAATGGCGGTATTAGTTGCATAAATATCAGGCCCCGGTTCAAGGATCGGAAAAGGCGCTCGAGGGCGATCAGCGCA
Source organism: Chloroflexota bacterium (assembly GCA_018649665.1). Lineage (GTDB taxonomy): Bacteria > Chloroflexota > Dehalococcoidia > Lucifugimonadales > Lucifugimonadaceae > Lucifugimonas. The sequence continues at coordinate 5,703 of JABIHL010000039.1, read as the reverse complement.
GTCCTAGTAGGCGGTTGTTCGATTCGATATTCGCCAAGTTTTTACGAGTGTTTTCGGTACTGCTTGGGGTGTATGCGCCAATCGGAATGTTGTTTGGGGTTATGTTAATAATGGCTCCAATTGGGCGAAACAGTATTGATGAAGCTGAATTTGAGACGGTACGCCGAGTGTTCGGATTCGCAGCTCTCGGCGTGATCGCTTCGGGATTTATTGCTGCCTACGGCTCATATCGCGTGTGGTTCATAGCTGCAAATGTTCGACGGAATAATCGACGTCGTGCAAAAGGGCTTGATTAGCCCGCTGGGGATGCTGTTGTCGCCGTAGTTCTGGTGAACGGGTGCGAACTAGGCAGATTCGGCGAGGTGTCGATCAATGCCGAATACTGGAGCCGATTCTTCGGCTGGTTCGCTCGGTTCAGCAGGAATGCTGGCTTCGACAAAATCGCTTTCAACTACTACTGAATCTGGAGCGGTCGCGACGGCATCGATCGGAATGCTAAAGCTGAACGTCGTTCCTGTGCCCACGGTACTTGCAACGTTGATGGTGCCTTCGTGAACTTCGATGATTTCTTTCGTAATAGCGAGGCCGAGACCTGTGCCCGAAACAGATCGAGTTGCTTCGTTATCGACACGGAAGAATTTCGTGAATAGCCGAGCTAGATCGGTTTCTGAAATTCCCATTCCTTGGTCGATCACTGCGATATCGAGATTGCCTTCAACGATTTTGCATTCGACGGTTATTGTCGTGCCTGAAGGTGAGTATTTGTGAGCATTGCTGATGAAATTCATCATCACTTGAACGATACGTGTGCGATCCATAACGACTTCTTCACCGGCAAGATCGCCAACGAGTTTGAGACGCTGTTTTTTGGACGAAAGAACTGGCGACATTACGGCCTGTACTTCTGAAACCACGGTGCCAATATCGAATCGCTCTTTCTGGAGCATAACGTCGCCAGATTGAAGCTTGGATACATCGAGAAGATCGTTGATAAGCGTTAGCAAGTGATTGCCGTTGTTCTTCACGATATCGAGCTGCTTCAGGTTACGATCTTTCTTCGCACCGTCTTGATGTTTGGAGAGAATGTCGGTGAATGCGATGATGCTTGTAAGCGGCGTTTTTAGTTCGTGAGATACCGTCGAGAGGAACTTTGTTCGTTCTTCGTTGATCTGTTGCAGCTCTCGGTTCGTAGAGTCAAGTTTGTTCGTCGCAATCGCCTGGGATGCAAGTTTGCGTTCGTGTTGGACCGACTTCATTCGCTGCTTCCACATACGAATGTCGGCAGCAAGCACCGTGATTAGCAACACGATGAATCCGATAGAAAGACTGGTTAGAGTCGAACGGATAATTGGAGATCGAGTTTGGCCAATTCCAAGCGCCAGAGTTTCGGTCACATCGCTGGTGACACCAAGTACGACTAGGATGTCGGCTGAATCGCCATCAATGAACGGAATGAAAGTTTCCACAACGTCGGCGTCGTAGGTTTTGCCGTATGGCGGCGAAACTGCATAGCCACGTATTAGACCTGATGCAATTGAACCCTCGACAACGCGAGTGAAAATTGGGCGCTGGTTGAAGTCGATATCGGATTGGTCGAACGTGGAACTCCAAACGAATTCACCGTTTGGGGAGTAAAGGTTCAATCGCACGATGTTCGATCCCTTGAGCATTTCACCAATGGCGAGAGATGAATCGGATGTGCTGCCGATTGGCATCAGGTTCTCAGCCGATGAAGCATTGGAAAGCAGATCTGAAACGACCTCAGCGATTTCCATAGCTTGCTCGACAGCAGCATCTGTCGTCGAGTCGATTACTTGCTTTTCTTCCGTTCTGGAAGTTGAGTAGTTGATCGCAATAGCAACGGCGACAAACGTCAGGCTGGCAACGACGAGGAACAAACCCGTTAGACGGAATTTGCCCACGCCGAACAGCCCGGCATTTTGGGGTGCGACTTTGATTGTTTTGCTAAGTACGTTCATATTCGACTAAGGGTGCGTAAGGAGATGAACGAGAGAAAGGTAATCGGGTGTGACTACTTGTTCTTTCCCTTGCCATTTCCACCAGAGTTCGAGTTTCCATTTCCATTTGATGAACCAGACTCTTCGTCATCGTCTAGGTTCTCGTCGTCTGATGAATCGTCATCAGACAACGCTGCTGCATCAGTGGATCCGACTTCGTCGCTACCACTGTTTTCATTGCTATTACCGTTGCCGTTGTTGGCATTGCCAGAGTTACCAGAGTTACCAGAGTTGCCGGGCGCTGAATCTTCTTCCGAATCATCAGCTTCCTCGACTACTGGTTCTTCATCTACGACAGGTTCAACTTCGAACGTCTCTTCTTCGGTCTCAGCATCATCTTCATCTTCGTCGATGATTGCTTCGTCCTCAGTTTCAGACGTAGCAGCGTTTCCGTTACCGTTGTTGCCGTTTGAATTGCCCGAGTTGCCAGGTGCTGAATCTTCTTCTGATTCATCAGCTTCTTCCTCGACTACCGGTGCTTCATCGTCGGTCTCAGCATCATCTTCGTCGATGATTGCTTCGTCCTCGATAACAGGCGTATCGGAGCTGCCTTTGCCGCTGTTGCCGTTTGAATTGTCGTTATTGCCGTTTGAGTTACCCGAGTTACCAGGTGCTGAATCTTCTTCCGAATCGTCAGCTTCCTCGTCACTAGAGTCCTCAACTAAGGCTTCAGGTTCTTCTGTGTCGACCTTTTCCTCAGCGTCAGCGTCGGAATTGTTGCCGTTGCCGCTGTTGCTATTGCCGTTCGAGCTGCCGGAGTTTGAGTTGCCGGACTGGCCAGAATTAGAAGACGAGTTAGATGAGTTATTCGAATTGGTAGCGAATACCAAGATCGAATCTTCATCGTCGCCATCAGAATCGCCGTCGTCTGATTCATCAGATGAGTCAGAGTTGTCGTCTGTGTCTAGGTCATTGTTCGATCCACCGGCAGCGTTGCCGTTGCCATTGGAAGAGTTAGAGTTTTCAGATTTGCCAGGTGAGGTTTCAGCATCACCTGAGGAGTCGTCGTCATTTGAATCACCAATTGGTGCTTCGACAACAGGCTCGACATCTTTATCGTCGGTCGGCTCAGTGTTTTCACCAGAATCGTCATCAGTAGTAACTGTTGGTTCCGACGGTGCCTGAGTTGGAGTAGGTGTTGGTGTTGGTGAACTTTCTTCAACGTTCGAATCGTCATCGTTCGATGGTGCAGGAGCACTCGACGAATCAGGATTAGGTGTTGTCGATGGTTCGCTTTCAAATACTGGAGAACTGCCAGAAGCAGCCGGAGCTGCAGGTGGCTGAGTGGATCCGCTGGTTACAGCAGAGTTTGAACCCATGCTCGCATTGTCGGTAGAAACAGAGTTTCCGGTCGCTGCGAGTGAACCACCAGCTGTGTTGCTAAAGCTAGAAGATGCATTCCCAATAGTTGGGTTTGTGAATCCGGATGAAGCGAGCAAAGGTGCACCATCATCGATGCTGCCCATGATGCCTATTTCTGAGGCAACAGATGCGAGGACCTGCGCTGGCATACCGGTGCCAGAGAGCGAGTCCATGCTTTCGGCATCGATCATTATTGCGAGAGGTCCGTTGGGACTTGCTGCGATTTCACCAAATTCGATAGCGAGGTGGTGGCCATCAGAAATGGTTTCCAGCCTGGTTGTTACATCACCCTTGGAATCGAGCATCGTTTGATCGAAGTTGATTACAAAATGCGATCGGGTGTCAGCCGTTGGGTAGGAAGTAGCGATATGACCTGCACCAAGAACTGGTGCACATGCGGTAGTTATCGCAATGATGAGTACTGCGAGAGGCGCAACGTACCTTTTAAGCGCACGAGACAATTTTCGTTGCTGAACATTCTTGGCATCGAACACGCGTGTGGTGATCGATGTTGTGTGTTTTGCAGAGCTTGTTTGTTTACTCATGACGATTGTCCGGTCCCTGAACCGTTTATCCCCTTAGCGAGAGGCTATTTGGGTGGTGCCTCTTCGTATGCCTAATAAACATTGCTCTTTCCGTACCCCCCATACACACAAAGCGCGGTTCCAGAGGGGGTTCGAAAAGGGTCGCTGAATGAGCCTTGTGGCTCAAAGGGGTGTGCGTGCTAGCACGTAGGCCTCTAGTGGAAAACTGTCCCTAGGATTGCCTCAGGTGTGCGGAAAGTTTGCTCGAATATTGCGGATATGGGATGACCGCACCGGACTCTATATCTGGAGCGTAGGCGGGCGCGAAACTCGCCATTTGAAGCTGGTTATAGGCACTATGGCTTGATCGTTGGCTAGTACAGATTGCGTTGGTTGTCGGAGAAAAAGCGACTTTCGAGCTTTTCATTTAGCAGGTCACTCGACGCGCTCAATGTGTGAAATGCGGAAGGTGTCATATCGGCTGTGAGGCGCGGATGTTGCCGCTTTCTAGTTCGCGGGTAAAAGCTCGAAATGTTTTGGCTGCTAGTTAATTGGATTTGGCGTCGTGCAATTAACGGAATGAGTAAGAATTCAGAATCGACCGCATGCTCGATTGGTGTAGCAGTTGGTCACGCCTATTCGACGGGGGGATTTTTTCAGGTTGTGGCAGGAACAAAAAAAGCCCTCGGACGAGTTGTCCGAGGGCTTTTTATTATTCTCTGGAGCGGAAGACGAGGTTCGAACTCGCGACCCTCTCCTTGGCAATACTGTAACCCCTGTTTCAGATTTTACCAGACAGACCATTTCCTGAGTTCATTCCGTATTGGTGACCGTTGAAACCTGCACCAGACGCTACCAGCCGTTTTCTAATAGTCCGTTGGTGTAAAACTGGTGTAATCGCTTCAATCTTGGGGCAGTGCATTGATCGGGTTACCCAATATGTCGTGGTCACCAATCGTGATTCGGTTTTTTTGCGTGTAAGTGATATAAGGTCGGCAACGTTCTAAATCATTCGATCACTAAAAAGAAATGAAATGAAATGACTAATTTAGTACTTAATGCCTATTCGGGAATCATCGAGATATTGCTCTGGGTGATTGTTATCGGCTCTGGAATTGCCGCGTTGGGATCCCTGCTCGTCGCCGAAGAAAATGCTGGAGTTGCGGTAGTCGGTGGTATTGCCGGACTTTTAGCAGGATTCTTGTTCTGTGTGTTGTTTCTTGCTCCGTTGATCTTGCTGTCGAATATGCGGGATCAACTCAAAGAAGTCAGCGATAACACATCTCAAATTAGTGGAGATGTGAAGCGGATACGTTTGCCACGTTGAAAAAACAAGCCGATCAGTTTCGATTGCTAGCGTCGGAGGTGATCGTTCTCATCGTAAGCGATTATATTGATCGGGTTACCTCTTGCGTCATGGTCACAAATGACGATGGTGAAGTCACCGATGCCCGGAGCCTGTGCAGCTGCATTTCATGATGAGTACATAATCGGAATATGGTTAGAAAAACGCGGCTGCTCACTAACTAGTTTCGACGATCTCGGTAATACACCGATACATATAGCTGCAGCTTTAGCTAACAAACAGCGATCCGTGAATATCAGGTCGCCATTCGGCGTCGATCCAGGACCAAACTAGGGGTTGTATTGAGGTCTCGTTCCATGTCGATGGGTGGGGGATGAGCGCCAAGTACAACGATCCTTCGCAATATTTCGCTGCTTTGCTCAAAACGGAAATATAAGAGTCGATATCATCAACGAGAGGTCCAATGAACAGTTTGTTGTCGGCATTCGACATG
>JABIHL010000038.1 GCA_018649665.1 Chloroflexota bacterium | reverse complement strand
CTTAGGCGACATACGACCGTTCACTTTGGTCGCCAGAAATACGTCGTTTCGTTTGCCGTTTCTTTGGAGCGCCTCACCAACGAACTCTTCTGAAGCTCCCCCGCCGTAAACATCGGCGGTATCGAGGAAGTTAATTCCCTCACCGAGTGCGTAATCGATGATTTCGCAAGTGACGTCGAGGTCGGTCTTTTGACCAAACATCATGCAGCCCAACACGATTGGGCTGACGTACACACCGGTGCGTCCAAATAGCTTGTATTCCATGGGTTCCTTTTATTGATTTCAATGAGGCGTGGAACAAATTGATCAAGTAAAACGTTATACCACTACAGGGTCATGCCGGGCTGGGCAATCAGATACTGATGCTAAACCTGTTTGGCATCGAAGAACCTTCGACGTTTGACCGTCGATTCTTCTAAGCGAGGGACAGTTATGAATAAACGATTGAATCCGAGATATTTTCTTGCGGTAGTGGCGATATTCGCGCTGGCATTGGTCGGGGCGTGTGCGTCTGGCAGCAATGACACTTCAGGCCCGGCGGGCGCTCCTGGTAACCCTGGGGCTGCCGGTGCTCCCGGCAACTATGACTCATCAGTAACCGTGATGGGCGACACCGTACTCGACTCCGGTTACGGAATTACTGAGGAGCAGTACGCGAAGCTTCAGTCCTCTGGAAATGATTCGTTTGCCTATGTATCCGATAGCGACGAATCTTCTGGAGGTGGTAGCAGTCCCGCAGCAACTGCCGCCCCAGCCGCAACCGTGGTAGTTCGTGGTGATTCTGTCTCACCCGAGCCCACCGATCCCGTGCTGATCACAACTTCCGGAAACTCAGGCTCTGCGTCCGGCGAAAACGAAATTGCTTCGGCGACTGACGGTCGAATCATCATTCGAACAGCCGATCTCTCGGTCACAGTCGACGATGTAACCATGTCGATGGACGATATTTCGAACATCGCAACCGCAGCTGGTGGGTGGGTCGTTTCATCAAGTCAGCCCCGCAACTACTCGGGGACAATTTCAGTTCGAGTTCCTGCCGACAGATTCGACGATGTGATTGAACAGTTCTCCGACCTAGCAGTAAAAGTGAAGTCATCTTCGACGAGAAGCGAGGATTTCACGGAAGAGTTCACTGATGTATCTGCTCGGGCACTGACTCTAGAAGACACACTCGGTACATTGCGACTTCTATACGACCGCGCATTCTCCGTTGAAGACGCAATTACCATCCAGAAGGAAATAACCAATATTCAGAGCGATCTTGAATCGCTTGAAGCTCGGCTAACGTTCCTGTCGCAAAGCTCGGCATTCTCATTCATATCTGTAAGCCTAGAATCAGTTCCGGCACAGATGACTATCAATGCCGGTGACGATATCGCTGCTGCGATGGGGCATCCGGTGACTTTCCGGGCGACATTCACTCCGCCAGAAGGTATCGAAGATTTCTTTGTCACGTGGAATTTTGGAGATGGATCACGAGAGTCGACCGTAAACCGAGTGGCTCCAACGGGTAACGGCGACGAAGTTATCACCTCACCGATCATTCACGTTTTTGACCGAGACGAAGATTCGCCGTTCATCGTCACTGCGGAACTAACAGGCTCAGGTGATTCGGGGCTTGCCGAGGGTGAAGACACTCTGGTGACTACGGTTAGTCGGTTGCCAGTTATCGAAGTATTCGCTGGTGAGAACCAGACGATCGAATCTGGAAATACGGCCGATTTCGAGGCATCGTTTACTCGACCCGACGGCGTAACAGACATCGCTTACTCGTGGAACTTCGGCGATGGCTCGGCTCCTGTTGAAGGTGTGATTGGCGAAGAAGAAGGTGGTGGACAAGTAGACACCAGCCACAAGTACGAAAATCACCGACCGAACCCCTACTTTGTCGAACTCACCGTCACTGGTCAGACCGATGTAGGCGAGGTCAAAGCAACGGGTGCCTTCTTGGTATTCGTTCGAGAAACTATCGGAGTAGCTGCCGCCGAACTCGATGCTGGTGACACCACTCGGGATGCTGTTCGAACGTTACAGTCGATCGGCGTGTTTTTCGCCAAAGGCGGACTCTGGCTAGTGATTTTCAGCCCTATATGGTTGATTGGACTCGTAATACTCGTCGTCGTCATAAAGCGACGAAGAGTCGGTGGAAGGCCACTGCGTAGTCCGAACGAATAGAAGATTCAGTTGACATACAAAAAGAGGCGGAACCGTTCTGGTTCCGCCTCTTTTTGTTTACTTGAGTGTCGAGCGCAGAGCGACTACAGCCCTAGACGTACAGATCCATCGGGGCTGACTCGGTTAGCCAGTCGATTCCGTCATTGGTGATAAGGAACTGGTCTTCTATCGATATGAACATGTCTCCGCCTTCTGAGTGGCAGATCGTAGGCTCAAGTGTTTCGACCATGTTTGGTTGAAGAACGGTGTGATCGTTCAGGGCGATGTATGGCGGCTCGTGGACAACCCGGCCTACGCCGTGACCCGTGTAGGGAATTACAGGTGGATAACCAATGTCATCGTATAGATCGAGTTCGATCTGGCGAAGATCGGAGCACTTCATCCCTGGCTTCATCTCTTCCATGCAACGCTCGACAAGCCATTTCTCAACGGCGTGCGCCTTTGCGAGCGAGTCGCTTACCTCGCCGAATCCAGTGATTCGTGAAAGGTTGCAGATGTAACCCTTGTACTTCGCCTGTCCATCGATTCTGATGAACATGCCCTTTTTCAGTTCCACATCGCCTGACGCTGGTGATCCATTAGAAAGATCAAGACCGGCAGGCCCGAATATCATGTACGCCCGCTCGTAATCGGCTCCATTTTCAATGCAGAGACGTTTGTAGACAGATTGAAGCTCTGACTGCGTCATGCCCTCTTCGGCTTCGTGAACGGTGTCGAGCCAAATCTTGCTACCGAGCTCGCATGCGATCCTGAAGCGGCGAATTTCCTCGTCGCACTTAATCATTCGCAATTGCCAAATAGCGTCTTCCGCATCGACGAACGTCGCGTTCGGTAACAACTCCTGAAGACGTTCGGAATACTTTGAACCGAGGTATCGCTTCTCGATTGCGATAGTTCCGCGTTCAAGTCCTTTTTCTTTCAGAGCATTCGCGGTGACTTCCATGGCGTCGCCAGGCGCTGGGTTAGGATCGAGTGGGTTGTCCCAAGTCTGAATGTAGTAACCGGGTCCCCAAAAACGTCGATCCTTAATCCATGGATCCATTATTCCTAGAGTGGTTGCCTCAGATGCACCGGCAACGATGAACGCTTCGCGCTTTTGGTCGGCAGGAAGCCCGACGACCGTCATGTGAGTGGCTTCGGTGTCCCAGAGCACGTAAAACTGATCGCTAACTGGGTGCCAGTAGTCAGACAGGTATTCAACACCGTGGCGGGTGGTGGCGAGGATGATGTCGATGCCCGCCGCTTCCATAATGTGGGTGGCGCGGTCGTATTCAAATAGCTGAATAAATAAATTTCTTTGTTGACCCGGCTCTTATCCGATTTTTAACTTACGGCAGGCGAGATTGTACGCCCTGTGCAGAATCAACCAACTGCTGTCCGTCGAGCAGTGCGTTGCTTTCATCATCAGCCGTAGAGCTCATTGAAATGAAAGTCGAACCAGAAACGAAAACAACGATCGCTCCTATTCCACCTGCTTTAATGTCCATCAAGTACGAGTAATCGCCAATGACCTCTTGTCGGATTTCAGCGAGATCGCCAACTTGTTCGGCTGTGAGAATAGCTGCAGCCAGTGTTGAGTTGAATAAGTTCAACGCAATCTCTTCAGTTTCGAACTGAACTAACGAGAGTGTGATTGAATCACCGGGAGCCGGAGTGTCGGTGCCATCGACTGTTCTGAACACTTCAATTAGGCAGTTGGCTGTAGCACCACTATCGGCAAGGCCCGGAATCGACGTGATATCTAGAACCCTTGCTCGGTCAACGAGGCCTGTTGGGTTCGTGCCTCCGCCAAGGTTTTCAGCAGTTACGAATCCTTCACAGGTTTCGTAATTGGGGGATGAATTGGCTTCTACTGATTCAGAATCTGCTTCACTGGAGCACGCCATGGAAGCGATCACTAGTACCAATAAAGCTGAGAAGAGCGTAAATGTTCGTTTGTGTGAGTTCGACATGAATTCACTGTACCGTCGATCTAGGCTTTGCGGAATCGATTAGAAATGTCGCTCTGCTAATTTTTCAGAATGTACCCATATGCTCGGACTGAGTGGATCACCCGCGACTCACCAGCCGCTTCGAGCTTATCTCGAAGATTTTTCACTGTCACGTTCAATACGTTTGAACTGACTCCGTTTCGTTCAGCCCACACACGAGAGATGATCTGCACCCGTGACAAAGCGGTACCAGCGCTTTGTAAGAACGTGTCGAGCAGGTCAAATTCTCGCCTCGTCAGGTTTAGCTCACGCTCACCTCGGATTGCGGTCTGGGTCTCCAAGGAAAGATGAATATCAGCGAATGTTCGAGGGGACAGGGGTTTCGTATGATTTCGTTGGGTCAGTCCGATCGGATCAGCCGTCTGAATTTGTCGGCGTTGTTCGATTAGTTCTTCTATCTGCTCGGTCAGCTTTCGTTCAGCGAAGAGCCTCGAGAGCGAATCGGTGACTTTATCCGCAAACGCCTGGCAAGAACTGACCTGCGGTTTTGTAAATTTCACAGATGAGGCATACAAGATAGCGGCACATACCTCGTCATCAATGATGATCGGAATGCCGGTGCAATACTGTTCGGTGAACTGATCGAAAGTAGAATTGATGAGTGAATCCGGGAGGACTCGGTCGATAAATTCGCCTACTGTTGCCGAAACACTTTTCTTGTTACGGAAGATCGTCTCAAGAGCGATATTGGCAGCTGCGCCCACTGTGATGGAAGGAACCCAACCGCCGTGCGAACGCCGAGCTGAATTGTTGACTTGGGAGAATAGCGGTGTGCTGATACCTGATACGGAAACTACAGTGATCGAATCGGATTCGGAATCAAATGTGACAAGACACGCGAATGCAGCCGGTGTTAGATCCGCTGCAAGCCGAGCAATTCGATTGTGAATTATTAAATCGCGAGACACGTGTGAGTAACCAGTTCTTATTTTATCTGTACGTCTCCGTACTTAAAAGCAGTGCGCCCATGTTTAGCACGAATTACGAGTCACATATATGCTGGAGATCAAGAAACTCGACCGAATCGAGGTTTTTATACGGTTGCGAGGGAGTGAAATGGACTATCTCTCTATGCCGGACTTCTCTTCGAAAAGTATCCGGTAAGGGACTGCCATTGAGCAAATTCCCGATTGCCAACTTATTGGGGCATCTTTCTTAGATCGCCACCGTTTGAATCAGTGAGCTACGGCAGGTGTTGTTCGAGTGTATCTCGGCGTGGGTCAAATTCTGGTTTATGTGTCCAGCTCACACCCTGCTTATGCATCACTTCTTTGATGAGAGCGCGACGCCTTATCGAAGCGAGGTTTTCGGCAGCAATGTCGTCGAGATCGAACTCATTGAGGATCAGTGATTTCAGTTCTTCTTCGATTTCACCGTGCTCAGGAGATCCTGCGAGATTGGCCCATTCTTTTGGATCGTCCTTCAGGTTGAACAGTTGCGGATCGTGGCCATGAATGTAGTTGTATTTCCAATCGCCCTTGCGAACCATGATGCAAGGAACGCCAACCACTTCGTGCGCTTGGACGAACACGTGACGATCAGGTTTTTCGGCAACGAACAGCGGAATCAGGCTATCGCCATCGAACGGTTGCGATGCGTCACTGCCGGTCATTTCGCAAAACGTCGGCAGAAGATCGAGCGTTGTAACAGGCGTGTTCACAACAGTTCCGGCGTGGCGATTGTCTGGGTATTTCACGATCAGCGGCACTCGCGAGCAGTACTCGTAAAACGCTCGCTTCTGAACCATCTCTCGCTCGGCGAGCATATCTCCGTGGTCTGAAGAGAAAACGACGATCGTGTTTTTATCCAGACCGGTTCGTTCGAGTGTTTCGAGCAGTTCACCAACTAAATCGTCCATGTAGGTCATTAACGCGTAGTAAGCACGCCGTAATCGATAGAGACCTTCAGGATCGCGTAGATCGTAGCGTTTCACACCGTGATAGGCGTTCAGCCAAACATCCATCATCGACTGCGTCTCTTCGAGATTGTCGGGCAATTCTGGAATGTCGATCTGTTCGCCCTCGTACATGTCCCAGTACTTCTTAGGCGGCCAGAACGGCTCGTGCGGGTGGTGGTACGAAACAGTGAGCATGAACGGTTCAGGGTTGTTACCGCGGGCGTTTAGATATTGCTTAGCCCTGAAGTGAGTTTCTTCATCGTAAGAAAGCGGACCATGCTGTACGTCAATCTTCACGGCATCGGGGCCATATTGCGAAGCGTTGTACTGGGTTCGGTTCTCCATAATGTTGCGCCAGTCTTCGCCCTTCGATTCCTTCATTGCGACCCACTCTGGTCGAGTCCAATCGAAGTCAGCAGGGTAGATGTCGGTGTTGAGCCGTCGTGAGAAGCCGTGAAGCTGATCGGCACCAACGAAGTGCATCTTGCCGCTAAGAACAGTGTCGTAGCCGTTCTGGGCAAGATAGTGGGCGAACGTTGGAATATCGGAAGCGAACGGAGCGGCGTTGTCCCACGCCCCAATGCTGGACGCGTGTCGACCCGTCATCATGGCAGCCCGCCCCGGTGCGCAAAGTGGGAACGGAGTGTAGGCGGTGTCGAAGCGGACGCCCTGAGCCACGAGTTTATCGATGTTTGGAGTCTTCACGACAGGGTGGTCGTAGGCGCCCATCAACTCGGCAATAGCTTCGTCGGCCATTATGTAGAGAATATTTGGCTTGTCAGTCGGATTCGATGTCATGGTGATGGATTGTATATATGGCGTTATGAAGGACGGGCACCGAGCGTATTTTCGTTATGAGATTCTCTGATCAGAAACCGGTGTGATTCATGATTGCTGAGATAGAATCAAGAGCCTGCAAGATACTGGTATTCGTTCTGTACCAGATCAGCCTCGCTGTAACTTAGTTTCGTGAAGGGATAGTAATTGGGTCTCAAGGAAAATTGGTGGCGTTTCAACTACCAGATCTTCCGACATACGTTTATTCCCGTAGCTAAGCGCGCTTTGTTGCTCAGCAGCCGAGTCGAAGGCGAGATTCCCATCACTCGGCCGATAATGCTTGCGCCCGTTCATCGAACTTCGGCTGACGTGTTTGCTATTGCCGACGTTACGGGCGAGTTCATCAGTTTTGTTTCGACCGATTCTTTCGGACACAACGCACCCATTAATTTTGTTCAGAAGAACATGACAACCGCGATGGGCACGGTAATTTGGCAGGAAAGTGGCACCGATAATCCTCGAAAACGCGCGGTTGAATTGGCAAAAGACGTCGAAGACCGTCTGGACAGACGTTTGATCACCGCTGCGTTTACTCAGGGTGAATATCAGTACGATTCCGTAGATTCGGTTGAAGAAGGTCTGATTGGTTTGCTGAAGCGTTACCAAGATAGGCATATGAGACAAAAGGGACATGAACTCAGAATTCCCATTGTCCCTGTCGGAATCGAATATGACCGCAAAGGACGAGGTCTTGAGCAGTCGGCTGTGGGCAAGTGGATCGCAAAGTGGATTCCGTTTACGCCGAACTGGACCATCCCGGCGCTTCGTACCAGAATCACCGTCCGATTCGGAACCCCGCACTACTTCGATGGTCAAACTCCACGTGAATTGACCGAACTAGTGATGAAGGAAGCCGCCGATCTGAGCGGCATTCCGTACAAAGCGTGATGTTCGTGCGTTTCGATGCTGTCGACCTATTCAGTAGCCCCTGCGAAATGCACGCCTGACAGATCGGACATCTCACGCTTCCAAGTCGTTAAGTCACGTAGTTCGAATTGGCTGAAATCGGTGTGACCGCAAGCCCTCGCAAGCAACTTCATCAGATCGACCGACGATTCGAAGAATGTTGCGAGTTGTTTGGCTGACGCAGCGACCATGATCCTTGCTCGTAAATCTTCTTTTTGTGTGGCGATGCCAACAGGACAGTTGTTTGTGTGACACGCCCGCATGCCCAGGCAGCCGATCGCTTGGATGGCTGAATTCGAAATCGCGACACCGTCGGCTCCCATTGCGAGTGCCTTGGCGAAATCGGCAGGAGTACGAAGCCCGCCTGTGATAATCAGCGTAACATCCTGTCGATTCCGTGCATCGAGATGACGACGTGCGCGCCCAAGAGCAGGAATCGTGGGGACCGAAATGTTGTCCCTGAAAATCAGTGGAGCTGCGCCTGTTCCACCACCTCGTCCATCGAGAATTACGTAGTCGCAACCGATTTCTAGAGCCGCATCGATGTCGTCTTCGATGTGCTGAGCCGACAGTTTGAATCCGATAGGAATTCCGCCTGTGTACTCACGGACTTCATTGGCAAACTTCTTGAAATCTTCGACAGAATCCCAGTCTGGGAATCGAGCTGGTGACACTGCTGGCTGACCTTCTTCAAGACCGCGGACTGTGGCGATTTTCCCTTTTACTTTTGGACCCGGAAGATGACCGCCTGTGCCGGTTTTTGCTCCCTGCCCGCCTTTGAAGTGGAACGCTTGAACGTCGTCGAGCTTGTCCCACGAAAAGCCGAATCTCGCAGAAGCTAGCTCGTAGAAATACTTGCTGTTGGCAGCTTGTTCTTCAGGCAGCATTCCGCCTTCGCCCGAGCAAATGCCGGTTCCGGCAAGTTCGGCGCCCATGGCGAGCGCAACTTTTGCTTCTTCGGAAAGCGCACCGAAACTCATGTCAGATACGAACAGTGGAATATCTAAGACCAACGGCTTTTTCGCGTTTGGTCCGATGACTAGTTTCGTGGCAACCGGAGTGTCATCGAGTTGAGGGACTTTCGCGAGCTGGGCGGTAACGAATTGGATGTCGTCCCATGATGGCAATTGACTGCGTGGGACGCCCATAGCGTCGACAGGGCCGTGCTCTCCGCCTGAAAGACCGTTCTTTGCTAATGACTGAATCAGGCCGTTGTGTGGTTCGTCTTCCGTGTCGTGCAAATCGGCGTATTGTCCGAGATAGGCGTCACGGTTGTAGGCCTGGGGGTTCTTCTGTTCCCATTCGTGAATCTCATCGGAATCGACAACAACGTTGCCATCTTCGATCCAAGCGTTGAACTTTGGAAGCTGTTCATCGTTGGCGTATTCACTGATGCCGGTATCGACTCGGTAGTCCCAGTTGTGGACACCGCAGATTAGATTCTTGCCGTCGATGTGACCGTCGGCGAGCATTGCACCTCGGTGAAGACAACGTCCGTAGAAGACTGAAACGTTGTCGCCGTACCGAACGATTACGAGGTCGACGTTTTCAACGAGTGCGCCGACTGGAGTCTGCTCGTTCAGGTCGTCCCATCGTGCCACTGTTCGCTTGTTCAACTGTCGCCCCTTAGTCATCATCATGTTCACTTCACCAGTAGTGAGATTCAGAGTAACTGGAAACGATTCGGGTTGATCAGAGATATATGTCGGCAGTCCGAGTTTTAAGCACTAGAAGTTGGGCCGAACGAGGAAGTGTAGCGATTTGGCTGGCCTTTTTGCGTATCAAATTACGAACAGATTATTCACTGGTTAGTTTGGGGTTTCTTACCACTCGAAGTCCGGTTACAAACAGCCAGATCAGGTAGTTTGAGATGAAGATGCGTTGCATCAGACCGTCGACTTCCGCATCTTCGATTCCCTTTGTTACGCCGATGGCAAAGAAGAGCACGAAACCGAGGATTCCGGCTGCGAGAGTGTAGCGACTGTAGGTTTTCCATTCGAGTGATTTTGCCATTCGTCTGGAAACTACGATTAGTCCGATCGCCATCGCGAGGAACCCGCCTACTCCAGTAATCAGGTGAAGTTTTCCTGCTGCCGTGATTCCCTCGCAGAGCGAATCGCAAGGAAACACAGAGTTTAATCCCGCCGCCGAAAATCCCAGGAGTGCGATTAGAACTATGCCAATGATCGAGCCTCTGCCGCCGTCAATTGCTTTGTGTAGCCCGAACGTAAAACCGATTACGGTTAGAGAGAGCAAGTAGAAATTGAGGTTTTGGATCCACGGATACTGAGAATCAACTCCGCCCAACTGGCTGATCTCTTGAGATATATGGCTATAGCCGTCGTACTGAGTTCCGGCAATTATTATTCCTAGTACAAAAGTAATTGGGCCAGCGATTCCGAGTGCTGACAGTTTTTGCGTGTTTGTCATTGCGTGCTACTACTCTCCAGCCAGAGTGTTTGATCAATTCAAGTGAAGTTGTTGAATTGGTTGTAGTGTACTAAATTGAATTAAGAAACTAGATGTCAACAAGACGGAAATATAACTCCAGCCTGCGGGAATCACAGGCAGCTGAAACGCGCTCGAAGATTATGGCCTCGGCCAGGAAATTACTTGCACGAGACGGGTTCGATGGCGCCACGATTGCTGCGATAGCCAAGGATGCCGAAGTTTCAGCGCAGACGATTTATTCGGTATTTGGAAGCAAGGCTGCGATCGTCGCTGGGATGATGGCGTACTTAGAATCGATGGCTCGCGAATCGGAGTTTGTCGAGCGTCTTGAACATGAACCGAACGCTTGTGCTCAGCTGAGAATTTTTACTGGCTGGGTCAAGCATTTTTTCGATGAAGGCGCCGATATTATTTCGGTCGTGCTGCAATCGCCGAACCAGCCCGAGTTTGCAGATATTCGCCAGAAGGGCGACGAGCGTCGGCTATTCGGCTGCAAAATGCTGACTCGGCAGTGGGACGATGCTGGAGAGCTTCGGATGGACGCCGATGAGGCTGCAAATTCTTTGTGGTTGGCTTCGAGCTTCGAGGTTTATCAGCAAGGCGTGTCGAATCTTGGTTGGGATTCGGAGAAGTACGAACTTTGGCTCTACGAAACGACTGAGAGATTGTTGTTTCGGTAGTTAAGAAAAAAGAGGTATTCATTTGAATACCTCTTTTTTGCGCAAGTATGTAGCCCTACTTTCCCTTCCTTGCGATCAAGTCGTCGACTACCTCAGGTTCCGCAAGTGTTGACGTGTCGCCTATGGTGTCGATTTCGTCGGTGGCAATTTTTCTTAGAATTCGGCGCATGATTTTGCCGGAGCGGGTTTTGGGGAGGGCTGGTGCCCAGTGGATGACGTCGGGTGAGGCGATGGGCCCGATGATCTGTCTTACCTGCCCACGAAGTATTTGCTTGAGTTCATCGGTGTATTCCTCTCCAACGTTCAAAGTGACGTAGGCGTAGATGCCTTGTCCTTTGATGTCGTGCGGGAAGCCGACGACTGCTGCTTCGGCGACTGCTTCGTGCAGCACGAGAGCGCTTTCGACTTCGGCTGTGCCCATTCGGTGTCCAGACACGTTGATAACGTCGTCGACACGTCCTGTGACCCAGTAGTAGCCATCTTCGTCACGATTGG
>JABIHL010000037.1 GCA_018649665.1 Chloroflexota bacterium | reverse complement strand
TGGCCCTGACGCCGACGATGGACGAGTTGTTGACGATCGCACCCCCTCCAGCCTTAAGCATCTCGGGGATCTGAAAGCGCATGCACATCCACACGCCTTTCAGGTTGATGTCGGACATCTGGTCCCACTGATCCTCAGTTAGACCCAGCCAATCTTCGGTGCCACGTGCGCTTATACCGGCGTTGTTGAACGCATAGTGAAGCGCGCCGTACTCATCGACAGCCCGCTTGACCATCGCTTCAACGTCGTCCCACTTCGAAACGTCGGTCTGGATGAAAGATGCCACGCCGCCTCTATCGTGAATCGCTTCGACGACGGCCTGCCCCTCCGATTCGCGTCGAGCTGCCAGCAGAACGCTTGCGCCCTGCTCGGCAAACTGAATCGCTGCCGCTTCACCGATACCCGAACTGGCACCGGTAACCAGCGCAACCTTGCCTTCGAATCGCTTTTCCATATCGCTAACTAGCTCCGTATTTCGTGTTCAAACATTTTGCGTCATCTCTGACGCAGCTCGAGCCCACCTGCTCTACCCCCTCTCCCAGCGGGAGAGGGCTGGGGTGAGGGAGAAGTTTTCAACTTGGATAAGTGATGACGCACGCCAGCACTTCCGACCCACCCTCTAACTCCCTCCCAGCCTGGGAGGGAGAACAGGTCACACGTACCAGCGGTTCGGCTGATCGATTTAGCCAACCCGCACCCAACCTCGCAGAAAACGAGCCTAAAGCTCCTTAGCTCATTACTTGGCCGCCGTCGCACTGGATGGTCTGGCCTGTGATGTTGCGAGCTTCCTCAGAAGCCAGGAACGTAACGAGAGAACCGATATCGGACGGCTCCTGGGGTCGACCCATTGGAATTACTTCCTTGAGAGCTCCCATGAACACATCGAACTTCTCTTTACCGACAACAGCCTCGTCACCGAGAGCCTCACGCTCAGCCATCCAGTCCTGGTGGAACTGAGTCCAAATTCGACCCGGTGCCACTGCGTTCACGTTGATGTTCTCTATTGCAAACTCACGAGCCAGCGCCTGCGTGTAAGCAACGACAGCCATTTTGGTCGTTGCGTAGTAGGCAGTCTGGTACTTCGCAGCTTTAGCAGCTACCGAAGAAATGTTGATGATCTTGCCCTCTTTGCGCTCACGCATCTGAGGAAGAACGGCCTCGGTGACATCCGCAAGCCCCTTCACGTTTACCTGCCACGTGAAATCCCAGTCAACGTCACGGAATCCGGTGCCGGTTGATCCGGGAGCACCAGCAACACCAGCGTTGTTCACTAGGATGTCGATCTGACCTGCTTCGCTGTTGAACTTCTCAACTGCAGAAGCGATCGTGCCCTTGTCGGTAACGTTCATGTTGGCTGTGTAAGCCTTGCAACCCAGCGCCTCGACCTGCTTTGCGGCAGCGGCAGCGTTCTCGTCGCTTAGATCGCCAATAGCGATGTCAGCGCCCTGTCCCGCCAGCTTCAATACGATGCCAAGACCCAGACCCTGACCACCACCAGTAACCAGCGCAACTTTTCCACTCAAATCTGCAAACATGTAGTTCTTCCTACTCTCGAATAAGATTCCGTCGTCGTTGGCAGCGATAGTTCGATGTAGAAATCATGCTTACCGGGCGGCGTGTGCTGATAAAAAAAATCAGACACCCAAATCTACCAAGAAATAGTGATTCGCCGAGAAAGTATTCCGTCTAATCTTTCCACATGACAGAAATTCGCAAAATCTTTATCACTGGCGGAGCCGGAGTCGGCAAAACGACTTTGGGAAAGCAGCTCTCTGATCGAATCGACGTTCCATTCATCGAACTCGATGACGTGATGTGGAATCTCGACGAAAACGGTGACGCCGCATCGACTGAAGTTCGAAAAGTACGGGTATCTGAAATCGTTGGGCAGCAATCTTGGATTGTCGAAGGAAGTTATGTCGGCCCCGCTCAGGACCTATGGCGAGATGCTGAACTTGTCATATTCATGGAAGCGAGCGTCGGAATCGTGATGTGGCGACTCTTCCTGCGGCATCTGAAGGCCGAGCTCAAGCGCAACAATAAGCACAAGGGCTGGCGGAATCTCGCCAAATTCATGAAAGTTGTTTTCAAGGCGAACCGAGACCCGTATATCGGAGATATCGATTCCAACAACGACGAACCGAAACTCACACTTGCCCGGATTATCGCTAAGCGAGAACAACACCCCGAAAAGCTGCTCATACTCAACGCTTCACCTGACATCAATCAGATTCTCGCTCTGATCAACTCCAAATAACCCCGCATTCGCAGTACCATGCGTTCTCAGCGACGTTTATGAAGTCGCCATTCGTCCTTGAGTAGCCAGTAATCGAATCCCACATGCCATCACTCGTATCGTCCAACACAGTCTTTGAACCGGTAGCCGGTTGGGCGAAAGTTCCGCACGGACTTTGGCTGCGAGAGGCGACAGCGGTTGCCGTTGATAGTAATGACAACGTGTTCGTTTTCAACCGCGGAAACCAGCCTATTTTGGTGTTCGACCCTGACGGCAATGTGATCGATATGTGGGGCAACGATAATCCTGCCGACGCAGTCAGAATCATCCGTGACCCGTACGGAAACTCAATGCAGTTCTACGACACTTGGTTCTCGCGTCCACACGCCATCACTATCGATCACGAAGACAACGTTTGGCTTGTAGACGACACCGGTCATCAAATCAACAAAATGTCTAGGTCAGGCGAATACCTGATGCAGATCGGCACCGGCGAGCCTGCTGAACCGCAGAGCGGCGATATGTTCAACAAGCCGACCGACGTTGCGATTTCCAAGAAAACCGGCGACATTTTCATTTCCGACGGCTACGGAAACTCTCGTGTGCACCGACTCGATAAAGACGGCAATCACATCCTGTCGTGGGGCACTCCCGGCACCGACGCTGGCGAATTCAACCTGCCGCACAACCTCGCTCTTATCGACGACGAAGAAGTTATCGTGTGCGACCGCGAAACCCACCGGGTTCAGGTGTTCTCTGTTGACGGTGAATTTAGGCGAGAATGGTTCTCTCACAAGTCAGTTGCGGTAGAAGTTACCGGCACCGGCGATGATGTTCGAATTTACGTTGCGGAACAGGGTCCTACGAACGGTTCGCCAACTCGAGGCAACGAAAACACAGGCAACCGAGTCGCTGTTTACGACCGAGACGGCAATCGCCTTACGCGATTCGGTAGCACTACGTTCGGCAACGAGCCCGATCAGTTCCTGTGGCCGCACAGCATGGCTATCGACTCCAAAGGCAACGTCTACGTCGCCGAAGTGTCGTACGTCGAATGGGGCCGCCACCAGAACCCACGCCAAGAACAGGCATCCCTAAGGAAATGGCGCCGAACGGACGGCTAGTCGGTTTCGTCACCGCTTCGTTTCGACGTTTCGATAGTCAGCCGAAACGCTTCTCGCATTGAGAAACGATCTTGGTAGTCGAATTCGCGTCGGAATTTTGACGAGTCAGAATTCCAATGCTGGCCGTAATCCCCCTTGGGTACGTCAACGCCGTCTTCGGTGGCGACGATATCACCATCCCAACCAAGTAGATCCGCCACCATCTGGTGCATCTCCAAGACGCTCAACGACTCCGCGTAGCCGAGGTTGTAGATGTGGTTGCCTGACCTTCGATCAAGTGCACATTCGATCAACATGTCGGCGATGTTGAATACGTACCCCCAGGTCCACCGGAAATTGGCGATCGTCGGAAACAGCTTGACCAAACCATCGGATTTCTCAAGCTTGTCGATCATATTTCCGATACGACGCTGATAGTCGTGAGGCCCGAACACTCCCGCAATCGAGTGATCGTCACTGGCAGTTCGTTCTGAGCAAGTGCGACTATTTCGATATACAAATTGTCGATCTCTTCGGTATGCCCTAGTCCCGGAAGAGTTCGGAGTTCGCTTTCTTCAGTGATAGGCACAGCCACATGAGGACCGGGTTCGGTGAGGTGAAGTCGTCCGTACGCCAAATAAACATCTATGCTGCTAACAAGCACATAACGATCGACCACTCCTGTCAACGCATCTACAACGGCCTGCGTTCTCGCAGCCTCGCCCTGCGTCGTATCAACTACAGCATCGGGTTCAAACGACTTTATTGCATCGATGCAATCGGCAATCTCAAGGTTGTCACCATGGATGTGCAATACATCCACTAAGTCTTCAGGCTCAGTCTCTCCGCGATGGAATATAGCGACCTCGTGCCCAAGCTCTACAGCACGTTCAACAACTGCACGCCCAATAAATTTCGTTCCGCCAATTACAAGTAAATTCATCGCCTAATCCTCTCGGTAAATTCGAGTCGAAAATCTTCCATAACTTCATTCGAATCTTTCCCAAATCGCCTCAGTTACTTGCAATCGTGTGAAATTTCACCGCTACCGGATAGAAATAGTCGAACACCTTCACAGCGTCGTATCCGCGAGTACAATTCTTTGCCGTTGGGCGTATGCGCCCGTTCCACGACTTCTACCCATGTAAGTATCCAGGCCAAGCTATTTATGAGCAATGTAACGATCCGAGATATCAAGACTATTCTCACCGAGCCGGACAACATCCGCCTCGTTATCGTCAAGATAGAAACTTCTGAGCCCGGCCTATACGGCATCGGCTGCGCAACCTTCACACAGCGACCAACTGCAGTTGCAGCTGCCGTCGATGACTATCTCCGCCCCTTCCTCATTGGCCGAAATGTTGCCGATATCGAAGACATCTGGCAGTCGTCGTACGTTTCGTCCTACTGGCGAAACGGACCCGTTCTGAACAACGCCCTCTCTGGTATCGACCAAGCGCTTTGGGACATCAAGGGCAAGATGGCAAGCATGCCTGTTTACGACCTTCTTGGCGGTCGAGCACGTGTAGCAGCCCCTGTTTACGTTCACACCTCAGGCGAAACTCACGAAGAAGTGGGCGACAAGGTTCAGGCGTTCGTTGAACAGGGCTTCCACCACGTTCGTGTGCAGATGTCGACTCCTGGGTATGCCACATACGGCAACAAGGGCGCAGCAACGGGGGCTAGCACTGCGAGCAACCATGACACGACGCAAGGCCCTATCGCCAACACCGAATGGCTAAGAGACTACGACCCAAACAAGCTCTACGCTCACCCGGGCGGAGTCTACGAACCTAAGCCGTACCTACGTTCGGCTCTTGGTCTATTTGAATACATTCGAGGTCGTTTCGGATACGGGCTCGAGATTCTTCACGACGTTCACGAACGAATTCCGCCGATTTTGGGCGTTTGGTTCGCCAAAGAGGTCGAGAAGTACCAGCTGTTCTTCCTCGAAGACTTGTTCAGCCCTGAAGATCAGGCGTACTTCAAGATGGTTCGAGAGCAGTGCGCTACTCCAATCGCAATGGGCGAACTGCACAACAACCCGCACGAAGTTGTCCCGATGATTCAAAACCGACTAATGGACTTCATTCGAATCCACATGTCGCAAATCGGCGGAATAACTCCAGCCCGAAAACTTGCCGCAATGGGCGAGCTCTACAACGTTCGAACTGCCTGGCACGGCCCCGGCGACACTTCGCCGGTTGGTCACGCTGCAAACATGATGTTGAACTTGAACACCTCCAACTTCGGTATTCAGGAAGCCAACATTCCGTCAGAACGAACCCGAGAAATGTTCCCAGGAACTCCTACTCTCAAAGACGGCATGATGTGGTCGAATGGTAAGCCCGGTCTCGGCATCGACATCGATGAAGACATGGCTGCCAAATTCCCGTTCAAGGAACGTGAGTTTGGTGGAGCATGGGACACCGTACGACGAGCAGACGGCTCAATGGTCAAGCCATAATCTTTCCTGTCCCCCTTCCTTCGGGAAGGGGCTAGGGGAAAGGTAGATTGCAGCCAGAGCCGAGTCGTCAGATGACGAGCGCGACTAACGCAAGATTGCAGCTGCGACCAAGTCGTTCGACGACGCCCAGAGCCTAACGAAATATGAGACAGCCCGTTGGAAGTAATTCCGGCGGGCTGTTTTTTGTGCCAGATGCCTGTGATCCACGGCGTTTCACGCATAGACAATTGATTGCCTGCCCACAGGGCGGTGACTCGCTTGGTCAACGCCTTCGAATCTATCAGACCTGCCTCAGCACCAGCAGCTCGTCGAAGATAAACCCAAGGATCGGAACAACACAAAGCAGGTAGCCCGCAGTGGTCACCGGCTTCGGATTCCGAAGAAACTCATTTGGATACAGCAATTACATGGGTAATATCGTTCTTCCTCGTGGTCACCACGGCTTTCGCCGCGATCACGACGGTAGTGACGAACGGCAGTAACCGATCAGAAGCGATCGCAGCCAGCGACCAGTCAGTCGTAGAAGAACTCGAAAGTTCCTTCAAGATCGTTGATATCTATCAATCAACTGGACACACACTGCTTCACGTCGTAATAACTAACGACGGACGACGAAGTTTCCAGAACTTCGAAGATTGGGAGATCGTAGTCAAATACGACCAACACGGCGCAGCCGGCGAAACCATCCTAGCACCCACTTATACCGACACGCTCGTAAACGGCACGTGGATAGATTTCGAGTACTGGCTCGACTACGACCAAGATGACCCTGCACTTATCGAGCAAGGCATCCTGAATATCCATGAAGAAATGGAAATACAAATTCAGGTCGACCCAAAGTTGGAACACGGCACGTATCTTGTCGTGACCATCACCAGCCCGTCCGGTATCACCGAATCAGCAACTCTCGAAGCCTAGCCATCGCTCTTTTCGAGACTGATTCCACCGCGGTGCAGCGTGCTGCCTAAGATCAGTGCCACAATGCCGATTGTCATCAGAACGAGAAGCCACATTTCGGCGTCTGCCTGAAAATCTTCGTTCGTACCGAGCAACACGCTAATCGCGTCGATCACCAGTAGCAGAGCCATCTTGAGCAAAACCGTAATGCCGAATGGCGTCATGAAGCTCTGGATGAATTTATGCCCAGAACCTGCATTAGCGAACACGAAGTTCAACAGCCCTGAAGTGAACAGAACCATGGCTATGATGATCGGCCAGACCGAGTAAAACCCTTTGACGACCTCTGCAGTCGTCGCGTCGTCGGCTTGCGGAATTACTACGTACCGAACCACGAACGGCACACCAATCAAAACTATTGCCGTGAACAAATGAATGACCTGGTTGGCGACTTGAAGCCACCGAATCGTTAGCCAACTGCTCTCGTAAAACCCACCGGTCGAAATCGCCGTGGTTGCTGTTGCCCCTCATCTCACATAAGTGCCTAAACCTGCGCAGAGACTACCATTTCACCAACTTTCCCTCTATAAACACTCTAATTGCGACTATATGTGCACTTATTCCCGACGAAACCTCACGGTTCGGTGATCGGTCTAAGGAAATTACACAAACGCGCTAGCCACTGTCGGTTTCACACAACCGTATTCACCTAATTCGCTTTGCTTGCCAGCCCATACGGGAGTTCCGCGTTCGAATCTGTCGGATTGAACGTGTGTTAGACATCATTTGAGTAAGGACTCGATTAACTCGTTTGGCGGTGCAACAGCTAGAAATTGCGACCACCGGGCTAATCTCTCTCAGCTTTCATGGGCACAGTAATTACTTGGGTCATATCGTTCTTCCTCGTGGTCTCCACGGCTTTCGTCGCGATCACGTCTGTAATAACGAACTCCACCAACCAAGCCCAAGCTGTCGCTACCAGCAATCAACGACTAATCGACGACATCGAAAGTTCGTTCAAGCTGGTGAGCCTTACCGAGGGGGTTGCCCAAACTCGTCTCGACCTGGTGTTAACGAACGACGGCAGGCGAACTTTGGACGATTTTGAAGATTGGGTCGTTACGGTTCGTTACGATCAGAGCAGCGGCGGCGAAACGTACCTCGCTCCCACATACGCAACAGTCCTAGCCGACAACACATGGACTGCCCACTCGTTCTGGCTCGACCACACAGGTGCCACACCCGAAGCTATCGAGCCAAGTCGCCTAAACGTCCACGAAGAGCTTGAAATCAGAATCCAGCTAAGCCCACTGCTTGAGGCAAGCACGTTCGTAGTCGTAACTCTCACCAGCCCAATCGGCACAACCGAATCGATCACACTAGAGGTTTAGGGAGTCGGCAATCACTAAGCCCGTCATCCTGAACTCGATTCAGGATATCGAAGGAGTACGTAGTATCTCCACACCCCGCGCCACAACGCACCAACTAACCCTCGACCACCTCAAGCTCCTTAGTGATGTCGATACTGGTGTGAATGCTTCGATATACGGGGCATGAATCAGGATGCAGTTCGAACGCACGTTGTACGGCTGCCTCTTTTTCGGCGTACAAAGCTGAATCTACCTTCAGGGTGTACTTCACGTGCACGCGCTTAATCACTAGCACGCCGTCTTCTTTT
>JABIHL010000036.1 GCA_018649665.1 Chloroflexota bacterium | reverse complement strand
CTATCCACGGCACGCCTACGACAGTCGTACCATCCAAGAGTGGGTTATAAATCTCTCGAAGCACTGCATTCGCACGCTCGGAGTTCGACCCAATGATAATCCGAGAAGGCGCGAAGAAATCAATCAATCCACTGCCCTCTCGCAAAAACTCAGGATTCGATACAACGTCGAAGTCTTCTCCTTCGGTGAGTTTCTGAGAAAGGATGTCAGTAACAACATTCAGTGTTCCGACAGGCACCGTGCTTTTCACGACAATCACGGTGTACTTCGAAATTTCATCACGAAGATGCTCGGCGACCGCAATCACCGCCGACAAATCGGCGGCGCCATCCGACAATGAAGGCGTACCCACCGCTATAAATAACACATCGGAATTGCGAACGGTTTCACTCTGATCGTCAGTGAACGAAATCTGACCCATCTCATTCAACTTCGCGAGAATCGGCTCTAATCCGTCTTCGTACACTGCCGACTTGCCAGCACGAAGCATCGCAAGTCGTTTCTGATCGAGATCCATCGAAATCACTTTGTGACCGAGCGCAGCTAGCCCGACACCAGTCACAAGACCAACGTAACCCGCTCCACCAATTACACCGATATCAGTCAACGACTAACCCTTAATCTACAATTTCCAAAAAAGACCATCGAAATCGAGCATCTGAGACGATTTTATCGAGCCTGTAAGATCGACCATAACTCCGCCGGACGCTACTAACTCACGAACCGCAGTGATCGATTCGACGAACTGCGAGTGCGGTACAGCAAGTACGACCGCTCCAAATCTAGCATCGCCTGCGAACGGATCTTTATTGGCTTCGTTATATTCACCGTATGGATCAAACCGCGTAACCGATTTAAACGATCCAGCCAATGAATCACTGAGATGAATCGCCTTGCTGTTGCGAAAATCGGCTACATCGCCTTTAAATGTCTGCCCCAATACCAATACATCTGATTCACCCGGCAACTGCCCTGCTTCAGTAACCAACTGCTGAATCTTCTCACCTATGACGGGCACCATTCCTTCGTTCACGCTCCGTCCGGCGAGAATAACGTTAGCGTCGTACCCGACTTGCTTTGCCGCGTAGGTCAGGTAGTACGGGTCGACAGGGATACAGTGCCCGCCGACTAAACCCGGCTGGTAACGATGAAAATTCCATTTAGTACCTGCTGCATCGAAAACGTCAGATGAATCGATACCCATTCGATCGAAAATCATAGCGCTCTCGTTGAACAGCGCAATATTCAAATCACGCTGAACATTTTCGATAACTTTCGACGCCTCGGCAGTCTTAATATTCGGTGCCATATGAACACCAGCCTTGGCGATGCGGGAATATACGTCGCTAATGACCTTTGCACCCTCGGCAGTCTGCCCAGAGACGACCTTCACGACTGTTTCCAGTGTGTGCTCTGCATCGCCGAAATTCGTCCTCTCAGGTGAGTATCCAAGCACGAAGCCTTCACCTGATTTCAAACGTGACTCACGTTCGATAATCGGTCCACAAAAATCTTCAGTACATCCAGGATAGGTGGTCGATTCAAACACAATTATCGGCGTCGACGAACCATGAGAGCGATCACGAAGACATCTGCCGATCATGGAACTGGCAGACTCCAACAAACTCAAATCAGGACGGTTATCTTCCGTTACCGGCGTGGGAACGGTTACCACAATGAACTCTGCTTCGGTTACACAACTGTAGTCCGAGGTAAGAACCAGATCGGATGCGGTAATTAGCGACGATTCGACTTCGCGATTCCGGTCGTTACCTGCCCTCAACTGAACTATGCGAGATTCATCATTGTCGAATCCCGTGGTTGGCATCTCCGCGGCAAATGCCAGCGTGAGCGGTAGTCCAACATAGCCCAATCCAACCACAGTGACATCACTCGGAAAGTTCACAAATAAGTCCTTCTAATATCGAAATAACGAGCTACAACCCTACAGCGATATCTCTTTCGCCCAATCTCGGTTTTCCATATACCAATCGACTACAGAAGCCACACCCTGCTTCAAGTCCACCCGAGGTTCCCAATCCAACAATTCTCTCGCCCTACTGATATTCGCCCAAGTAGCCATCACATCAGTCGCAGGAAATGGATGATGCTCGATGTCCGCGGTCTTGCCAACCAAAGATTCGATCTCATCAATCACTGCATTCAGTTCAACCGGACTATCCGATCCCAGATTAATCGTCTCGTACCCAGGCGATCGATTGACTGCAGCAACAACACCACGCGCCACATCGTCCACGTGCGTGAAATCTCGTTGTTGTGTGCCGTCACCGTTCAACTGCAACGGCTCGCCCTCGACAATCCATCGAACAAATCTGAATAAGCTCATATCAGGTCGACCAGAAGGACCGTATACCGTAAAGAACCTGAACACCGTTACATCAATATCGAATAAGTAGTTATACAGTCGGCACAAATCTTCAGCCGCCTTCTTTGAAGAGGCGTACGGCGAGAGAAGCGAATCGATCTCAGCGTCTTCGGAGAACGGCATCTTGTTCTTGCCGTAAACGCTCGATGTAGAAGCCAACAGGAACCGAGAAACCCCAGCATCTTTGCATGCTTCGAGAAGATTCAACGTCCCAGTCACATTGGTCTCGTAGTACACCCACGGATTATCTATCGACTGTCGAACCCCAGCGCTGGCCGCAAGATTGATAACAGCATCTGGCTTGAAATTTTCGATCAAACTAGAAACGGAATCCCTATCCGTAATATCACCATTCACCCACTCAACAGAGTTCGGCGTGAGCAAGTTTTCAACGCGCCAGTCCTTCATCCGCACGTCGTAAGCGTCGCTCAGATTGTCGATTCCACGCACCTCGTGACCCTGTTCGATCAACAGCGTACTAACGCGTGAACCAATAAATCCAGCACACCCTGTCACCAGAATTTTCAATCAGAATTCCAAACCAAAGTAATATCGTTCAACCTGAATCGAGCGCACGTCGAATTTCCCAAAAGTAGTCGGTTGCCAAGATCAGTTTAAGTCAATCGTCGCCACATCCCTAGTGTGAATTTCAAACGTATGTCGGCATAAATACGGTCTTCATTAGAATATCCATCGTATTCAACTACGCATGACGGAAGTATTCCAAGTACCGTTACCTAGTCGATTTTATGAAAATTATTGGTGCAAATCTGATGCCTGAACCAGCCAAGGTTCTGATTACCGGTGCGAGCGGACTACTGGGTGCAAACCTAGTTCGACACTACGCGCCTAAAACCGAAACGACGGGCTGGTATGCGAAGAACCCAATCACTATCGCCTGTGCTGAAATCGAAAAAAACGACATCACCGACCAACAGGCAGTATCGCAGGCACTAGAACGAATCCAGCCAGACTTGATCGTTCATTGCGCCGCCGCCACGAACGTCGAGTGGTGCGAGCAAAACCCAGATGCCGCCAAAGCAATCAACGAAACTGCAACAGAATTTCTAGCCGAGAAAGCCAAAGAACTCAGCGCTAAATTCGTGTTCACATCGACCGATAGCGTGTTCGATGGAAATAGCTCAAAATATGCCGAGTTCGATCCACCAAAACCGTTAAATTCCTACGCCTCAGGAAAAGTGCGAACTGAAAAACTGGTGACAGGCGTCGACCCTAACGCACTAATCATCCGAAGCTACTTCTACGGATACAGCCCCGCTGGCACCCGGTCGCTCCTCGAATGGGGATTGGTACGAGCTCAAGCTGGAAAGGAAGTCCCCGGCTTCACAGATTCTTACTTCTCGCCTATTAGCGTCGATGACTTCGCAGACGCACTTGATGCTGCAATAACGAACAACATCACCGGACTGCTCCACCTCGGTTCAAGCGACAGAATATCGAAATACGATTTCGCTAAAATCGTGATGGAAATCTACGACTGCGACATGTCGCTACTCAAACCGATCACCGTCGACGATGTTGGACTTAAAGCAGATCGACCACGCGACACCTCGCTCAGCATCGCCCTGCTCGAAAGTATTTGGTGGAAATCTGTCCCGAGCGTCGCCGACGGCATCAGTCGAATCGCCGCCTCACCCAACCCGTTCCGTTAGTCGCTCACCAGCCGTTTAGTTTCGCTCTCGAAGCCAAAACACATCGACCGAAGCCAACCCGGTGCGCCCAAGCAGGTCACGCACTCCAAGAAATCGATACGGCAACAGGTCATAGGGTGAATGCAATAACAATGGTGATGACCGAACACACTCTAGGCCAGCTTCATCAAACCGCCGCTTCCACCACTTCGGACGGAACTGGAAGAACTCAGATACGTGATTGCCAGACACTCCATGGACAGTCGGAATCACCAATCCAACAATTTTCTGAAGCATAGTTCGTCGCTTTTGCTGAACACCTTCAAGCGCACCATGAGATCCCTCGTGAGCGCGACCTGCACCGCTCGATAATCCCGGCACTAGTCGTCGAACGATCTTGACCGCGGAAGCAATCGGTCGCAGCAGCAGTTGAACGAATTTCCACGTTCCAGTTGGCATCGAGTGAATCATGATTCCACCGGGAGCCAGAACTCGTTTCATCTCAGAAAATGCCACATCAAGCTGTTCAACGTGCTCAAGGACGTTCGAAGAAAAAATCAGATCAAACGAGCCATCTTCAAATGGCAGGTTCGCAGCGTCAGCGATGACCATCCCCTCGACTTCGCCCGATGGAGCGATATCTACAGGAACCACCCCTGGAAATATGGAGCGAAGAACCGCCGTCTGAACTCCGTCGCCTGCACCCAATTCGAGCACACGCGAAATTCCGTCCAGAGGCATCTCCGTCAGTATCTGGCGCAGATCTCTAAGACGCAAAAAATGATGCCAGTTATCGGCAGGCAACCCAGTTGTATCTACTCGCATCGTCTAATTATTTTTGAAGATCCTAATTCCAGAATTTCTAATTTTGAAGATTAGTAGGTTTGATTGGATCAATATCCGTTCCACCAGAGACAACACTACTCGATTTGGTGAATCAGATGCCGACGCTATAAATCACCGTTTTGTCACGAAATCGGGAATACAGGGTTATCGCACCGTACGAATCTCAATGGGTATCATTTGACTGGCAAGCACTCAAAGTGCGGATATCAGCATTGCAGCAGGCGGAGCTACGGCTTAAATCGTTCGATTAGAAATCAGGGTTCATTGCAGAAAGTATTTATTACCGGTGGAGCTGGATTCATCGGATCGCGGGTCGTAAGAGAATTTCTCGCAGCAGACTACGAAGTAACCGTTTTCGATTCGTTCAAGCAATATGTAGCTCCTGACCCACAGGCCAAGCCGATTAATTTACTTGCTCGGTTAGCCGACATCATCGACGATATCACTCTAGTAACCGGCGACACACTCAACAAGGACTATCTTCGCCGAGCGTTGACTCGATTCAAGCCTGATGTGATTGTTCACATGGCAGCATTGCCGTTGGCAAACGTGGCAATCGAACAGACGGAAGAAGCCTTCGAGTCGATCTTAACAAGCACTGTAAACATCCTCGAAGTTGTACGAGACTTCGATCACTCATGCCCAGTCGTGTACACATCGTCGAGCATGGTCTACGGTGATTTCAAAACGCCAAGCGTCACAGAGGATGCTCCGAAAGATCCAAAAGACATATATGGATCGATCAAACTAGCTGGTGAAATAATCAGCGCCGGTTATCGCAAGCGATACGGCATTGACGTCCGAACAGTGCGACCAACTGCCGTTTACGGCCCATTCGACGGAAACCAACGAGTGCTCTACAAGTTCATAACCCGCGCACTTAACGGAAAGCCGTTGCACATTGACGGTGACGGCAGCATGGCGCTCGATTTCACTTACGTCGACGATACGGCAAACGGAATCTATCGAGTCGCGACCACGGAGGCAGCCGCTGGTGAGACATTCAACATCGCCCGCGGAAAATCTGAATCTCTCTCCACAGCCGTTTCGATAATCAGCGAAACCATCGGCGATGTGAAGGTAGAATACGGCGAAGTTCCTGCTCACATTCCAACCCGCGGAACCCTCGACGTAACCAAGGCTCGTGAGCTACTCGGATTCAATCCACAACAAGGACTCGAGCAAGCACTGCCCGCTTACATCGAGCATCTCCGTCACAACCCGATCTAATAACTGATACACGACGTAAATCCGCCAAAAAAGCCAATGAATATTCCGTTTATGCGGCTAGACCGCCAGTTCGAGCAGCATAAAGACACCATCATGGCTTTGTGTGAACAGGTGTTTTCTCACGGTCGAGTTTTACAAGGACCTGAAGTCGCTAAGCTCGAAAACCAGCTTTGCGAAGTTATGGGCACGAAACATGCAGTAGCCGTCGGATCAGCAACCGACGCCCTGTTCTTCGCCCTTGTCACCGCTGGCATAAAACCCGGCGACAAAATTGCGGTTCCGGCGATGACCTTCGTCGCTTCCGCGTCACCAGTGATACGAGCGGGAGCAACACCAGTTTTTGTCGATGCCGGTGAGAACTATCAACCCGATATTACGAAAACCATCGAACTCGTTAACTCTGGATCGGTGCAAGCAGTCATAGCGGTCCACCTCTATGGACAGTTATTCGATATCACTCCGCTCGCCGACGCATGCCGGGCGAAGGGTGTCATTCTCATAGAAGATGCCGCTCAGGCCATCGGCGCAACATTCAACGGCTCATCACCAGGTGCGCAGTCGTTCGCGGCATCTCTCAGCTTCGATCCCATGAAAGTCGCAGGAGCATTCGGAAGTGGAGGGGCAATCGTCACCAACGATTCAGCTGTCACCGAACGCATCAAACGTCTTCGATACCACGGTCGTGATGATTCGCGTACGTATCTGGAACTCGGATACAACTCCCAGATCGCCTCGATCCAAGCAGGGATAGTCGGATTTAAACTCGACCATCTCGAAGAGTGGGCTAAACGTCGACAACATATCGCCAGGCGCTACACATCAGTACTAGATGAAATTTCATCGACAACGCCACCCCTAGAAATCCCCGGCTCTCATCACGTGTTCCATAAGTACGTTATGACCGCGGGCGAAAATCGAGATCGCCTCCGCGAGCACCTGTCTGCGGCAGGAATAGGCACGATGATCCACTATGCTTCACCGCTCCACAAGGTACCGGTATTCGCCGACTACATCACCGAAAACGATGCCTTCCCAGAATCGGAACGACTCTCCCACGAAGCCTTATCGCTACCAATGTACCCAGAACTCGATGATGACGATGTCGATTACATATGCGAAACACTCACGTCATTCAACTGGTAGCCGGTGGTCAACTGTTCGCGGCGAGCCACAAATCGGCAATTTCTCGAACTGCTCCACGACCACCATTCTGGGTCAAACGCATATCCGACGCCGCAACAGCCACCGGATAGGCATCAGCAACGACA
Organism: Chloroflexota bacterium; assembly: GCA_018649665.1. Classification (GTDB taxonomy): domain Bacteria; phylum Chloroflexota; class Dehalococcoidia; order Lucifugimonadales; family Lucifugimonadaceae; genus Lucifugimonas. Next base: position 29,120 of record JABIHL010000036.1, on the reverse strand, counting down.
ACGCCAAGTCCGACTCCCGCAAGGCATTCAACGTCATTGATGTCGTTCCCTACGAAGGCTAGTTGATCGAGCACTAGATCATTATCGCTCGCCCATTTTTTTAGAGTAGGCAGTTTATCGTCGATTCCCTGCAGCACCTTAAGTCTCAGCTTGGCTCCACGTGCTGCGACGACAGGGTTAATTTCCGTACTAATAATCACCATCGGAACGCCAGCAGCACGCAACATCGAAATACCCATACCGTCCGAACGATCGCACACGACAGCCTCTTCGCCGTTCTGCATCACGTAAACGCGGTTATCGGTGAACACACCATCGAAATCAAAAGCGATCGCTTTTACGTTTTCAATTTGAATAGTTTCGGGAGAATCAGTCATTGAACTCTTGTCTCACTAGCAATTCGTTCTAGGAAGCTACCATAAAACCTAACTCACCCGAGTTTGCCATATTCCCGCAGAACCTGAAGCAGGGAATCCGCAACGGATACGATGAAGATCGATACGTAATTGCAAAGAATGCGTTTCGTTCCGAACTGACAAAGAGAGTATGAATCCTGAGAGAATCTACATTGGAACCATTAACTTCCAACACGTTATCTCAGGACTCGCCAACCTACTTTGGTACGCTCACGTTCACGCAGAAATAAAGCAAAGTCGAATTTCGACCTGACTTCGTTCGATCAGGTTTTGTCGAAAATTCAGCTTTGGGTACTGCTCAACGCCATCGTACTCGTATCGCTAGTCGTGCTCCCAGAGAGCAACTTTGTCGACATCACCTCGACTCCCAAAACAACTTTCTTGAGGATGCTCGGCGCGATTCAAGCCGGTGTACTTTTGTCACGTCTATTGATCTCGTTTACCGGCTATGCAGAAAATCCGTTCACGCGATCAATTCAAGCGATCAAAGCCAATAAACCAGCTCTAGCTATTCTCGCTTCGATAGCCGCAGTTACAACGGTTTCGATCATTTCAGCTTCGCTATCGATCCTTCCTCATCAAAGTTGGTGGGGGCGAGTACCAGCAGGATTCGAAGCCGGTGAATTCACGGCGCTGATGTACGTAATCATGTCTATTAGTGCGTTCGTCTCTATCTATGAAATCAATAGCAGCCGAATCGTTTGGAACGCCTTAGCCCTGACTGGTGTTCTTGCCGCCCTTGTTGGGTTATTTCAATTCTTCGGATGGTCTCCGCTCGGCATATCCTCAACGCACAATTCGAAGCTTACTGGAACAAACGGAAATCCAATTTTCTTCGGAGCAATGTTGGTCATTCTCGCCCCAATAACTCTCGGAGTTCTCATCACCGGATATAAACGAGCGTCAAAGGACAATCACCGCTGGTGGATTGCAGCTCTTGCAACTGCCTCTTACGTATTCTCGCTCAGCCTTTTCGCCACCGGAAGCCGAGGCCCGATACTAGGTCTTTTCGTCGCCGGAATAGCCACGTTGGTAATGCTTGCCAGCACTCGACAAATCCGATCCAACTTCGTTCCTCTGGTACTGGTCCTAGCGTTCATTGGGCTGGGAGCACTGACCGTCAATATCGACCCAACAGTTCAAGCACGCTCCATCACCACAACAGATGGGTCTGACGAAACCAGCTCACTCCCATCAAGTCCACTTAGCGACGTCTCAAGAACAAACACGCTTGATTTACGAATTCGCTACTGGAAGTTATCTGGAGAAATGGCGATTGATCGTGAACCCGTGCCATATACAAATGGTGCACCGAAAGCCGTTCGCTGGTTATTCGGCTACGGCACTGACATGTTCCGATTCGCCGGTACACACTTTGCCGACGACACAACGTTTACACGTCGGCTAACTGCAGCTCACAACGACCCGATCAATCGATTGGTCGAGCAAGGATTTCTCGGACTCGCCACCTGGATCAGCCTCTGGCTTTCAATTGCAGTTGGATCGATAATCCTCGTCCGCCGTGCCGCATCATCGAACACGAACATTTGGCTCGCTGTAACAATCAGTGCTGCCCTGTCTGGGAGATTCGTTGAGCAACTGTTTGGATCACCGACCACAGGCGGAGTCCTGCTGTTCTGGATCCTCATTGGCAGCCTAGCTGCGCTGCTCATAAAACCCAGTCAGCAAGCAATCAAAGTAGCTGCGTCAACGAAACCGTCGCCTGTTCGAATATATTCGACGTACGCAGGTATAACGATAATCGCGCTCGCATCAATAGTTTTGGCTTGGGACAAAGGAGCAAGCTACCTGATCGCCAATCAGATGGCATCATTCCAATACCGACCAACAACAGTCTCCGCTGATGAAGCGATTGAACGACTCGAACAAGCCACCCGTCTCGCACCTGATGCCCCCCGTTATTGGAACGATCTCGCAAAACTCGAACACGGGCGTGCCGCATCGACTCAAAACCAGCAAACCCGTATCGAAGCGCTATCTCAAGCGTACGAGTACGACTTGAAGGCATTTGAGGCAAATCCTCTCGAAGTGAACAGCGTCTACGCACTCGCGTTCTCAGCCTGGGAAGCCGGAAATACCGGTCGCCCAGAGCTTCGACAAGAAGCCGTGCGACTCTACGAATATCTTACCGAAATTATCCCGTCGGATACCCTCGCCCAAGAGCGACTACAAATCCTCAAGGACTTCCTCGCACAGTAGGCGATTTCAGATATTCTTCGCTAGTGATTAAATCAGCGATCAATAAAAACCAACACCGAACATGTCGATAAACGCAGCCATCCAAAGAGCAGTCCCCAACATTCCTCGCAGAAGAAGAATGTTGCTAGGACTCGCCGTTCAAGCGATTCTCCCTGCAGCAGCGCTGTATATCGCTCTCTTGCTAAGACTCGATCTCGACGAAAGCCGTATCTCGTACTCAGCATTCGCATTTTGGGGATCGATTCTCGTCGCTCTTAGAGTTGTCGCGTTGGTTTACTTCAAAGCCCACACCGGCTTATGGCGATACGTGTCTGTACCGGACCTGATTGGTGTTGTAAAAGCAACGACAGCAGCGACTATCGTGTTCACGACGCTCGGTCTATTATTTGCCGAATCGCTCGAAATACCGAGAAGCATCTACCTCATCGAGTGGGGTGTTCACATCTTCCTCGCTGGCGGTCTCAGAACAGCCGTAAGAGTCGGTCGTGAACGTATGAAAGACGCCGGAGATCAAGCGCCTAAGCGTCGAATAGTGATCATCGGCGCAGGTGACGCTGGTGCCGCCTTCTGCGCGCAAGTAAAGTCCACTCCCGAATTCAGACTAAATCCGGTCGCAATTCTCGATGATGACCCATCTAAAATCGGTCAAAGTTTGATCGGTGTTCCAGTCGTCGGCAATATCGACAATATTCCTGCGGTGGTGGAACGATTCGACGCAGATCTCGTCGTCATCGCAATTCCCGCAGCCACAACAGAACAGCGAACGAGGATCATCAACAAGTGCCGTGAGTCGCGCGTCGAATTCAGAATTCTTCCCGGTACTGAAGAACTGCTAGAAGGAAATGTCTCAATTTCCAAACTCAGGCGAGTTGATGTCGCCGACCTTCTAGGCCGACCAGAAACCCATCTTGATGAAGCCGCACTGCGCGCAACCTTCACTGGCAAAACAGTAATGATCACTGGCGGTGCCGGAACGATCGGATCTGAACTAGCCCGTCGAGTAATCGCCTTTGAACCAGCAACTCTCGTTCTTATCGACCGTGCCGAAAACCCGCTCGTGCTACTCGAGTACGAACTCCGCGCTCAACTACGCGAAAGCGGACAAGACAAAATCGATCTTGTCGCTCGTATAGCCGACGTCACAGATCCCGTTTCAATCCGAAATATCATGACCACGTACAAGGTTGATGTGGTTCTACATGCCGCCGCTCACAAGCACGTTTACCTGATGGAAGACGCCCCGGCAGATGCCGTCATCAACAACGTCGGCGGCGTACTCAACGTCGCACGTGCAGCACGTGAATGCGGCGCATCTACATTCGTACTCGTATCGACAGATAAAGCCGTTTCTCCAACCAGCGTCATGGGCGCCACTAAACGCATGGCAGAGCTTGCGATCCGGGAACTTGGAGCCGATGAAAGCACTCATTTCGCAGCGGTACGTTTCGGCAACGTACTCGGCAGCAACGGTAGTGTCATCCCAATCTTCCAGCAGCAAATCGAATCAGGTGGCCCTGTAACCGTCACCCATCCAGACGCAGAACGATACTTCATGACCGCCCACGAAGCCGCCGGACTAATCTTGACCGCCGCAGCAATTGGCGACAATCAAGAAATATATCTACTCGACATGGGAACACCGGTAAGCATCGACTCGCTAGCGAGGACCATGATCGAACTTTCTGGAATGGTTCCCGACAAAGACATCGATGTCGAATACACAGGTCTAAAAACCGGTGAAAAACTTACCGAAATTCTGTCGTCGTCCCAAGAAGAACTCGGGGGAACTTCGAACGAAAAACTCCTGTTAGTTCGCAACACTGGCCCGAGCAAAGCCAAGTTGGAAGATTTCGATGAATTCATTCGTTCCGCCCGTAACCTCACCGACGAAGAGGTGAAGGAAGGCATTCGCCGAATCGTCAACGACTACACAATCGACGGCACCGGTCTCTAGTCCTTTGTTACGCCGAAAATCTCGCTGATGTCGGTGTACTGAAATCCCAATTCAGAAGCTGCCACTGCTCCGTCATGAGCTGATCCGTTCATCAGCGATTCGACAGAAACCGGCGGTGTCCAGCGGGTTACTTTCCTCAGCCACCACGCCAACTGCAACGGCACTGAGAACATCCCCGCCGGTATCGACAACATAACACCACGAATATCGGCTGCTACAGTCACCGATTTCACAAATTCTCCCGTTGAAACCGTCGGGCCAGCAACCGCGAACACGCGACCTGAATGATCGTCGGCAGCAGCCAGTATCAACGCCTTAGCAAGATCTCCCGACCAAACAGGACTAATCCGTCTTGATGGCGCAGGCAGTATCCTCAACGAACCCGCCAGCAATCGATCTACGAGAAGCCCGGCCCTCCCCGACTCATTCCCGAACACAGTGGCAGGGCGAACAATCGATGCAGTCAGTCCGTCCTCGACCGCCTCCATCACAAGTTCTTCAGCAACAGATTTTGTCTCAGCGTAAGAATCTCGAAGCGTCCCGGCCCTGAAACCCACAACATTCACAGTCGAAACGTGAACGAGGTTTGCCCCAAGTTCTAAAGCAGCGTCAATCACGTTCTCCGTTCCCGTCACATTGACACGCTCAAAATCCGAGTACGTCGTAGCCGACCCATGAACGGCGGCAGCAACGTGGAACACCACATCAGCGCCTTCCGCGGCCGCAGCGAGCGCATCTTCATTCAGAATCGACCCTTTTACATGGACAACTTCATCAGGCAGCACGCCCGGATTCAGATTGCGAGAGAAGGCAGTAACACTCACACCAGCGCGTACCAACGCTCGGCACAGCTGAACACCAACTATTCCGGTAGCTCCTGTAACAAAAGCGTGCTTGAAGCCTATTGAGGGGTCTGTAACCATTGAAAATCGAATCTTGAGTCGAAAATGTCGACTAAAGTTATATGCGTAAAATTTGTTTTAGAAGAGTAACGCAGTAGATCGGGATGAATCGCTTGGCAAAACGCATATTCGACTTTGTGTTTAGCATCATTGGCCTAATCGTCTTTGCTCCGTTGCTACTACTAACCGGACTAGCAGTCCTTATATCCCTAGGACGACCAATCCTCTACGCCCCAAAAAGGGCAGGCCGTTCGAACTCGCTCATAACTGTTTACAAGTTCCGAAGCATGCGAATCGCCGACGGCCCAACATCGCATCACTCGGGCGACGATGATCCACGAGTTACCACCGTCGGAAAATGGGTACGCAAGTTCAAGCTCGACGAACTACCTCAGCTCTGGAATGTAGCCAAAGGTGACATGAGTTTCGTAGGTCCTCGTCCCGAGACACCAGACTACATTAAGCACTACACGCCAACGCAGATGATAATCCTCGAGCTACGACCCGGCATCACCGACTTCGCATCAATCGAATTCGCCGATCTAGGATCGCTGCTAAAGGGCGACGATCCCGACAAGCTTTACTTTGAGAAAGTCTGGGATCGAAAAATGGAACTCAGAATGAAGTACGTAAGACAACGTTCATTCTGGGTAGACATCAAACTCATATTCCTAACCTTCGCCGCAATATTCAACCGGAAATAACAACTTGGCACCAGATCGAAAACTTTGTGTTGCGATCGTCATATCCTCCTTCTTTCCTAATGTCGGCGGCGCGCAAGTAACGGCCCATAATCTAGCTCGCCACCTCACCCAAAACGGTCACCAAGTAGTGATGTTCTCGGCATGGAGCAGCTGGCGAAAAATCGGCGACAGAAAACAAGAACTCGGATATCCGCTGTACCCGACATTCCCTGGACAGCAACGACTGATGCCTGTATTCGGAAAGCTCTATCAATTCTTCCAAAATCGATATTTCGCTTGGATGCAACGCAAGTACAAGTTCGATGTCTGGCAGTCGTTTGGAACCTACCCTTCCGCCGTTTCAGTCGGAGGATTTACAGTTCCGAGGAATATTCCTCACGTCCTTCGCACCGTTGGCTACGACATCCAGAAAGATCCCGAAGTCGCCTACGGGTACCGATTCGATCCTAAAATCGAAAACCTGATCCAGACTTGGTCACCTCGTGTATCGAAAGCGATTGCTCTAAGCGAATCAGTCAGACCCGATCTTCGAGACGTCGGCGTTAGCGATGGTCAAATCGAGATTATCCCGTGCGGCGTCGACCAGCCTCGCTTCGAGTCAACCACTGTTAACCGTGACGCTATTCGAACCAAATACGGTATTCCGCTCGATAAATTTGCATACGTCACCGTTGGCAGGAACCATCCCAAAAAAGGCTTCCCGATTCTCGTTGAAGCTCTCGCTGAGATGAAGAGAGCCGGAACCATCGGCAACGCACACGCCGTTTTTGTCGGACTGAGAATGAGCGATCTTCTCCCACAGGCAAAAGAACTAGGCGTGGTAGAACACATCACGCTAATAGAAGAGCTCGGGCACGATTCGAACGATCGGGAATACCGAATACCCAGCGCACCGCTTGTCGAAATTTACAAAAGTGTGGACGCATGCGCATTCCCGTCACTAATCGAAACCTTCGCAATGATCAACATTGAAGCGATGGCCGCTGGAATTCCAGTAATCTCTACCGATGCGCCCGGATGTATCGAAACTATTAACGATGGAGTCGACGGCCTAATCGCCAAAGCGGGCGATCCAATCGACCTCGCCCGCAAAATGGAACAGCTACAAAGTTCAGCAGATCTGCAAGCGAAGCTCAGCGCAAACGGTACCGAATCGGTGCGAAAATCGTTTAGCTGGGATGTGGTTGGACGACAATTCGAAGATCTATATCTTTCGCTAACTGAACGCTCCAACGAAATCTCCTAAACCACCGCCATTTTGCCCTGCTAGAAAATTCTCAATAACAAGGTTTGATAATCATTGAGTGAGATTGATCCCGGACTACTCGAAGAACGCCAATGGGCGCTCGATGAGCGACGATTCTCAAGCACCTTAATTCAGGTAACTTCAGTTACCGATTTAGGTGATTTGGTCGCGTCCATTCTCGAGATAGGACCTGGAAGCGGTTACTTCACGTCGATCATGAAACAACTCGACTACTCAGTGAAAACCGCCGACATCAAATCTCGAACAAATCCCGACTATCTTGGGGATTTCCGAGAAACTGAGATCAACGAAAAGTTCGATCTTGTCGCTGCGTTCGAAATGCTCCAGCATCTTCCCTACGCCGATCTACCCAAAACTCTAGCCAAGTTGGCCGAGCTATCAAATAAGTACGTCCTCATCTCTGTTCCATCGCGGGTTCATCGAGCCGAATTGTCCATAGAAATACCGGCAATGCTTGCACCACGCCGGCTCGGCCTCGGCTGGTTCCGAGGTCGACACTCTATTTCAACGACTTGGGAATGGCCCCGGGGCAAAGATCGATCAAAAGAGACTTGGGAAGGCCGTGAAGACTACTGGAACCCCCACTACTGGGAAGTCGGTCGTAAGAGCTTCCCACGCTCACGTTTTTTGAACGACATCGAATCAGCAGGTCTCCGAATTCTCTGGCACAAGTACAACCCGCGGCACACCCATCACCTGTTTGTGCTTGCCGAGAAGGTTTCTAGTTAATGGTCATGCGAGCACTGACCCGGCTTAGACACGGACGTCTGAAGCGCGTTCGATTCATATGGTCATTTCTTCGACCGTTCTACCGTGTTGTGATCAGGTTCATGCCAGGTCTAACGATTTCAAAACGGATCGGAAAGTATGGACCTTTCAAGCTGAATCGAAGATTCGCATTCAGCAATTTTGAAGCATGGGGCGGCAACCATAATCGCGGATTCGAAGCGTGTATCGAAGCAGCACGCGGTATGACCTGTGTTTTAGATATTGGCGCTCACATAGGTCTCGTATCGCTACCGCTCAGCAGCGTCATCGCGAGCAACGGAACCGTCTATGCGTTTGAACCGGCGTCAGCAAACGGTGCATATCTAGTAGACCATTTAAGGACCAACGGGGTTACCAACGTCAAAGTTGTAACTGATCTCGCAGGTGACAAAGAACTCGAATCTGTCGAATTCTTCGAAAGCGATGATGACTCCGGAATGAATACGATTGCTGAAACCGGATCTCGACGCGGCTACGGCGCTACTCAGAAACGACAGATCACTCTCGACAACTTCTGCAAAGAAAACGAACTAAAACCGCAGCTCATCAAAATCGACACCGAAGGTGCAGAAGTCGGTATTCTCAAAGGGGCAGTCGAAACACTTCGTGCTCACCAACCGACGATATATTTAAGTGTCCACCCACGACATATTGTCGAACTGGGTTCAACTCTGGAAGAACTCGAACAACTGCTTTCTGACATCGACTACAAAGTCACCGATATGGACGACAATGTAGTCAGGCCACTTGAACTCACCGAATACATCGTCTCCCCCAAATAGCAGCCAAATCGCTCAACGAATACGAAAGAAATGAATTGATCTCAAACCTGTTGCTTGTACTCCGCCACCTCGGCCCGTTCGGGCTACTCAAGGCGATCTACTTCGCGGTAATTACAGGCATCGCAAAATCAATTGGCGTGAAGACCATGAAGAAAAAGGTCTTCAACTACAAGCTGTATCTCGATACCAGCGACAAGGGTCTGTCTCGAACTCTTTTCCTATTCGGTCGTCGCGAAATCGATCACTACAAAATGCTGCAGGAAATTCTCACTCCGGGAATGAACATCCTCGATATTGGGGCAAACATCGGCTACTACGCTGTGATGGAATCGCTGGTAGTCGGTCCTTCAGGGAAAATCACGGCTATCGAGCCGATGCTCCCTAACATCGAAATGCTGAAGCGTAACGTCGCTCTCAATAACGCCACCAACATCAACGTCATTCACGGAGCCGTGAGCGAATCAACCGGCACTGGCCAGATGTACATGTCGACTCATTCTAATCTCCACACCTTCCACCGCGATGGCTCCGCATTTGATTACCTCGAGTCCACCCCAACCGACGTCCCGACGATGACTCTACGAGATGCTGGCGAACGATCAGGCTCACGTCCTAACCTAATCCGTATGGACGTCGAAGGACATGAAGTAGAAATCCTTGGACAACTCATTGAACTCGTCAAAGAAGACGTCATGTCCCCTCGTGTGATCTTTGAAACTCACCTGAGTCGATACAAAGAAAGCAACGATTTTGTTCCGGTGCTTCAAGGGCTCTTCGATCTTGGCTACAAAGTCCGCATGGCAGCATCATCAAGCAAAGCTGGAACGGCACGTTTGAAGGCCCTCGGTTACCCCGGCGGCACTCCGTTCTACAGTGACTTCGGCGAACGAGCCATATTCCGCGACCTGTCAAACGACCACGCAATCGATTTGATCTGCAACACAGGAGGACTCCGCACCGTCCTCCTAGAGAAAACTGGATGACGAGCCAGGACCAGTCAAAGGTCCTCGTCCTCGGTGCAGAACCGAGAGTAGCGGCACGCCTGAACTCTGGCCCAGCTTCTATCACCGCATACGGCAGTCCCAGTATTAACGGGCGGACACCGAACGACGAGCAGCTATCTAAACTCGTAGATGACCCGCTCGCCACTGCCCGATCTCTCGACGGTGAATTCATCGTAATTGTCGAGGGCAAAAACAGCGTTCAAGTAGTAAACGACCGATTCGCAGCGCACCAACTTTTCTATCTCTCCACTAGCGAAAAACTGGTCATAGCGTTTTCTTACGCTTCACTTTGGAAATGGCTTGCCGACACCAATCAACTCAAAGTTGATCCACTCGCCTTCTACGAATTCCTCCACTTCCAACGATTGATCGGTGAAACGACATTCGACCAAACTTCAAAAGCCTTGACGCCGGCTTCGATTCTGTCGTTCGACTCTCGAGAAAACAACCTCAAAACCGAACGCTACTGGACCCCTAATTTCGACAAAAGAAACGACGGTCGAAAGGCGATCGCCAACGATCTTGCCGACGCAGTAACGCGTTCAGTGGCGACAAAAACGATCGACTCAACTGCAACTTCGCTGCTTCTCAGTGGGGGTATGGATTCCCGAGTGGCCCTTGGCGGGTTCAACCAAGATCAACTCCCGCACTGCATCACTATCGGTGAAACGGAAAATAACGAGGTCGATGTAGCGCAATCACTCGCACATCTCGTTGGAGCAAAACACTCGTTCGTCCCGCGCTCACCCACTCACTACACCGATATCTTGACCACATCGGTTACCGCAGGCGGTGGAATGTATTCATTCCAGCACGGCCACTTCTTCGACCTAAACATCCCCAAAACCGACCTGCTGCTTCACGGTCACGGATTCGACTACTATTTCCAGGGAATGTACTTACCTGCAACCCGCAATAAGTTCCTTGGGCGCTCCACCCGTTCATATTCACTGAGCCAAATCTCTCCTGGAATCGTGGGTCAATACACCCAAGAAGCCAAATATCGTCTGAAAGGCATCAACTCCCTCGATCTGCTCAACTCTGGAACCGCAGACGAAGCAATGGGAAGACTCGTTTTCGATCTCCAAGATGTACTCGATCCAATCTCAGATCTAACATCAGATCCCTACGATCAGTGGGACTACCTCACCACAAGTGCGCCGGGGCGGCACTACACCTATCTCAATCTGCAATCGGCCGGAACCCTCGCCGAGCAACGGACAATTGCCTTCTCCAACGAAATACTCGACATCTACTACGCCACTCCTGCGAACGTCAGACACGGAACCACACTGCTAGCCGAAACGATCAAGAAACTCGACCCTCGCCTGCTGAGCATCCGAAATGCCAACACCAACATGCGCCCCGATCTGTCACCCACTCGGCTCACACTCGAAACGTGGACACGAGGACTCAAACGCCGTCTCGGAGTCGGTGGTGACATCCATTCAGATCCAGACACCGATGATCGATCATGGCCTACCGGTGACCGACTCCTCCGTTCGTCCGCTCAACTAGTTGACCGCGTGAACCAACTCGGAAGCTCAGATCAGATCGAGTCTCTCAGAATATTTGATATGTCGAAAATAAAAGATACAGCAAATCGATTCGCATCCGGAAATGGCGCAACAGCACCAGCCCTCCTGTCTCTTGTCACGATCGACGAATTTCTCAAAACGACGTGACCTACTAGTGCGCATTCATTCGAACTCGCACTACAACCTCTGCGAGTCGATCCACTAAATCTGCAATGATGATCTACTGAACTGACTCTGATCTTGACGGCACTCGCCATAATCCCATCTCCGCAATGAACGTACTACTCGTATCCAGTAAATACCCCCCTGAATACTCAGGATCAGGAAATCGCGCCCATGCGACTTACACGCGCCTGAACAAAAATTACGGAGTTAACGTCGAAGTTATCTGCAGCAGTGTCGAGATAACAGAATCGGAACAGTACGAGGTCGACGACATACCGGTGAGCCGTCTGATTTCAAAAAGACTTCGAAAAATCGATCAAACTTTCGGCAAAGGACAGTTCCGTCGGCTAACCAATGCAGCGGTCTATCACTCGGAAGCCAAAGCCGTAACTAAACTGCTGGCTGAAAAACAGTTCGACCTGATTCACGTGTTTGGCTACTCTCCCGCAACAATAGCGGCGGTCAACTGGAGTAGAAAACATGCGATCCCACTTGTTCTGGAAATAGTGAACAACGTAATCAGCCCATATCAGTACCTGCCCGGAACCCGGCGATTCAAATCGTATGATCTGGCGACTCAATCCGTTGTCGTGGCCATAAGCAACCATCTTGCCGAACTCTGCGAAACAGTCGGCCTTACGACCAATGTTTGGACTCGCCCAAACCCCGTCGATACCAACCGATTCACCCCTTCGTCGCCCGAACGTCGGGCAACTACGATCACAAAGCTATTCGGCTTCGACGAATCGGACAAGGTAATTGTGTACGTGGCAAAATTCATGAAACAGAAAAATCATGAATTTCTAGTCAGCGTATTGAATCACCTTCCCGAAAATTTCAAGCTAGTACTCGCCGGGCCAACAGTGACTTCAGGAGAACTCGACCCCGGAATGACAGCTGCTCAACTTCCAGATTTCCTAGCTCAAATCGAGTCGATGAATCTTTCGAATCGAGTCAAGGTCGTTGCAGATTTTGTCGACACTGCGGAATACCTCACTGGCGCCGACATTTTCTGCTTCCCTGCCCAGAATGAAGCGATGGGCACCCCTCTTCTCGAAGCATTGGTAGCAGGTACTCCCACAGTGGCAAATGGTAATGAACCAAGCTTTGGAGAATGGATAGTCGACGGCAATAACGGATTTCTCATAGAATTCGATGCCGGAAAATGGGCTACTGCAATCCAAAAGCTAGCTGAGTTCGATTCCGATAAAAAGAAACAGATATCAGAGGCAATTACAGCCCGTGTATCGAGCGATGTAATCGACGACCACTACTTCCGCTTGTTAACCGAATTGACCAACACACCCGTCGAATCCACTCTCAACGTCGAACAGGTTTTGTCATCTTGATTACGTACATCAAGCTCTTCTACAATCTCGTCGGACCAAAAATGCTGCTATTGCTCGCAGTAATGCAATTAGCCGCCGTCATCGAAGGATTTGGTATCAGCCTAATACTGCCAATCATTCAGGGCGATCAGGCCACAGAAAGCCGTCTGGCTTCGATGATCAATTGGGGATTCGAGTTAGTCAACCTCACTCCCACCCTCACCAACACGCTAATCGTTCTCGTCATATTCTTTGTAATACGCGGAGGAGTACTGATCGCCCAATCCTGGTATCAATCACTCATTCTCTCTCGCAATCTCACCTACATGCGAACGAATTTTGCCAAAGCAATCGCTGGCGCAAAATACAATTATCTGAGCAAGCAAGACACTGGTGTACTAAGCAATGTCATGAGCGCTGAAATCGATCGTGTGAATTTCGCGCTGTCACAGCTACTAAGCCTCATGATTGGCATCACCACCTCTATCGTCTACGTCGGCATTGCGCTACTCATCGCTCCAGTAGTCACGATCTTCCTCGCAGCCCTTGTCGCACCGATCGCCGTGATCATGGTGTTCTTAAATCGACTCACGACTCGGGCATCACTCCAACTCACCGACGGATCAAATAAGCAACAAAGCATCTTCCTCGAGATGCTGCGCAATATGAAATACCTGAAGGCGACAGGACGGTCCATCCCTGTCCTGGGCAGAGTCGTCAGCGAGGCGAGGCGGGTTGGTGACGCGTACCGAAAGCTCAGCTTTCTACAAGGTGCAACATCCTACGGACTCGAGCCGTTCATCGTGCTCGTCCTCGCTTCCGTGATCTACTTCTTCACTGAAGTCAGAGGAGCTGATGTTCTCGAAATTCTCTTCCTGCTGTTCATCTTCCGAACAGCCGCAGTCAATCTTGTAGCAACTCAACCGGCGTATCGAAAATTCCTCTCAGCCGGTGGCAGTATGAAAATCTATCGAGAACTCCGAGCCAATCTCGAAGCCAACAAAGAACCCGACTCTAGCTCGATGCCGACTCCAGATTTCACCAGTGGTATCACGCTCAAGAATGTTAGCTACACATATGAGGGCCAAACCACCCCGTCCGTCGATGACGTATCCCTAACAATCCCCGCGAATTCGACAGTCGCTTTTGTTGGTCCTTCCGGCTCCGGAAAATCAACCACCGCAAATATTCTCGCCTCACTACTCCCTCCAACATCAGGAGAAATCTTGATGGGTGATTCCTCCTACGAAACCATCAACGTCGGTAACGTACGAGAAAACGTCGGCTACGTGACTCAAGAATCGGTCGTATTCAATGCTTCCCTCGAAGACAACATTCTTCTGTGGCAGGATAAACAAGTCGACCAATCGCGCCTCGACGAAGTAATAACGAAAACAGGCCTCGACAAAGTGCGACGCTCTCACGATTCTGATGAAGAGCTTGGAGAGAGCGGTTCGTCACTCTCAGGCGGCGAACGCCAGCGTCTATCCATCGCACGGGAGCTTTACTGGAAATCAGAACTGCTGATCCTCGACGAAGCAACCAGCTCGGTCGACAGCATGCTCGAAAAACAGATAGACGATGTAATTAGTAGCCAACGTGGCACGAAAACCATCATCGTGATCGCTCATCGTCTTTCAACCGTCCGCGACGCCGACATCATCTACGTTTTCGAAAATGGCAAGATCGCCGAGTCAGGCACGTTCGATGAGCTTGCTCAAGCTGGCGGCCTGTTCTCGGACATGGCAAAGCTGCAGTCGTTCTAATGCGAATCAATCTGCTGACACCCGGTTTTACAACCTCAAACGGGTCGGCTTTCCTCTTTCCTTTTGTTGTTCATAAAAGAGCACTCAAGGAAGCACAATTCGATATCCGATTCGTGAACCGATCTTCGCCCGGCATCACAGATTGCGATGTGCTTGGAATCGACTCGAAGGAATTCCGGTCTGGTTGGAAGGACGAATCCAAAACGGAAACTTTGGAACTGATTTCGTCATATAGCAGTCGAGCAAACAAACTTGTCTGGTTCGATACCACAGACAGCAGTGGAACTCTCCAAGAGCAAGTTATCCCACTGGTCGACAATTACCTGAAGTCACAGTTACTCGCCGATAAATCTCGCCACACGTCCAAAATCTACGGCGGGCGTGTCATTTCCGAATACTACCGAGATACAGCCGGAATCGAGGACGAAGTAGGTGGCGCTCTCGATGAACCTATTTCAGCCGAAGACAGAAAAAAACTGGGCGTTTCTTGGAACAGCGGGCTCTCCGACTATTCAACATACGGTCCTTGGAGAATTGCGCTCTACAAACGTACCGGCCTGCCGTTTTTGTTACGCCACCCAAGCGCCATCCAGCCCCCACAGAACAACCGACCCAATGATCTATCGGCCAGATTCGGTGCGACATACAGCCGAGCGACCGTACGATACCAACGGGAATCAATAACAAAGCTGTTGGTCGATCGGCTCGACACTCAAAAACTCAACCGGCGCGGCTATATGAAAGAGCTCCAATCCTCCAAAGTCGTTCTATCTCCTTTCGGTTGGGGCGAGATCACTCTGAAAGATTTCGAAGTTTTCCTGACCGGCGGCATGCTGCTAAAACCGTCGATGGGGCACATGAAAACGTGGCCAAATTTCTTTGAGAAAGATGTCACGTACCTATCCCACGATTGGGATTTGTCCGATGTCACAGAACGCATCGATTGGGCGATCGAACACACTTCCGAACGTCTTGAGATCGCTAAACAAGGTCAACAGCGATACATCGAACACACATCAGGTCCAAACGCAGCAGAACACTTCATTTCACATCTAAAAAAAGTTCTGTCCTGATGACCAACAACAACGAACATACGCCGAAGAAAATCCTGCTTCTGATCCGATCTCTAAACATCGGAGGAGCCGAACGACAAGTCGTCTCACTGGCAAAATCACTAACCGCACTCGGCATCGATATTCACGTAGCGGTGAAAGTCGCGGGTGGACCACTCGAAGCCGATCTAAAGTCGATCCCCAATGTGAAATTCCACGTTCTGGGGAGACCTGGGTTAATCGGGAAAGTCAGTTATTTCTTCAAACTACGCAAGCTCATCAAGTCGAACGATTTCGACGCCACATACGGCTTCATGCCTCTCCCGAACCTAGCATTGCTTGTCGCCAGAACAATCCGCCATCGACCGTTAATTGCGTGGGGAATCAGATCTAGCGGAGTCGATCAGACTCAGTACGACTTCCGCGTCAAACTCACAATGCGGCTTGAAAAACTGCTTTCCAGATTCGCCGATCGCATCATCACCAACTCACAGGCTGCGCTCGATGAATACCGAGAAAATGGATACCCGTCAGACAAACTTACCCATGTACCTAACGCCATAAACGTCGACAGATTTCGCCCTGACCCCGGCGCCAAATCGACGGTACGAGAAGAGCTCGGAATCGATCCGACGGCTCCTCTCATAGGTATTTTCGCCAGAATCCATCCAATGAAAGATCACGAAACTTTCCTCGATGCTGCCCGACTGCTTCTCAACAAGGTGCCGAATGCCAAATTCATCTGCGCTGGCGAAGTATCAGAAGGTTTTGCAGAGCATAACGAAAAGGTCCGTACCAAAGCCAAAGCGTTGAATCTCGAAAATTCCATCCACTGGCTGGGACCTCGTACCGACCCTGAACGCCTGATGGCAGCATGCGATCTCACGACCCTAACTTCAAACAGTGGAGAAGGCTTCCCGAACTCTGTCGCTGAGTCATTAGCATGCGGCACTCCCTGCGTACCCACCGACGTCGGTGACGGTTCGTTGATCGTAAAAGACTTTGTCGAACCAATCGCCAAATTCGATTCCGAAGCGTTGGCGTCAGAATGGCGAGTACAAATTAACTCCGTGCGAAACTCCAACGATGATCACGGCGAAAAACTTAGACGATCGGTCGTGGAACGCTATTCGCCCGAAAGCATCGCCAAGACGACTCTAAACTTACTTCGACGCTAAGACAGATTCTGAACCCGAGTCCCCAAGCGCATGCTTTCGATTCCATCTGCCGGGACGACGAGAGTAAAAAACCAGTAACAGTGCTGCGTTTAGCATCTAGCTACACATGGTTTTTACGAACGCTCCGATGTTCACCTTTACGTGCAGCCAACTGAATAGGCGATCGGAACATCAAAGACGCTACGATTGAACCGAACATGCAGAGCAACAACGCTAAACAACTGAAAATCGTCCACCTCGTCACCAGCCTCGAAGTCGGCGGTGCCCAACACAACATGCTGCTGGGACTACCGAATCTCGCCCCCTCCAGATACAAGCACATACTCATCTCGATCATGGATCGAATGCAGATGAAGGACCAGTTTCAACAAGCTGGCATCGAAGTACATAGTCTTGGCCTAAGTAAGAAGACCGATATCGCAGTAGCACTACGACTTCGCTCGCTACTCAAAACCATTCGACCCGACATCCTCCACACCTATCTGATCCACGGAAACGTACTAGGAAGAATCGTAGGGCGACTTGCCGGAGTACCAACGATAATCGGATCCGAACTCACCATCGGGCAGGCAGGTCGAATCGGTAGGCTCGCTACGAAACTCACGAACCCGCTCACCGACGCTGTTGAAGTGAACTCAGAAACCGGCGGCAAGTCGGTCGTAGCTGATCTTGGCGTTCCTGAAAGCAAAATCGAAGTAGTACTACCCGGACTCGATCTCGACGCGTTCGGGGGAACCGATCAGCGATCACTCGTCAGAACCGAACTAATCGTTGAGGACTCGGAACATCTAGTTCTGTTCGTCGGCCGTCTTCGAGCGGTTAAGGGAGTCGAATTCGGCATTCGAGCTTTCGCAAAAGCACTCGAACAAAACCAGAACATGAAATTGGCGCTCGCCGGCGAAGGCGACCAACGAAGTTATCTCGAATCGCTCAGTGAAGAACTCGGCATCGAAAATAACGTCAAATTTCTGGGCGCAAGAAAAGATCTTCCAAACGTTCTATCAGCGTGCGACAGCGTAATAATGCCGTCACTCACCGAAGGCTTCCCACGCGTCGCAATCGAAGCGATGGCATCTGCAAAGCCAGTAATCGCCACACGAGTCGGTGGCACGCCAGAAGCGATAATCCACAATCAAAGTGGCATTCTCGTTCCTTCAAAAGACATCGAAGCCATGGCGGGTGCAATCGTCAATGTCGCAAACAATTCCGAATTAGCGAACCGGTTAGGCTCCGCCGCCCGCGAACGAACCGAACAACATTATTCCGCCAGCAAATACGTAACTCGACTCGACGAAATGTACACACGATTAGCCGGTCTTTCCGAACACGATTCATCTTTCGCTCCGGTGCAAGGAGCCGAACAATAATGCTCTCTGCACTTTTGCGCACAGTGAGATTTTTCAAATCTCCTCGAACTGCCACCACGTGGGCAGCCGAGTTCATCGATGACCGAATTACAACGCCGCGCCACCGCAAACATCTATCGTTCTATGCCGACCGTCAGCTCTCGGTCTCAGAAGGAATCGCACGCGCACTGAATATCGAAACGTCCGTCGTCGACCAACAGCTAAACAACCTGCCCGACTTCCTCGTATCTGAAAACAAAGACCCCGGCATGACAATCCAGTGGTCGGCCACTTCAGAACTAGCAGCAACCACCTACGCCCTAGTAAAAATATTGAAGCCTGCCATAGTCGTCGAAACCGGCGTTGGCGCTGGCGTCAGCTCATGGACAATCCTCAAAGCTATGGAAGAAAACGGCACTGGGCGCTTGATCAGCATCGATCTACCGACTCCCAACACCGAACTCCTCCCCGACGTCGGATACCTCGTTCCTGCAGACCTGCGACACCGCTGGGATCTCAGAACCGGCCCTTCGAATCGCCTTCTTCCGCAAACATTGAACGAACTTGGCGAAATCGACATGTTCCAGCATGACTCGCGCCACTCCTACTCCAATCAGCTACGCGAATACACCACCGCGTGGCCCTCAATAAAACAAACAGGAATTCTCGTTTCCGACGATGTCAGCAACGACGCCCTCCACGATGCCACGCAGAAGTGGAACACCGAACCAGTAATCATTGGGCAAAGCAAAGAATCTCCAATCGGCATCGTCCGAAAAAACTAACCTCCACCAACTACTCATTTGCCAACCGATCACTCCACCACAAAACCTAAGTCGATAGCTCTCGTCGTTAACCAAAACGAGATCTTTTACCGACTTCGCATGCCCTGGGTCCGACTTCTTAAAGAGAACGGCTACAAGGTTTACGCAGTCGTGGCCAGCGGAGCATGGAACGAACTGATCTCCGAAGGCGGAGCCGAATACGTCGAATGGAAACTGAGTAGAAGCGGCAGGAATCCGCTCAACGAAGTCGGTTCTATTCTCGGATTGACCAGAATCCTGAGACGAATCAAACCCGACATCGTCCAGAACTTCCACACCAAGCCAAACATCTACGCCCCGATGGCGGCGAAGCTGGCTGGCGTGCCTGTGACCGTTTCAACGGTTACTGGGCTCGGCTACACTTTCGTCGAACGCAGCGGTCTAGGCTCAAAACTGGGTCGGCGTATGAACCTCGGGATGTACTCATTCTCAAACCGACTCGCCAGCGAAGTGGCGTTTCAAAACCCCGACGATATGGACCTGCTGAAGGCGAACAATGGATTATCTTCAACAAAAGGCAAGATGATTCCAGGGGGATCAGGAGTCGATGTATCTGAGTACAAACCGAACACTCGTAACTCGCCCGAGGCCTTAGAAATCAGACGATCACTAGGCATAGCGCCCGATGTATTCGTCGCCCTTTTTGTAGGGCGCCTCCAGCTCGACAAAGGCTTAGTCGAGTTCGTCGAGGCAGCGCGCCAAATCAAATCACGGCGAAAAGACATCGTTTTCGTCATGGTCGGTGCGCCAGATCCCGGCAACAAAAGATCCGTATCTGAAGCCACCCTCGCCCAGTGGAAATCTGAAGGCGATGTCGTATTCACAGGCCGACGCGAAGATGTTCCTAATTTGATGGCAATCGCCAACACCGTAACCGCTCCTACTTTCTATCGAGAAGGCCTTCCACGCACCCTCCTAGAAGCAGCAGCCAGCGGCCTCCCGCTAATAGGGACAGACATGCCGGGCGTTCGGGAAGCCATCAACGACGGCGTAAACGGTATTCTGATTCGCACACGAGATTCAAGCGCACTTGCCGTGGCCGTTGAAGAACTAGCCGATCATCCAGCAAAAGCAGAGCGATACGGACAAGCTTCGCTAGCCCGAGCAATAAACGAGTTCGATCACCGACGCGTCATCGGCGAATATCTGAAAATGTACGAACAACTCTGGGATCAACGGCAAGCAGCAATCATCCAATGACAAAAGTACTCGCAATAGTTCCTGCCCGAGGAGGAAGCAAAGGCCTCCCCGGCAAGAACCTACGCCCGCTCGCAGGGCACCCTCTTCTCGCCTACAGCATTGCAGCCGGCCTTCAAGCGAAACTCGTCGACCGAGTCATATGCTCAACCGATTCAGAAGAAATCGCAGCAGTCGCACGCAAGTACGGTGCCGAAGTTCCATTCATGCGCCCTTCAGAACTCGCGCAGGATGAAAGCCCTGACATCGACGCATTCCAACATTTGATAGAAGAGTTGAAATCACTCGAGAACTACCGTCCCGACATCATCGTTCAGCTTCGTCCTACCAGCCCCGTGCGACAGGACGGACAAGTCGATACCGGAGTTCAACTGCTTATCGATAACCCTGAAACCGACAGCGTCCGCGGCGTAACGCCTTCCCCCGCAACTCCTTATAAAATGTGGCGGATCGAGGACAACATACTCGCCCCACTTCTAACCATCGACGGTATCGCAGAACCATTCAACATGCCGCGCCAGGCCCTGCCTGAGGTCTACTGGCAAACAGGGACTCTCGACATTATGCGAACCAGCGTGATCGAATCTGGGTCGATGACCGGAAAAGAAATTCGACCATTCGTCGTCGAACAGGAACACGCGGTTGACATCGACCACATCGGGTCGTTTCTCATGGCAGAGCAGGTAATCTCATCAATCGAATGCGTGACGCCATCAATCATCGAATCCTAATATCCGGACTCGGCTCCATCGGACGCCGACATTTAGCGAACCTTAATTCGCTAGGGTACTCTGACATCGCGTTCCATCGATCAGGCAAAGCCACTATCGACGAACCGCTGACCGAACATCCCACGTACCGTGATCTCGGTCAGGCTCTGGCGGAATACCAACCCACCATCGTGTTCGTCTGCGGTCCCAGCCACAACCACATGGAAGTCGCCTTAAATTCTGCGAATTACGGCGCAAATGTTTTCATCGAAAAACCGCTCGGGAACACACTTGATGGCATTGCCGAATTAGAAAAACTTGCAAAGGCGAATGGCTCAACGATCATGGTTGGATACATGCTGAGATTCCACCCACTTCTGCTAAAGATAAAAGAGCAAATCGACGACAACAAAATCGGCAAACTGCTGCACGTCAGAAGCCAGTGGGGAGAATATTTACCCGACTGGCATCCTTGGGAAGACTACCGAGAAACTTACGCAGCCAAACGATCAATGGGTGGCGGTCCAGCGATCACCCTCTCTCACGAAATCGACCTAGCACTCTGGTTTCTGGGCGGGAGCGTGTCAGCGGTTCACGGGCTAGTGAACACTTCAAGCGAGCTCGACCTTGAAACCGAACACGGCGTTGACATTCTGATCAAAAGCGTAGCAGGCATGACGGCCAATCTGCATCTTGATTTCTACCAGCGCCCATCGGCAAGAACCTCGGAATTCGTCGGAACTACCGGTCGTATTTCGTTCGATTACTACGCTGCTAGATTCGAACGATTCACTTCAGATCAGCCAGAACCCGTCGAAGTCCTAGATATCGCGGATTCGTTCGATCGCAATAACATGTTCATCAGCGAGATCGAACATTTCTTCGAATGCATCGCCAACAACACCAAACCTGTGACTTCTATCAGTGAAGGCAAAATGGCGCTGGAAGTTGCCCTAACGGCGATCCGGAACGATAAATAAACGATGAGCAAGTCCAACTCCAATCACGGATTAGACATATTCAGCCTGAAGGGCAAAACCGTATTAGTTACGGGTGCCGCAGGTCTAATTGGTAGCGAAATATCCGCAGCCATGTCAGCAGCCGGCGCCGAAATAGTGTTGGTAGACCAACTTCCCAATAGTGATATTTCATCCAAATTTGCCCAAAAATCGGGCAACAGCACAGCATCGACCTTGGCGATTTCCACCGATATAACTGACCGTGACTCAGTCGACTCGATGACATCGGAAGCAGTCGAACGATTCGGCAAAATAGACATCCTGGTCCACCTTGCTGCTATCGATGCCAAGTTCGACCAAGCCGCCCCTGACGGCGCCGATGGCAGGTTCGAGACATTCCCGATCGACCTTTGGAAACGCTCCATCGACGTAAACATCACAGGCACGTTCAACGTAACTCAGAGCATATGCAAGCAAATGCTCATTCAAAACTCCGGAAACATTATCCTCACCGCCTCAACCTACTCGCTCGTCGGCCCAAACAACGATCTATACACCCCCCCGGCACCCGGTAACCCAATGGTCAAACCGGTCGACTATGTAGCCACCAAATCGTTCATCCCCAACTACACCCGGTATCTAGCGACTCACTACGCAAAACAGCGGATCCGTGTGAACTGCATCACACCTCACGGCGTGGAGAACGAAAATCCAGACTGGTTCAAAGAAAACTTCGCAAAATTATCACCGATGGGCAGAATGTCCGATGCTTCCGAACTCAACGGACCATTCGTATTTCTGGCGTCTGACGCATCGTCGTATATGACCGGATCAACTCTCGTCGTCGATGGCGGCTGGACTGCGTGGTAATCAATTGAGCTACCTCGATATCGTCTATCCAGATCTCGGCATTACGCCCGGCGATTACGCACATAAACTCGTCGATCATCTGGTCAACAAACATCTAGGCGGCGCAAAACCCGACGCCAACGGCAAGCCCACCCAAACACTGCTCGATGTCGGAGCTGGAGTAGGCGCTCAGGCAGCCGTTTTCTCCCGCCATTTCAATATCACAACAATCGATCGACACGGCGACGCCAGACAAACGTTTGAGTCGTTAAAAATCGATGCCAACGTAGTCGTCGCTGAAATCGGCGAGCAAGCATTTCCACTCCCCGATGCCGCTTTCGATGTCGTTTTTACTAAATCGGTTATCGAGCACGTCGAAAACTGGGAACACTTTTTGTCCGAAATATTCAGGGTCCTAAAACCAGGAGGCACGGCAATAGTCATGACCCCCAACTGGAACACTCAACGAGTGAATTTCTACGACGACCCCACGCACATACGCCCATACACTCTTAGAACGCTGGATCGTGTGTTAAGAATGACGGAATTTTCAGATATCCGTATCCACGACATTTACCAACTCCCGTTTACGTGGCGGATGCCATTCTTGAAGATCATTCCATGGTTTATACGCAAGTTTCCAAATTCCATGAAGTGGCGCGATAAGAATCAGCGCAAGCATCGTTTACTTGTTCGCTTCTCAAAAGAAACCATGCTGCTGGCAATCGCTAAAAAGAAGTAGAACCACAGATGTCTGAACCGGCGAGAAGATCATCATGAGCAAGCGATTTATTGTCGACTTCAGAATTGCTTCCGAAGAACGCAACACCTATTTTTCCGACGATTGGCAGTGGCCAGTAGCGCAATCGACCTACGATGACGTTTTAAGAGAATTTGTCGAGTACACGTACCGACTCCCCGGTGAATTAACCCATAACCAACCGCTGAAACTCGCCTACGAACTCGTCGAAGTAAACCTTCTAAAAGAACTCGTTTCTATCGTTGCTGTCTGGATCGATGTCGCCGTTTCAAAACAGAAGCAACTCGAACTCGTATTTCATCCCCAGCAAACCCTGTACGAAATGTTCAGCAACAACAAGTTCGAAACGTACTCGGTTGTTCAAGACATTTACAAAGCTCGATACGGAACACTCCGATCAAGAGCCGGGCGCCGCCTACGACGCTTCGCAAGATGGTCAGGAATTAATCGGGTAAGCAACCCAAATCTCTCGATTAGTCCTAATAAACTAACTGCCCAAATCACCCCCGAATCGACAACTGATTTTCGTATCGATCCTGACGATCTCAACCGCGCTCGCCTTAGCCAGTCAACTACCGTTCTCGGACTCGATGAGCTTGTCGATGAAATCCTCGGTCACCTCTATCACGCTCTCGAGACAATCGACACCCCATTTACTACGAGCGGGCGAAATTTTGTACACCAGCTGATCACAAATCATCTTCGAAACGGGAGTGCCGATCAAAACGTGAAACTTCCTGTTTCGAACGTCGATCACTCCACCCACCTCTACACCGGAACCGGTGGCATATATCGTTCAAGACTCGCTTCACATCTCATTGCACGAGAAGGGGGAACAGTCACCCGAGCAACACACGGCGGAGACACGGTTCTCTTCGATGATCCGGTATGGGTCAACACGGAACTACCGTTCGCAACTAACTACGCAAGTTACGGCGCCCAAGCGGCCGATGTGATTGGAAGGCTGGTAACAGAACACCCCCGTGCGCAATCACTGCAATCTGTGCCAACGATTTTTGCCGCAGGATCAAATTACCACTCCGAACTGGTCTCAAATGCCTCAGCGAACGAGGCGATAGATATAGGCGGTTCGGTCGCCGTAATCGCTGCCTCATTCACAGGCGAGCGACGGGTAGTCCCACATGTCAAAGTTCACGACGTTGTTTATCTCGAATGGCACCGCCGACTACTCGATTCGATACGAGGACTTGGGTACAAAACGATCTCAAAACGCCACCCAAAAGGTCTCGGTGCCGATCTCAACTTATTCACTCCAAATAGCGACACTGAGTTAACCCAAACTAGCATGGCGTCATTGGGGAACGTAGAAGGATTTGTGCTCGATATCGCAGGCAGCGCGTTTATGGAAGCGATGTGCTCACTGAAGCCCGTCGTGCTAGTAGACATACCCACGCGACGTATGACCGATGAAGGACGATCAAGAATTCTAGAATCTGCTCAAATCGTGAAAGCTGAGTTCGATTCCAATAACAGGATTCAAATTGAAGTCGACCAACTCAGAGAAGCACTCATACAACCGATCGACCTAGATGCACGTCACCGGTTCCTATCGGACTACCTTCTGCGCCCATCGGCAGTCTAGACGTACCGCGATCTCACATCCCAAATATCGTAAATCCAGTCATCAGCGGTTGAGCGTCTCGTAACTCAATACCGTATATCCTTCTAATCACCGAACACCGCTGGTTTGATTCGCCAGCAAACACGAACTATATTCACATCATCACAGGATTTCTTTAGATGGCAACCAGCGTCAAGATTGGCTCCAGCTACGTCGGACCAGACGAACCCATTTACATAGTTGGGGAGATCGGTATCAACCACAACGGTGATATCGAAGTTGTGAAAAAGCTTGTCGATGTTGCGGCCGAAACCGGGCTCTCAGCAGTCAAATTCCAAAAAAGAACTCCCGAACTGTGTGTCCCACGTGATCAATGGGATATCGAACGAGACACTCCGTGGGGAGTAATGAAGTACATCGACTATCGCCATAAAGTTGAATTCGATGAAACTGAATACCGTGAAATTTCCGACTACTGCGCATCCAAAAACGTCGACTGGTTTGCTTCGCCATGGGACGAAGAAGCAGTAGATTTCCTAGACAATTTTGACACCCCCTGCTACAAAATAGCGTCAGCCTCAGTCACAGATATCCCATTGCTGACAAAAATTGCAGCCACCGGACGAACAGTAATTCTTTCGACCGGCATGTCGACGATGGAAGAGATTCGCGCAGCAGTAGCCGTATTCGCAAATAACCCTCTCGTCATCTGCCACTCAACCAGTGCTTACCCGTGTGATCCATCAGAACTTAACCTGCGAATGATTCACACACTTGCCAGTGAATTTGATGTGCCCATCGGATATTCAGGCCATGAAGTGGGCCTAGCCCCCACGCTCACAGCAGCAGCACTCGGAGCTCGTTTAATCGAACGCCACATCACTCTGGACAGAACTATGTGGGGTAGCGATCAGTCGGCATCGGTTGAGCCGCAAGGAGTCTCCAAACTCGTCAGAGACATTCGTGTAGTTGAGTCCGCTCTTGGCGACGGGGTCAAAAAAGTCTACGAAAGCGAACTAGGTGTAATGGCTAAACTCCGTCGGGCGCCAAGCACTTAGAAATAACCATCGAGCTCGTTAGAACACGAATATCGAACAGAGAGACACGTGTGCTATTCGCGCTCGCACAGATGTCTGGGTATTGCACCCCAGTCCAAGCAGATTCCGTAAGTGGGATTCAGTAGACTTTCGTTCTTCATAGATAAAAAGTAGCGTCAATGACCTCCCGAGCCAGAACAGATACCAAGACCGCCAGTCAGAATCGCCAGTCCCTAGACGCGCGCATCGACCAAGCAATCATATGGCTAACCCTAACTGCACTCGTAGCCGCACCGCTGTTTTTCAGCTTCTTCAACTTCGCGGCAGTCTTCAACGAACCCAAACTCGTGGCGCTTCATTTCACATCGGGACTAATAGCAATCCTATGGCTGTGGCAAATTGTTCTAAATCGGATCAACGCCCGATCCGCAACCGACAACGAACTCAACTGGGATCTTATGAGCTGGGTCGGGCGTAACCCCGCGCGCTGGGCGCTCATTGGAGTCGCAATCTGGGTTTTCGCACAGCTAGCTTCGACCATTCTGTCCCCACTACCCGTCATCAGTTTCTTTGGTGGCGACGAAGCTCGATCTGGATACAACCTATACGACAGCTTTTCGATGTTCGTAATCTTCGCTGCCGTTGCGTTTAAGTTCCGCACCCAGCGCTCACTTGAACTTCTCACCTACACATTAGTCTTAACGGGAACTATTGCCGCCGCCTACGGTGTTGCTCAACACTTCGGATGGGATCCCATCGGAGGAAATGCTGGGCGCACCCGAGTAATCGCCAGCTTCGGAAACACCTTGAACTTTGGTGGCTACTTGGTGATGTCCATCCCAGCAACGCTGGCTCTTGCCTATAAAAAAATTGATAAAAACTGGGTAGCCCTGGCGATCGTAGTCGCCGCTCTCAGTCTCCAATTGACGGGAATCTGGTTCTCTGGTGGGCGTGGACCAATAATCGCTGGTTTCGCATCAATCATTTCGTTCTTTGTGATCGCGGCAGCACTCGGCACGACGAAGCAGACGATCAAATCTGTCGGTGTTGTAGCCGTATCGACCATAATCGTTGCGATCATCGTCGCTTTACCATCGGAACAAGGTGATATCGGACTCGAACGAGTAATCAGTATCGGAGACCAGTTCAGCTCAGAAACCAGCTCCACAAATATCGAAGGCGGTCTCTCTGGTCGATTCAACATCTGGGGATCGACACTCAAAATGGCGACATCCTGGGACTTACCTGTCGAAGAGCCAATCGCCAACAGGCTACTACGACCGTTTTTCGGACTCGGTCCTGACATGTTCGTCTACGCGTTTCCATTGGTCGGTCAACCACAAACAAGCCTGGCGTTAGTCGACCACGCCCACAACTACGAACTACAAATATTGGCGGAGCAAGGCTTCGTTGGCCTGCTCGGATTCCTAATGATGGGTGCTTTACTCGCAATCGCCACATTCGCGATTGTTCGACGAGTAAGAAAAACAGGTCGGGGCATAGACGCCGCGTCTATGTTGATTCTTGCGCTGCTTCCATCCATGGTCGGCAAAATGGTCGAGCTTCAAACCGGGGTGGGGCGAATATCTGATCTAGCAATGAACTTTGCCCTGTTCGGCGCCACAATCGCCGTTTACGAAATTATTAATCGAAGTCTCAACGAACAGGAACCTACTGCATCAGATGAATCGACTCCCACACGATCATCCGTACATATCGCGGCTTCGAATCAAACAGTCCTGCTCGCGTCCGTGCTCGTCGCCCTCGCGGCCACGACCGTCGTATTGTCCGTATTTGTCAGCTGGGATCTACGACGGTTCTCTGCCAGCATGACGCTCGCATCCGGATACGACGCACCGACAGTTGAAGAAAAGGCAAGAACATGGGCCACAGTTCAAGCCCAGGCACCTGAACGAGAGTCATTCACATTCACACTATTTGAACAGTACTTTACCGTCGCCAAACAGCAGCACGACTTAGGCAATACAGAAGAAGCACTTCGTCTCCTCAATATTGGTCGTGACATGCTGCTCATATATGAAGAACGCGACCCGCTAGAACTCGATACTCAGATCGGTCTAATGAAAGCCGCATCAACAATGATGGTTTGGGGCCACTTCGAATTCGCGCAGGAACTTGCCGACCGGGCGATCAAACAGGCCGAAGCAAATCCTGCGTATCCGACCGTTCTTGGAACCTCAGCTACAGCGCTAACCAGCGTCGGATTACATGATTTGGCAATCGAATACGCCGATCAAGCAATTGCCACAGAAGCAACCACACAACCGTGGTCAAAAGCCTGGTACGCAAAGGGACGCGCCCTACACGAACTCGAAAGAGAAGATGAGGCGATAGACGCCCTTACAACTGCCACAGAGAAACAGCCCGGTGCCGAAGGCGCCCTGCTCTCCCACCAAGTACTCGCCGAAATATACCAATCCCGTGGCGAAACCGAACTATACGAACTCCACAAAAAACTCGGCGGCGCCGATGTCACGTACCTAGAATAGATAGCTCTTCACATCGTCCATATGGCGACAATGTTTCCGGGCCACTCCCAACGTCACATTTTGTTAGGCAGTTAATCAAAACGTGGAGAAAAATTGATCGCATTGAAGCATCTGCCTTTCAACTTCTCTACCGCAAAAGTGGTATATTAAAGGTCAGTTTGAACTGTCTTCAGTTCAGCTCTGCGGGGGTAGCTCAGCTGGTAGAGCATCTGCCTTCCAAGCAGAATGTCGCGAGTTCGAATCTCGTCCCCCGCTCCATACGTAAATTGAACTAGAGAAGCCCTCGCAGAAATGCGGGGGCT
>JABIHL010000035.1 GCA_018649665.1 Chloroflexota bacterium | reverse complement strand
TTCTCACTGGAGTCATGAGCGCAACACATGGCAGACCCGAAGCTCTACGCAAACATGCTGCGGGAACACGCCCGTTCGATCAGGGAACAGTTGAAGCTGTTGGATAAGCGGAAGGAGTGAAGCTCGGAATTAGCATTTATATCGTGCTATTGGAGCAACTTTGGAGTAACTAACAGAAAAGCCCCCGTATTTCTACGAGGGCTTCTAAGTTTGGTTCACTATGGAGCGGAAGACGAGGTTCGAACTCGCGACCCTCTCCTTGGCAAGGAGATGCTCTACCACTGAGCCACTTCCGCTAGCAGGATTAACAGTAAGCATTCTGAGCGGGGTGGTCAAGGTCGAGTACGGCTGTTACTACTGGAATTCCGTTCAGAAGCGCTTGAAAAGTTCCCAGCAGGCGGCGACGGGGTGATAGTCGGTTTTCGATGCGGGACTTTTTAGATTGTCGTACCGCTGGTTCGAGCTATCCAATATCCGATACCAGCCGCCGTGTTCGTGATCGACTAAATTCCCCAGCGACCATTCCCACGCCCTGTCGTACCAGTTCCAGTAGCCCGCATCGCCAGTGCGTTTAGCGAGAAGACCCGCAGCCGCAATGGTTTCCGAAAGCACCCAGTAGTAGCGGTCGGTATCGATAATTTCGCCCGTGGGACTAATCGAGTAGTTGAACCCGCCGTTCTTGGGGTCCCAACCGTGCTCAACTGCCGCATCGAATAGCTTCTTGGCCTGTGGCAGCATCCAGTCTTCGGGCCTGTGTTCTTCAATGATTAGCAGCAGCTTGGTCCACTCGGTCCAGTGTCCGACCAGATAGCCGTACGGACGAAACAGGTTTTTGGGATCGTCGAGGTTGTATTCCCAGTCGATCGACCAGTTCTCGTTGTAGTGCTCCCACACCATGCCGTCCGACTGGCTCGCCAGATCGACACATACCCGTTTGGCGAGGGTTGCCGCACGTTCTATGTATCGTTCCTCGCCCGTAGCTTCGTAAGCAGCGATCATCGCCTCGCACGTGTGCATGTTGGCGTTCTGACCCCGATACACATCGACAACCGCCATGTCGGGCGAAATCTCATCGACGTACAACTCGTCATCGGCGCGCCAGAACTCTCGCTTCATAAGATCGAACGTTTCGGCGAGCGGTTCGGCTGCTTCTGTTATTCCTGCTTTCAGCGCAGTTGCGTAGGCGAGAAGTACGAACGCATGGCCGTAGCAGTGGTTCGTGCCATCTGTGACTTCGAGATCATTGAGCACCCATGCGTAGCCGCCGGTTGGCTGTCGATGATGATCGAGCAGGAACTTCACCCCGTGCCTTGCTGCTTCGAGATACTCCGGCTTGTCAAGCATGGTGGCAGCAGTGGCGAAGACGTAGATGAATCGGCAAGTACCGACCAGATGCTTCGTGTGAGCGTCGAAGATCGAACCATCGTCACGAAACTGGTTGATGTAGCCGCCGAGGTCGTTGTCGATGCACGCCGGGTAGTAGAAGTCGACGATGTTTTCGACGTGGTCGGCGAGAAAGCAACGACTGCGAAAATCTATTTGCTTGGTCATAGCGTGCTGCGGTCAGCGTTCCCCCTCACCTAAGTCCTTTCCCTCACAGAGAGGACTTGAGTGGTAGGCATTTTGTGATTTCTTCCCGAACGAGGAAGTACTAGGCGATCTCCTCGCTTACCTTCACTAGGAGTTTGCCGAAGTTCTTGCCGGTGAGAAGTCCGATGAACGCCTCGGGAGCGTTCTCGAAGCCGTCGACAACGTCTTCCTTGTACTTGAGCTTGCCTTCTTTGATCCAGTTGGACATTCGTGCTTTTGCCATATCGTGGTCAAGCTCGTAGTCGTAAACGAGGAATCCCTGAACTGTCGCTCGGTTTCGAGTGAGCATCATGAGATTACGAGGACCTTGCGCTGTCTCTTCATCGTTGTACTGCGATATCTGGCCACAAATAGCGATTCTAGTGTGCAACGTGAGATTCTCGAATACCGCATCGCTAACCGCTCCACCCACGTTGTCGAAGAAAATGTTCACGCCGTCCGGAGCCAATCGAGCTAGTTCTGCGGAAATATCTTGGGTCTTGTAGTTGATAGCGGCGTCGAAGCCGAGTTCATCAACGATGTACCTGCATTTCTCATTGCTGCCCGCGGTTCCGATCACGAAGCAGCCCTGCAGTTTGCCGAGCTGGCCCACAATAGCGCCGACCGCACCCGAAGCAGCCGATACAACCAGCGTGTCGCCAGTCTTTGGCATAAGCACTGCGTTCAGACCGAAAAATGCAGTCATTCCAGGCATCCCCAGAATCCCGACGCCAGTCGAAACTGGTCCCAAATCCGGGTTCACGGGCGTGGCTTCATGTGCTGGGATTGCAGCCCATTCTTGCCAGCCGATGTTTGCACGAACCGTGTCGCCAACTTTGTGAATCGGCGATTCGCTCTGCTCAACTACAGCGATTACCTCGCCGGTGATTACATCACCAGGTTGGAGTGATGCTGCATACGTTTTCGCAACTCGCATTCGACCTCGCATGTAGGGATCGAGACTCATGTAGAGCGTCCGAACAAGCACTTCGCCGTGTTTGGCTGTAGGGATTGCAGTTTCTGTCATTGCAAACGTTTCGGCTGAAGGCTCTGCCTCTGGTCGCACCGCCATGGTCCATGCTCTGTTCGTTCCGTCGGTCATTACGCTCTCGTTTCTTACGACTAGTCGGTGTTTATTGGTTCAATGCAAAAAGCATTGGGATTAAATATTAGGATCGAAGTTCGTTAGCTGTTGTGTTCGATTCCGAGGTTTCCGAATTCGTCTACTGTAACCGTCCACTCCGGGTGAATCACGGTCGTGCAATCGGGTTCTTCGATGATTGCGGGTCCGCTGAATACGGCTCCGGCTGGGAGTTTTGAACGATCAAATACTGGTGTTGAAAGTTTACCTTTTCCACCGGAATTTTCAGCGAAGTACACGGATCGATTGCCCTTAGAAGCTACCGAGGCATTTGTGCCGACATTGTCGAGCTTTCGCATCTGCGGTCGGGCGATCTTTCCTATGGTCGTTAGGCGAAGATTCACTAGTTCGACCGGTTCGTCGATTGCGCGGAAGCCGTAAGCGGTTTCATGGGCATCGTGGAACGACTCTATGAGTTCGTCCATCCAAACTTGGTCGATGCTTGCGCGTTCAGGAGCCGGAACACTTAGTTCGAAGCTCTGACCCCAGTAGCGCATCTCGATAGCGCGTTCGAACTCGGGAGCACCCGACGCCGATGCCGCAACCTGGTGTGCTTCACGTCCTGCATTTTCAAGACGATCAAATTCGTTTGCGATCACTGAAAGTTCGATTTCGTCAGATCGGACTATCAGCGTGGCGGAACCTTCCATTCGAACATCGGTCACGAGAAGTCCGAGCGCCGAAGCTGTGCCGGGACCAAGTGGGATCAGTACACGAGGAATTCCTGCTTGCTCGGCTAATCGAACGGCGTGGGCAGGACCCGCACCGCCGAAACCGACCAGCATGAAATCTCGTGGGTCGTGACCACGCTGTACCGAAACGAGTCGGAGTGCGTTCACCATCGCCGTGTTGGCGATCTCGACGATTCCGTGCGCTGCCTCTTCGACGGAAAGTCCAAGCGGCTCAGCACATTGTTTACGTATGGATTCTGTTGCCGCTTCGAGGTTCAGAGACATCTCGCCACCGGCGAAATAATTGGGGTCGAGCCGACCTAGAACGAGATTGGCATCTGTGATCGTTGGTTGTTCTCCACCGAGTCCGTAGCAAACGGGGCCGGGGTCGGCTCCTGCCGAATGCGGACCCACTCGAAGAGCACCACCTGAATCGACCCAGGCTATCGATCCGCCGCCAGCACCGATTTCAACAAGATCGACGACCGGAGTTCGGATCGGGTAACCCGAGGCTCCTCCGAACGCGCCGGTTCCACTTTGAGCAGCACCGCCAACGCTGTAGTCCTTGGTGATATTCGGCTTGCCGTTGCGGATGAGACTAGCTTTGGCGGTCGTGCCGCCCATGTCGAACGAGATCACGTTCGGATGCCCGAGAGCCGTACCGAGTGAAGCTGCGGCTACAGCCCCAGCGGCAGGACCAGATTCGACCATGAAGACAGGATTTTCGGATGCAGCCTCGGCGGGGTAAACGCCTCCGCTGGATTGCATGACCAATAGTTCAGAAGTTACGCCAGCGGCGAATAGCTTTTCGCTGATCGATTTTAAATAGGTGCTAACGATCGGAGCGACCGATGAGTTGATGACCGTTGTTGAAGCCCGGAGATATTCTCGGAACTCGGGTACAACGTCCGATGAAATCGAGATTATTACGTTGGGTAGCTTGGCAGTGATCGCATCTCGTACACGTCGTTCGTGATCGGGATTTCGGTACGAATGAAGAAGGCATACGGCTACTGCTTCGACATCCGAGGCAGCGATTTGATCGACGACGATTGCAAGCGCTTGTTCGTTGAGAGCGGTGACTACTTGTCCTTTGGCATCGAGTCGTTCTGGTACTTCGAAGCAGAGTTGTCGAGGAACCAGTGGTGCCGGTTTTTCGAACTGTAGGTCGTATAGGGACGGCCTGATTTGTCGGGCGATTTCGAGCATGTCTCGAAATCCTTCGGTCGTGACGAAAGCCGTTTTTGCCGTTTTGCCTTCAATGATTGCGTTCGTTGCGACAGTGGTTGCGTGCACGACGTGCTCAACTGCGCCCGGTGTGACCGAATCGTTTATTTCTAAAAGTTTTTCGACAGCAGAAATGAACCCCTGCGCTGGTTGTGATGGCGTCGATAGAACTTTCGAGGTCGTGACCTCGCCGGTGGCTGAATCGACCAGCGTGCCGTCGGTGAACGTGCCTCCGATATCGACTCCGATGCGGAATCGCCCGTCTGTTGGGGATGCGGTCAATTTGAATTCCTTGATGTAATGAGTTCGGTTCGTGCTTTGTTGGTTGCGGGTTCGTCGACTTCGTTCGTTTCTTCGTCGATCACTACGCCATACAGATCACGTGCGCGCTGGTGATTGATCTTGCCGCCGACAACGTCTTTCAACACCGCCGCTGGATCACGTTCTTCTGGGGGACCGTATCCGCCACCGCCGGGAGTCTGGAAGCTCACTGTATCGCCGGGTTTGAGTTCGACTACGCACTTCGACGTGAGTTCACTTTGTTCTTCGTTCGAACTATCGGGGTTGAGAATGTAATACGCCTTGCGTCCTGCCATTCCGCCAAATATTCCTTGAGGTCCGACGAGATCGCGATCGGACAGAACAGTGAAAGTCGCTGGGTCGTTTGGAAAGTGGTAGTCACGGCGCATACCGAGTCCGCCCCGGAACTTGCCGGGGCCTTCGGAATCTTCGATTAGAGAGAGCCGGGATACTCGCATCGGGAAGTGCGACTCGACTTCCTCGACAGGGGCATTTTCGGTATTTTGTCCATGCTGCTGCACTGCGTCGGGGCCATCGGAAGTTGCCCTTGCACCGTAGCCACCTGCGAGTGCTTCGTAGTTGCAGTGGTACTCGCCGTTTTCACGATCGATAATTCCAAATCCGGCTTGTGCCATCATCGCTTTGGTTGAAGCCGCAATTTTTGTTGGCATGCCGGGAGCGAACGCCTTGAATAGCATGTCGTTGATGCGAACTTGGGTCTCCCAGCCGCCAACGACCGGAGCAGGATGAATGGCATGAACGACAGTGCCAGGCTTGGCGTTCATTTTGATGTGGCGGTAGAAGCCTTCGTTTACTGGCATGTCGGGAGCCATCAGAGCTCTTAGCGCGTAAGCACATGCCGAGAATGTCATCGCCTTGGTCGAGTTGACCGGCGCTCGACGCTGCGGGTCACAGCCGTCGAAATCGAAGAACACGGTCTCACCTTCGACGGTGATTTCGACCTTTAGATTCACGACGTTATCGCTGAATCCGTCGTAATCCAAAAACCCCGTCGTGCCGTAAACGCCGTCTGGAATATTGGCGATTTCTGCACGGGTGCGTCGATCTGTGTAATCGACAACAGCGTCTACATAATGGTCGAAATCAGCGACTCCGTATTTTTCGACGAGATCGACTAGGCGGCGCGCTCCAACAGTGTTGGCGGCTACCTGCGCTCGGAAGTCGCCAGTAGTGACTCGTTTTGATCTGATCTGGGCGAGGATCAGCTTGAAGATATCCTCATTCATCTCGCCTTTTTTCACGAGCTTTACTGGCGGGATGATTATCCCTTCTTGGAAGATTTCCTGAAAAGGGCCGATAGACGCTGGAGCACCGCCGCCAACATCGACATGGTGGGCGAGTGAGGCTACGTAGCCGACCAGTTCGCCGTTGTGGTGCACTGGTCCGAATACCGTCACGTCGTTGAGGTGGGAGCCGCCGCCGAACGGATTGTTCACCACCAGCATGTCGCCGGGCTCTAGATTTTCAGCACCGTACGTTTTGATCGATGTTGGGATTAGTTCGACGAATGAACCGAGATGAACCGGCTGGGTGAATGCCTGCGAAATCGGTCGGCCGTCACGGTCGAAAAATGCGCAGGAGAAATCTTGGCGGGTTTTGACGTTGGTGGAGTAGGCGGAGCGTCTTAACGCTGCTGCCATTTCCTCGGCGACCTGAGTTAGTGCAGATCGAACTACCTCGAACTGGATCGGGTCGAATCTTTGTGAACCGCGGCCCGCGTTGCCGCCCTTTTCGCTACCGCCCACTTCGTAGTTCCTTAGTTGCTTTTTCATTGATTTGATTGGTTAATGGGTCTATCTCGACACCATAGCGTTTACGTGCTCGTTCTATCGAAATTTTGCCTTGCGAAACATCGTCGAGAATCGCCTCTGGGTCACGCTTGAAAGGTGAACCGTATCCGCCGCCACCGGAAGTTCTGTAGCTGATTACTTCGTCGGGTTGAAGCTCGACGGTTGTCTTTGAAGAAAGGTGTTCTTCATCACCATCTTTGATTATTGCGTAGACGGATTTGCCGCCGTGCTCACCTTCAAAAATTCCACGAGGGCCGAACTTATCGCGGTCGGCGAGAATGGTGAATGTTGCCTCTTCAGGAAACATGTAGTCACGTCGTAGACCGAGTCCGCCCCTGAACTCACCGGGGCCTTCTGAATCAGGGACAAGTTCGTATCGTGTGATGCGAACAGGGTAGTTAGATTCTGTTTCTTCGATCGGGGCGTTTTCGGTGTTTTGACCGTGCGATTGAACTGCGTCGGGACCGTCAGACGTAGATCGTCCCCCGTATCCACCGGCAAGAGTTTCGAGGAAGCAGTAGTACTCGCCTGTTTCGTGATTTTCGCCACCAAACCCGGCGTGACACTGCATTGATTTAGTGCCAGCGCAGATAGCGTCGGGCAGGGCAGGTGCGAGCGCTTCGAAGATGAGATCATTGAGTCTGACGTGGGTCTCCCAGCCACCAACGACCGGGGCAGGGTGGACGCAGTTCGTGACCGTTCCTTCAGGAGCGTCGACGTGAACGTAGCGATAGAAGCCATCGTTCACCGGGAGATCACGATCCATCAAAGCTCGCAGCGCGTAGGCACAGGCTGAGTACGTTTGGGCGAAGGTCGAGTTCACGGGGGCACGACGTTGCGGGTCAGATCCCGTTGTATCGAAGCGAATGCCATCGTCGTCGATAGTGATTTTCACGGCGAGTTTTACCACGTCATCGGTGAAGCCGTCGTTATCGACAAATCCTTCGGCAGTGAATACTCCCTTAGGGAGTTTGGCTACTTCGACGCGGGTTCGGCGGTCGGTGTATTCGATGATCTCGTCGATGTAGTGGTCGAATTCGTCGATTCCGTAGCGGTCGATGATCTCGATGATTCGAAGTGCGCCTGTTCTGTTGGACGCAATTTGCGCTCGAAAATCGCCAGATGATTCGCGCTTCGACCGAATTTGCGAAAGCACTAGTCGGAACAGATCGTCGTCGATCTCGCCTTTATTTACGAACTTGATCGGCGGGATGATGATCCCTTCTT
>JABIHL010000034.1 GCA_018649665.1 Chloroflexota bacterium | reverse complement strand
CTCACCGCCATCGACCACGTATTCAAGAAACGCTTCGACATCAGCTGATTCGTATTCGCGTGCTGTGGGCTCGAAGATTGCTGAAGCTGCTGTGGAGTGCCACCAACGACGTAGAACGTTGTTTCGGGAATATCTTTGGCAAGCCGGATAATCCGCTGTGGGTGCCGGTCTGCCTTGAGTGTTCCGGCGTAGACCACGATTTTAGATTCGGTTGTTATTCCGAGTTCGGCTTTTGCTGCTTGTTTTTCGATTTGTGTAAGTAACGCTTCTGCTCTGACGCCGTCATGTAGTACGAGGATTCGTGATTCATCCGCCCCCTTGTCTACCCAGTAGTTCGAGAGTGCTTGGCTGATGGCCACAAACACGAATATGGCTTTCTTGTTTGTCTGTTTCGCTATCCAGCTTGAGGCGAATTTGTTGAGTATTCGGTATCGGGTGAAGGTGCTTGTGTCGTGGCTTTCAAAGATGAGCTTTGTATCGACATTGACCGCTATTGGCAGAAATGGTGCGTAGCGAATGAACAGATAGTCGAATCCTGCGAGAAGGTGTTTCTGTTTTCGTAGTGAGTACAGAAGTTTTAAGGTTCTCGGCAAGCCGGGGATTTTTTTTACTTGCCAGAAATCGATTTTGAAAGCTGGTGGTTCGCCGAGTTCGTTTTGAATCTCAGTAACGACTTGCGATCGATTCAGCGTGCCTTCTGGGATTAGCAGTGTGACGTCGAGTCCTGAAAGTTGGAGAGCGCGACACATTTCAAGTGTTTGAACTTGATTGGCTAGCGCATCGCCGATAGCCGAATTATGTACGTAAAGGAGTGTGGATCTGGGCACTGTTGAATCCGGTACGACGAAGATGAAGCATCTGAAACGTATTTCGTCCGATTTCGCTGCGAATTATTGAACTGTAGGCCGTCGGCGCTGCGTGGTTTATCGTCCATGTAGCTATTCATAAATAGTGTACTCATCACCCGGTGAGCGTAGCATTGGCGCGGTAGCAGAGAATTTCAATAACGATTGATTGGCGGAGAGATGATGAAGGAACGCAAAGATTTTCGCATTTTGATGGTCTACCCAAATTTGACCATGATGCTCGTGCCTTCACTTGCGATAGCGAAGTTCACTGGGATTTTGCGAGAGGTTGGCTATGAGGTCGACCTGTTCGACACTACTCACTATGTTTCAGAATTGACGAGTAGCCCGCAGAATCGGGTGAAGTTCTTGCAGGCACGTGAGTTTGATGAACAACGCGATTTGGGTGTTGTATTCAAGACCGATATTCTGGGAGATTTCCAGGCGAAGGTCGACGAATATAAACCTGATCTGATGTTGGTTTCGGTTGTTGAAGATACCTTCCTTCAAGGCGTGACTTTACTTGAATCGGTGAAAGACGCCAATATTCCAGCCATTGTTGGTGGGGTATTTCCTACTGCAGCGCCTGAAAAAGCGATTTCGTACCCCGGTGTTCAGATGATCGGTTTGGGCGAGGGCGAAGACACTATCGTCGAAGTCGCTGAGCGGGTTCGCATGGGCGAATCTTGCGAAGACGTTAAAAACGTGTGGTTCAAGCGTGACGATGGCACGGTAGTTAAAAACCAGATGCGCCCTCTTGTCGACATTCAACGGGGCATGGCTGATTTCTCGTTATTCGATGAGGCACGTTTCTATCGACCAATGGGCGGGAAAATATTCAAGACGGTTCCTATCGAAACTTATCGAGGGTGTCCGTATTCCTGCACGTTCTGCAATTCTCCGATGCAAGTGGAAATAATGCGGGCAAACCATCTGGGGAATTTCATGCGCAGGAAGCGTATGGACGATATTCGTACAGAGATTGACCACATGATCGAACAAGTCGATCCTGAGTTTTTGTACATCATTGACGACAGTTTCCTCGCGCGCCCTGAAGCTGAAGTCGAGGCATTTGCCGAGATGTACGCTGATTTAAAGATTCCGTTTTGGTTCAATACTCGGCCTGAGAACGCTTCTGCCAAAAATCTCGAATTGATGAATTCGATTAATTGCTTCAGAATTTCGTTTGGGCTTGAGTGCGGTAATGAAAAGTTCAGGCGTGAAGTTGTGAAACGTGCTCCGACTAACGAGGAGATCATTAGCAATTTCGACACCATCGCTGAGAGTGGAATAGCGTTCAGTGTGAACAACATGATCGGTTTTCCGGACGAGACTCGCGAAATGGTTTTCGAAACGATTGATTTGAACCGTGAACTGCAGGGTTACGATTCGCTGACTGTCAGCATCTTTACTCCATATCGGGGGACCGATTTGCGAGAGTTGGCGGTCAAGCGTGGCTATATCGAGGAAGATTCGATGGCTACGCACACTACTTCGAGTTCGACTCTAAACATGCCGCAATTTACCAGCGCGGAAATTGATGGCCTGATGAGAACGTTCACGTCATACGTGCAGTTCCCTAAGGAAGAATGGCCCCGCATTGCCCTTGGCGAGCCGGATACCGAAGAAGGTCGAAAGATATTCAACGAATATCACAATCGTTATTCGTCTCTAGTGTTCCAGGGAACTCAGGAATCGCGACTCGAACAGTGGGATGCCCCGAATGAGTACGTTGTTGAGACCAAAAACGGCAATGAGAACAAAGAGAAGCCGTGGGGTTGGAACTGTGGTGTGGAACAGAACGATTACGCCGTTCCACCTAATGACCCTTAAGTTACTAGCGACTAATTTCGTGTAGCGGCGTTATCAGTGTTCTCGGCCGGGTTACTTTGCCCGGCGGGAACATCTTGCCGAAAGCCGTGATCTTTGAGCCAGTATTCGGCGATTGGTATTTGCCAGTCGTAGTCGATATCCATACCTGCGTAGTTGTCGATGGGAAGAATTTTCTGTCCCATCCACTTTTGAGGTAGAAGTCCGTTCTCCATATCGTCGAGCGCAGATGCGCGCGAGATGGTTGCGCCCATATCGGCGTAGAAGACATCGCCTTGCGAATCGCGGTCGCAAGAGAGAGTTGCGGGATCTCCAAAGGTTTCGAATGGCACGAACGGCTGCAGACTGCCGTCTGGCTCTAGCTTGCGCGACCTTAGCGGACTCCACATGTTGTATTTCGAGACTGTCACAGCTGAATCGGCGTCTGGGTCAGCTTCCAACATTTTGATGCCTTGGTCGATTTGATCTGCCACGACCATTGGGGCGTTACACATCAGAATTACAACGTAGTCGGGCTTCGGTGAGGTTTGCTCACTGACGTATTTCCAAGCGTGTACTAGAGCGTCTTCAAAGAGTGCATCGTCGGTGCAAAGCTCTGGCGGCCTCTTGATGATATTGGCGCCGTAGTGTGCACCGATCGAGGCGATTTGATCGTCATCAGTCGTTAGATATATATCGCTGACGGAATCGGATCGCTCTGCTGCGATCAACGGGTATTCCATCATGGGTTTGCCAAGAATTGGCATGACGTTTTTTCCGGGTAATCCGGAACTTCCGCCTCGACCCAACATTATGACGACTGTTCGAATAGTCAACCGAAAACCCTCCAGAGAGCATGGCCTGAATTCGT
>JABIHL010000033.1 GCA_018649665.1 Chloroflexota bacterium | reverse complement strand
GCAGCGTCGAGCTTGCTTGCCATTCCGCCACTACCCTGAAGATCGTGGGGCCCGCGTGCGGCTTTTTCTATCGATTTGTCGATTTTGTCGACTGTCGAGATTAGTTCAGAGTTGGGGTCGATGTGTGGGTCGGTTTCGTGTAGTCCGTCCATGTCGCCAAGAAGAATCAACAGATCGGCGTCGACGGTGTTGGCGACCATTGCAGAAAGTCGGTCGTTATCGCCATAAACTTCGCCCGCGAGCTCTTCTACGGCAACGACGTCGTTCTCATTAATGATTGGTACTGCGCCTATTGAAAGCAAAGCATCGAGCGTATTTCGAACGTTTAGGTAGCGAGATCGGCTTTGCAAATCACCTCGTGAGATAAGTGCCTGAGCGACTTCGATATCGTGATTGGCGAAAATCTGCTCGAACGTCATCATCAACTGTGGCTGGCCTAGAGCGGCTAGTGCCTGTCGATAGGCGACAGTGCCTCGTTGAAGCTTGTTTTTTCTAGGCGTGCGAGAAAGTGACTCTCGCCCGGCGGCAACCGCACCTGAGCTGACTATCAACACTTCGACACCCGAAGATTTCA
The DNA here is from genome assembly GCA_018649665.1 of Chloroflexota bacterium. Taxonomy (GTDB): domain Bacteria; phylum Chloroflexota; class Dehalococcoidia; order Lucifugimonadales; family Lucifugimonadaceae; genus Lucifugimonas. The sequence goes on along the minus strand of JABIHL010000033.1, from coordinate 8,271 downwards.
CCTTAGCGATTTGAGCGAATATGCTGCCGATCGTTTCAAGGTCGAGCGCGTCTTTACCGCCTGTAAGCAGGTTGGTTCCGAGTTTCACGACGATACGGCTTGGTCGTTTTGCGCGCTTGTTGTCCATCATTTATTGATTGTGGAGCAAGAATGCTCATAGTTGACGAAATATGTACTGGTTATTTTGTAGCGTAGGCGACCCTCAGTGCTAGCATGGAACTACACCAAGGTCACCGGATTTCGTTCGATGGCCCTTTAGCTGTGTTGGCACGGTGTTGATTAAGGCTCTAAGCCCGATCAACGCAGAGCCTGATTAGTAGGTATCCGGAAATCTGAATGAGTCTGTCGGGATTGCTCCCACTGCTCGGTGAAACCGAACAGTTTGCAGCACTTCTAAATAGCCTCCGTGCTCCAAGAGCGCGGGCGGCAGTGATAGCACCAGACCCCGCCACGGAATGCGCTGTGGCGACACTCTGGCGTGAGTCTGCCGCGCCTGTTTTCGTTTTGACACCTAATCCGGGATCGGCTCGACGCCTCCATGATCGCCTTTTCACGTGGCTCGGCGATGATGCTCCAATATTCCACTTTTCAGAGTCGGAAGACATCCCATTCGAACGATATGTTCCAGATCGTGGAGCTAGTCACGCTCGACTACGAGCACTCGCCGCAATGCGTGGTGATATTAAAGGCGTCAAACAGCCGTTGATTATTGCTTCTGTAAATGCCGCTTCTCAGGCAACTCTCGAACGTGCTGTGTTCGATTCATCGACCCACACGCTGAGTGTGAGAAATCGCATAAATCTTGAATCTCAGACTCGACAGTGGGTTGAGATGGGCTATATCCATGAACCGACGGTCGAGATCCCCGGTACTTTCTCGCGTCGCGGTGGAATTCTCGATATATTCCCCGTCTCCAGCGAACGCCCAGTTCGTATCGAACTGTTCGACGATGAAATCGAGAGTCTACGATTTTTCGATCCGGGTACTCAGCGTTCGGCTGCAAAAACTCGCAGTGTAATTATTCCTCCTGCCCTCGAAACATTGCCGATGTTGGCAGATCAAGAGCGAGTGCAAGAACTTCTGGGCAACATGGATCTTGCTGGAACGTCGGAAGAAGCACAACGTCGAATCCCATCGGAACTGAGTCACGCACTCGCCGGTGAAGTACTCGACGAAATTTCTTATTACGCCGGGTTCTTCAATCTAGGCAACGTGTTCGACTACATGCCTGCCGAAAGCCTGATGGTCGCTTTACGGCCCGGAGCAATCGAAGAGACTTCTCAGGGTCAGGACAGGCGCATGGCCCAGCTTCGTGCGAATAAAGAGAAGCGCGGCGATGTGCCAGTTGGCTTTGCGCAGCCTCACCTAGAGTGGGGATTCATTTCAGATGCGATAGACGCCCGACCCAAGAGCATTACGCTTTCGCCTTGGGGCATCGACGCTGAAGAGCTTCAAGGAGGGGCTTTGGCGCTGCCGCTGAAGTTGCCGTCACTGGTCAGTGGTGGAGTCGAAACAGCTCTAGAAATCGTTCGCAAGGGCATTCCTGAAAAGAAACGTACAGTCGTAATAACGAATCACGCCCAGCGTTTTCACGAAATCGCCGAAGAAGCAGGTGTTGAAGCGAGTCTCGTAAAAACGGTAGGGCAAGCTCCAGAACCCGGCGAAATTCATATCGTCACAGGGCATTTGCTTACTGGTTTTTCTATAGAAGCCGCAGATGGTACTGAGGTTTCGATTCTCAGTGATTCCGAAGTCTTTGGGGTTCAAAAAGAGCGACGCCGTGTGCGTAAGCGCCCGATGCGCAAGGGACCAGCACTCGAACAACTTAAGCCCGACTCGTACGTAGTTCACGTCGAGCACGGAGTCGCCAAGTTCGTTGGAACTCAGGTCATGGGCTCCGAGGGGCAGGAGTATCTGGTTCTCGAATACGCCGAAGACGACAAGCTGTACGTTCCCACTGAACATCTTGATCGAATTCAGCTCTATCACGGCGCCGCTGACTCATCGCCTCGACTCACTCGACTGGGAACGCAGGAGTGGAGCAAGGCGAGAGCCCGAGCCATGAAGGCAACTGAGCAGCTTGCTGGCGAACTGATCGCTTTATATGCATCACGAAAGATTGCGACTGGGTTCGCAGCTACGCCGGATACTCCTTGGCAGGACTCGCTCGAAGCAAGCTTCCCATTTGAAGAGACTCCTGACCAGCTAACGACTATCGAAGCTGTGAAGGCTGACATGGAATCGACGCAGCCGATGGATCGATTGGTCTGTGGTGACGTTGGTTACGGCAAAACGGAAATCGCTTTACGAGCGGCGTTTAAGACTGTCCAATCGGGTCGTCAGGTTGCGATTCTTGTTCCGACCACCGTACTTGCGCAACAGCACTTGGAAACCTTCTCCGAACGACTAGAGCCGTTCCCGGCGAACGTCGATATGCTCTCTCGATTCCGCACGGATCGGCAGCAGAAAGAGACGATCGCCAAAATCGCCAACGGTAGCGTCGATATTGTTATTGGCACACATCGACTGCTTCAAAAAGATGTTCGGTTCAAAGACCTTGGGCTCGTAATCATCGACGAAGAGCACAAGTTTGGCGTTACGCACAAAGAGCGGCTCAAACGAATGCGTACTCAGGTCGACATCATGACTCTGAGCGCAACGCCTATTCCACGGACACTGCACATGTCACTGGCGGGTGTTCGAGATATGAGCATGATCGAAACGCCGCCAGAAGAGCGACTGCCGATCAAGACCTATGTTTCGGAAGAGAGTGACGACCTAACTCGTGAAGCGATACTTCGCGAGCTTGATCGGGGTGGTCAGGTCTTCTATCTGCACAACCGTGTCAAAGACATCGAACTTCTCGCGAGCAAACTGCAAAAGCTCGTACCCGAAGCGAACGTTCAGGTAGGTCATGGCCAGATGGCTGAGGACGAACTCGAAAAAGTGATGGCTTCGTTCGATCGCCACGAATTCGACGTGCTGCTGTGCACAACGATCATAGAATCGGGAGTCGACCTCCCGAACGCCAACACATTGATCGTCGATAGAGCCGACATGTTCGGTCTGTCACAGCTTTATCAAATCCGTGGGCGAATCGGACGCGGTGCTAACCGGGCATATGCATATTTGATGGTTCCACGTGCGAAGGCACTGACAGAACAGGCAGAACAACGCCTGAACACGATTCTTGCTGCGACCGAGCTTGGATCCGGGTATCAGATCGCTCTACGCGATCTTGAAATTCGAGGCATCGGAAACTTGCTCGGAGCCGAGCAGTCGGGTCAGATTTCGGCAATAGGATTTGATCTCTACACCAAGCTTCTTGCAGACGCGGTTCGTCAGTTGAAAGCCAATGGAAATTCCGGCGAACCAGTAGAATCAGAAGCGCCTGAGTTCTCAACAGTTCGTGTTGATATTGGAATCGACGCACGAATTCCCGATAGCTATATCGAGGATCTAGCGCAGCGACTTTCGATCTACCAACGCTTAGCGCGAATGCAATCGGATGAAGAAATCGACGATATTGATGAGGAGATTCGTGACCGATTCGGTCCGATGCCAACTCATGTGAAACTGTTGATGAAGTCGACTCGAATGCGCGTGCTAGCCGAGGCAGCCGGAGTCGAATTGATAAGTGCCAAAGAGTTCCGGGCCGTAATGTCGCTGAAGCAGCCGACCGGCGGTGCACGAGGGCCACTGCAGAAGCAGTTGGGCATTGGCGTTGATGTTGGTCACATGCAGATACGGGTCGACATTGATCGTGACGATCCCGAGTGGATCGACGAGCTTATGGCAGTGATGGAGCAGATCAAGATGTTCCAAGAACGAATGATGCAAATGATGGAAATGGCAATGGCTGCCAGTGCTGGTATCGGTGCTGAAGAGCCCGCAGGTTCGACGCCGATGAGCGCCGGCTAGTTAGTCGAGACCTACGTTGTGTCTGATTGCCACGTCGTTCATGCTTCACTCCTCGCAATGACAGTGCCAATCGTCGTCACATCCAATTGATGTTGCTGTACCCTGCGCCTTGAACCGTTTTGGCAACGAACATCAGTACAAGAGCAGTGGAGCGAGCATGGGCGCAAAGAAGCCGTTAACACCCGAAGTTACGATTATTGGTTGTGGGACCCCCACGCCGCTTCCCGATAGATTCGGGTCGTCGTACGTAGTGCAGGTCGGCGACGAGAAATTGTTGTTCGATTGCGGGCCCGCAACCACGTGGAAACTCGCCAGAGCGGGCATTAACACGACCGAGATTGACGATGTGTTCTTTACGCATCACCATTTCGATCACGACGCTGATTTTCCTACGTTCATTCTCACTCGCTGGGATCAGATGATTCCAAGGGACAAGACCCTCAATGTCTACGGTCCAAAGCTGACTGAAGAATTTACGAACGGAATTCTCGACGAGGATACGGGTTTGTTTGCTCATGATTGGAAAGCTCGGATTCATCACCCAGCTTCACAAATTACTTTCCAAGATCGTGGCGGTGAGCTTCCTCGAAAGAAGCCCGACGTCGACGCTCACAACATGGGACCGGGTCTAATCAAGGCTGGTTCAAACTGGGAAGTTACTGCTGCCCCTGCCGATCATGTTCAGCCGTATTTAGATTCACTTGCTTACCGAATCGACACTCCCGACGGATCGATTGTCCTAACGGGTGATACTGCTCCGTGTGACACCGTGACCGATCTGGCGCGTGGTGCCGATGTGTTGATGATGATGTGCTGGGAGACGCACGATCGCATGGACGGCAATCCGCACGCTGATGCTTCGTCGTCAGTGCTTGGCGCTGCTGAGACTGCCGCCGAAGCCGGAGTAAAACAACTTGTGATGGTTCACATCGGTGCACGTCTCACGACTGCTGAGATGAAGGCTCCTCGTGAAATCGAGGCTCAACAGGCGTGGAATGGTGAGCTAATTTGGGGCGAAGAGATGATGAAGGTGCCTTGGCCTAAAGGGTGAGGCTGGTTCCCCCGACAACGAGATCCTGAATCCCATTCGGCTGTGCTCAGGACAGGCGAGTTCAGGATGACGAAATATTGATTAGTAGCTCCAAATTGGTTCAAATTTCAAAATGACCCTGACTGACAAAAAATACCCAAACTCTTCTCCGCTCGAAGTCGTTGTTGAGAGCAATATGGAGTTGACGACTCGCGATGGCGTTGTGCTTCGTGCCGATGTCTATCACCCAGTTGGTGGGAGCCAGTACCCGGCGCTCGTTTGCCGCACGCCTTATCGAAAGCTGACTCCTCGCTACGTGGCGACTGCGACCGATCTTGCTGCACGTGGCTACTGCGTTGTGATGCAGGATTTCCGTGGTCGATATGCGTCCGATGGTGACTACGAGTGGATGTGGCGAGAACGCACCGAAACTCACGATACGCCCGATGGTTACGACACGATCGAATGGGCAGCCAAGCTCGAATGGAGCGACGGTCGAGTCGGGACCTGGGGGCACTCGAACGCAAGTTGGGCGATTTGGATGATGCTCGACTCGCAACCGCCGAGCCTGACATCGACTCTCGCCAGCGGCATTTCACAAAATATTCTTGATATCACCTTCGGAATCTTTGAGACAGGACGCCGTCTCGACTGGACCTACATGATGGCCGCTGACATGCGTCATCGTGCTGAGCTAGACGACGGAGCAACTACGCCTGATGAAGCGGCGAAACGCTGGAACGAAGTCGAGCGTGGCAAGTACATGTGGTGGTTGCCGTTGGGCGATATTCCGGGCGATGTGTTCTCGGAATTGAACCCACAATTGCAGGCGTATCACCGTGAGCAGAACGGCGAATTCCAACATTTCGGCGATATCCATTCGAAGGTTGAAACGCCGATTTATCAGATAACCGGCTGGTGGGATCGGCTAATCGGAACGATCGATAATTTTGAAGGACTTACAACCAATGGTCCGGAAGAACTGCGTGACAAGCATCGATTGATTATTGGCCCGTGGGGTCACGACGCTACGCAGTACACCGGCAAAATCGGCCCAGTCGACTATGGCCCCGACGCCGCTACGACCTACGCCGATCTGATCGCACGCTGGTACGACTTTGATCTAAAGGGCGCCGACAACGGACTTGCTGATGAAGCGCCGGTTCAGATGTGGGTACTTGGCGAAGATAAGTGGCGCGGCGAGAACGAATGGCCGCTGGCTCGAACTGAGTACACAAACTTCTATCTTCACTCAAAAGGTAGCGCAAACACGGTTGGCGGTGATGGATCGCTATCGGTTGAGCCGCCGTCAGCGAACGAAGTTGGACAAGACGAGTATAAGTACGACCCACGTGATCCGGTGATGAGCCTGATGCGTGCCGATTCACAGGCAGCCCCTGTCGATCAGTCGCCGCACGATCATCGCAAAGACATACTCGTTTACGACTTCCCGGTGTTTGATTCAGAACTAGAAGTTACGGGTCCTATTTCGCTAAAACTCTGGGCGAAAACAGACGGACCTGATACCGACTGGACCGCCAAACTTGCCGTTGTTTACGAAGATGGCCTATCGGTGAACCTGACGTATGGAATCATGCGAGCGCAGTACCGAAACGGCTACGAAAATCCAACATTGCTCGAACCGGGCGAAGTCGCTGAGTACACGATCAAGTTGAATCCGATCGGGTGCATGTTCAAGCCGGGCCAAAAACTGCGGTTGTACGTATCAAGCTCGGACTTCCCGAACTTCGATCGTAATCACAACACAGGCAAGGACTACTGGTCGGATGCTGAGTTGCGAGTAGCCCAGCAGACGATTATCCATTCAGCGGACCGTCCTTCGCATTTGGTATTGCCGGTGATTCCTCATTAGTTCAGCGATGGGTAGCGGCGCAATGTCTGTGATTTGTTCCGGATTTTAACGCTGCTCTGTGATTGAATAGATGTGACATGACAGATCAAAAGCAAAGTTATTTTCAACAGGTGAAGGCGTCCGGACGTATGTTCGGATTCCTTGGTTTAATGCTGGGAGTCACGGCTGGTGCCCTGACCGGTGTAGCCATAAAGGGACTCATAAGCGATCCAGTCGTCACTGGCGGCGGGGCCGTTGCGTTCTACGCGGCGTTCGGTATTAGTTCGCTCATGACGATGTTCGTGATGCTGAACTACATCACGATGACTTTGCGAATTTCAGCCGATGGCTTCGACGTTCGCCTTGGTATGAAATCGGCAGTGGTGAAAACTGACGATTTGGTTGCAGTTCGTGTTGCCGAGCCGCAGTCGAGGATGACTCGTGCTGCTGCTCAGACACGTCCTAATATGCGTAGCATCGCCAAGATGTGGAGCGTGCTAGGCGTGAAGACGGGCGTTGAGCTTGATGTACGAGTGGGTGGCGACGACGGCAAAGTTGAGACTTGGTTTATCGCTTCAAACGACCCTGAATCGTTGAACGACAAGCTTGTTGAAGTTATCGGACCAGCTGATGACGAATCTGTCGAATCGGATTCCTAGGCTGGCAGCCAAATAGGTAATTCCCTAGCTAGCGAGTCGGCAAATACTGCTCGGTCGCCACGTTTAGCGCCTCGAATTCGTCGTTGCCCAGCGACCATCTCATCGACGCTGCGTTGTCTTTCGCTTGCATCGCTGATTTCGCGCCCGGAATCGGCAGTGTGTTCTTCTGAATTAGCCAGTTCAGAGCGACCTGAGAGGGCGACGCATTGTGACCGCTTGCGATATCGCTCATCAACGAAATCAACGGTGGCAGCATCTTCAGTCGCTTCCGTGCCCATCGCCACTTCCGCATGAACGGAGGCGGATTGTCGGGTCGATACTTTCCTGTGAGTAAACCTTCGGCGAGAGGTCCGTACGAGATCACCGATACGTCTAACTCACGGCACGTTTCCAGTACGCCGTTCGATTCGATTTTTCGATTTAGCAGGCTGTATCCAACCTGATTCGCCGCGAGAACGATGCCCTTGCGTGCCAGCAACTCGTGAGCACGTTTCGTTTGTTCTGCGGAGAAGTTCGAAACTCCTACCGCTTTGACGAGTCCGTCTTGTGCGGCATCAGCGAGAGCATCGACCCAATATTCGAAGCTTCGAGGTCGAAACGGGAAGTGAATCTGGTAGATATCGATCGATTCAGCGTTGAGTCGTTTCAAGCTGGCCTTGAGAGCGCGCTTTAGCGACGACTTGCGCAATCGCCAAGGGTAAGGAAAGAACTTTGTGGCGATCAGCGGTTTTGGCGAATCTGGATTATTTGAGGTCGAGCCGTTCACGTGTCTGCCGAGAATAAGTTCCGACCTGCCACGCCCGTAGATC